>JBDQGY010000160.1:0-10086 GCA_040265175.1 Nannocystaceae bacterium
ATCGCGTGGGCGGGAGACGTGGACGGCGGCGGCGGCGATAACTTCCTGCTCGGCATGCCCGGAATACACGAGAATGGAACGTCGTCGGGCGCTGTCCAGCTCGCGGTCGGCGAGTGGCTCGCAGGCGCGGCGCCCGGGGTGCTGCAGGAGAGCTACCGTGGCTCCGGTTATTTGTTCTTTGGCGCCGAGGGTGATCGCCTGGGATGGGACCCTTCACCGGCGGGAGACGTGGACGGTGACGGCTTCGCCGACCTCTTGCTCGGCGGCCCGCGGAACTCCGAAGCTGCCACCGCAGGAGGGCGCGCCTACCTGGTCACGGGCCAGACTATCTCGACCGTGTGGCCACAAGGGAGCTACGCCGCGTGGCTCTACGCCCATGTCACCTTCTCCGGGAGCACGGGGGGCGCACACGTCGGATAATCGCTCGCCCCCGCGGTGGATGTGGACGGCGACGGCTTGTCCGATCTCTTGTGGCCCATCGGCTACGACGCCCCGCTCGACTCTTCCGCTGGCCGCTCGTTCTTGTTCCTCGGTGGTGACCTCCCCGTCGCGCCCGAGTCCGCCACGCTAGACGAAAACGACGCGACCTACGGGTTCGCAGGCGAGACGCTCCTCGAATTCAGCGGCGCGTCACTCAGCATGACCGGCGACGTCGACGGCGACGGCCTGGCAGATGTCATGATCAGCGCCCACGGGAGTAACGAGTTCGCGACCAACGCCGGGAAGCTGTCGCTGTTCTTTGGGAGTGACCTCTCGCCGTCTTCCGAGGACTCCCTGACCTCTCTAGGAGACGCGAGCGTCACGCTGCTTGGTCCGAGCGCAGATCGCTTCCTCGGGCGGGTACACGCCACCGGAGACGTGGACGGTGATGGAAACGGCGACATCCTCGCGAGCACCCCCGGCGCGGACGACGACGCCGGCGCGAGCTACCTGGTCTACAGCCCCTACTCGCGCGGGCGCCCTGGCGTGCTCAACTGGGCTTGTTGTCCGCGAGCACCCTAGCGATCAGGCGCTCCCAGCGACTGCCCTCCGGCCGCGAGGCTGCCGACCCTGGAGGCTCGCGGCCGCGCTTGGGAGCGGACACTTCACGCAGCGACGGATGAACATAGAGATAGGTGCACGATTTCTCCGGAGCGTTCTCCGGTTCCATCACGTCCCCCAGATCTTGCAGGTGTGGAAATGCCATCGAAGGTCCCTTCGTACCGGCAGACGATTTTGAAAACATTCGTATGTGCTGGGGCGATCCCGCCCCTCCGCGGTGGACCCGACCCCCCGAGGTATGCGTTGGCTGCCACTCCGGCCGATGCGCGGCGGGCCACTTTCTCTCAGACTTCATCGCCTGCCACGAAGCCTTCCCACCGTCGCATGTAGTTGACGAAGGTGGGGCTCAACCCCTCCGCGGCGAGGTGCGCGGGCGTGACGGGGAGCGGCGCGGGCGTGAAGTTGGGGTCGGCCTCGCAGCGGTGAGGAAAGTCGTGATGAAGGATGGCGCTGCGTCCTTGCGTGACGAAGTCGAGGCCCTGGTCGAGGCACTCGCGGGCGTGAGCGGCGGTCTCTATTTTTCCTGCGGCGCCGAGGCGCGTGTGGCCTCGGTCAAGCTCAAGGAAATACGACAGCAGCGTGCGCCCCTTGTGCTCGGGCGCCTCCGGCTCCTTGAACACGTCCCACAGCGAGGCGTCGAGGTAGTCGATGTTGCCCTCGTCGAACAGGCGCTGCGACACGGCGAGCACCTCTGGCAGGCGCATCCCAAAGCGCTCGGGCGAGAGCCGCACCCCCACCTGGAAGTCGGGGCGACAGCGGGCGCGAATACCAGCGATGATCTCCCACAAGAACCGGGACCGATTCTCGAGGGATCCGCCGTAGTCGTCCTCGCGTGTGTTGATCTCCGCGCTGAGAAACTGGCACACCAGGTAGCCGTGGGCGCCGTGAACCTCCACCCCGTCGAACCCGGCCTCGTCGGCCCGCTCCGCCCCCCGCACGAAGGCCTCGACCAGATCGCGCACCTCCTCGATGGAGAGCGCCCGCGCTCCCGAGCGCAGGTTCTCCGAGGGGCACAAGGGCCGCTCTCGAATGATCTGAGCCGGCGAGCGCATGCCCGCGTGGTGCAGCTGCACGCTCGACAGGCTGCCCGCCTCGCGAATCGCGGACGCGAGCAGGCCCAGGCCCTCGACGTGGCCGTCGTCAAAGCAACCGAGCTGCCCCTCGAACCCCTGGCCGAGCGCGTGGACGTGGGAGGCGCAGGTCATGGTCATGCCGTAGCCCCCCTCCGCGCGCTTGGTGAGCCAGCAAAACTCCTCGTCCGACAGCGCCCCGTCTTCGTGACTCTGGAGGTTGGTCATGGGCGCCAGCATGAAGCGGTTTTTCATGGGAGGTCCGCGGCGAAAAGAGAGCGGTTCAAATAGCGACGGCGACGACATGGCCCCGCACTTCAACAGTCCCCCGCGACGTTGTCGAGTCCTCCGCTGACTTCGCCCACGCCGCCCTTGCATGCGCGCTGGCGCTCGATTCGTGAGCGGCGCCGGCGCCTACGCGAGGCCTCTTAGCACCGGATGCGCGAGGACCTTGAGCAGCATCCCGTCGGTTGATGCGCGCGTCCAGTTGACTTGTCCGGCTCGAAGCAGCAGCCTGTGACCCAGCACCCCATGGAACTCACCGGCAATATCAAGGTCATGATGGACACCAAGGAGGTCAGCGCCTCCTTCCGCAAACGCGAGCTCGTGCTCACCACCGAGGGCAAATATCCGCAGCAAATCCTGGTCGAGTTCACGCAGGACAAGATCGGTCTCCTCGACGGCTACCGAGTCGGAGACCAGGTCCGTGTTCAAATCGATATACGCGGCCGCGAGTGGAAGAGCCCCCGTGGCGAGGTCAAGTACTTCGTCAGCATCCACGGCTGGAAGATCGAGAACGCGGCCCAAGCTCAGGCCGACGCCGGCCCGATGGGCGGTGGCCAAGACGCCCCGCCTTTCGACGATGTCCCCTTCCCCGAGAGCCCCAACGGGGGCAACTCTTTCCGAGACGACGACATCCCGTTTTGAACCGTTCGGCCCGCGCGGGCCAGCGCGCACGCCCTAGCTCTCGGAAGCCAAAAACTCGGCCAGGCTCAGCTTCTGCACTGATCCCTCCACGCTGACCTCGCCTTTGGAGACGCTAAGGTCTCCGTCTTGAACGGTGAGATACCAGGTCACGTTCCGTGCGAGTCCCTCCGCGAGCACCGAAATCATCGAGGGATCGAGACGATAAATCTCGATCCCATCGGCCCCATGAATACTCCGAGTTGACCATTCTTTTCGGAGCGCAGTCTCGAGCTTATGGGTGAACACCAACACGCGCTCGGCCCGCTTGCTGGCCCGGTGGAGTCGCTCGGCGCCCGGAGCCCCGACGTCGATCCAGATCTCGATTTCGGAGGTCAAAGAGCGCAGGGACAGCGCAGGATCTTCGGCGTTGGAGAGCCCGTGCCCGAATTCCAGCCCGTCCTCATGGGCCAAGGCCCGGGCTAACACACGCACGACCATCCGCTCGGCGTCCTCCGAAGGATGCTGCGCGACCCGGAGATCGAGGCTCTCATAGATTCCTCGGTCGATATCCGCGAGCTCGATTTGAAAACGATAAAGAGTGGACGACTTGGCCAAGGTTTTTTCTTTCGTAGCGCGAGGTGATTGAAACGTGGTCCTGACCGCCCGTCAACGTGGCATCCCAAACACCCCATCCAACGCTCCTACACCCCTGACCCATCCAAGTCTTAACAGACCATCTTGTCTCCACGAGGACTCCTCACAATCGACCGTAAACCCCCACCAAAACATCCGCTAACCATCCCTAAACGAACTCAAAGCTCTATCGTTTGTTTTTCCAATGACCGCGACACAGTGGGATAGGTATGGCTGGCACGCCGTCTCACTCTTGTCGGAACCAGCCCCCAACATTGAGCGTGGTAGGGTTCCGCATGCGTCGACTTAAGTATGCGAGCGTTTTTTCAAGAGATCTGACACCATCAGAGATCAACGAGATTGCTGAAGTGTCGGCTCGAAACAACGTGAACGTTGGAATCACCGGCGCGATGCTGGCTGCAGGCAGCGTTTTCTTTCAAATTCTTGAGGGTCCCGACGCGGCGGTTGGCGAGCTGTATGAGAAAATTTCAAAAGACGTCCGCCACGACAGCGTTTTGCTCCTCCGTGATGACCGCGATGTCGACTCGCGCCTCTTCCCGGATTGGGGCATGAAGCTCGTCAATTTCGATCAAAAGAACTCTCTTCGCCTGGAGACTCTCGCTGGCGCGATCGAGGCGGTCCAGTTTCAGATGAGCGCAATCTCCAAGCTAGCTTCCGTCATCGAACGGGCTGTTTGGCAGGAGTACGGCAGCGCACCGAAGGATGAATAGTCGGGGACGTCCAACATTCAGGCCACGCGTGGGTTGGAAAAGACCGTGACGCAACACCCGAGATCTGCAATTCTTGATCGCTCCTTATTCCGCGGGAACTCGAGTTCCCGAGATGCGATGCCGTTTTGAACAATCATTGGGTCGTGGGCCACCTCGCGTCCGCCCCCTGGGACCACGCGCCGCGGACACAATACAGATCGGTAGCCGCGCGAGGCACCGAGAAATGGAGAGTCGATGGGATACAGCCAACAATGGAGCTGCAGCAACTGTGAGTTTGGATTCAACGGCGAGGGTCACAACTCGGCGCTGATGAGCGGCACCACCACCAGCGCCTACTGCGAAGACTGCAAACATGTGGTGGACCTACTCACGGGCCCGGACGGGCGAGAGATCCCCGGCGCCCCGCTGGAGTGTTACGAGAGCAAAACGCATACCGTCCGCCCGTGGTCCGTAGAGGAGCCCTGCCCGCAATGCGGCAAGGGGACCCTCATCGCTGACCCCCATTCAGGCATGCTCACAGACTGACGCCCGTCAGTCACCCACGTACACACCCGACGACTCGCTCGGCGCGGCGCCTTGGATCACGCGTGGCTCCCAGCGCAAGTTTGGGGGTCACGCGTGGCGCCGCGCGTGCAGGCGCCTGTGGTGAGGGCCTCCGAGCGATGACGAACGCCGTCGAGCGCGGCCGACATCCGCGTCGATTCAGCGCCGTGGCGTCCACAGCGCCCCCGGCGTGTGCGCGGAGGTGATAACGAGCGCCCGAAAGATCCACCATCACAGGCGCTCCATCGATGTGCAGGCCCGATGCGGGGTCTTCGCGCGGCTCGCTGGACAAGCAAAGACCCACCATGCGAAGAAGCCGATCGGTCACATCGTTCTAGTTATGCAAGATCCCATCACGAACTCTCCTCGATATCGAGCCATCACGGCGCGCAACTTCTTAGAACACCCCCGGTGCGCTGGCTTACCAAAAGACGTGCTGCACAGTGTGAACGTCGCGTCCCAGGTCCTCCCTTTTCGAACCAACGAGTACGTGATTGAGCAACTGATCGACTGGAACAACGTTCCAAGTGACCCAATCTTTCAGCTCACGTTTACCCAAGGAGCGATGCTCCAACACGAAGACTTCCAGCGAGTCGAACAGGCGGCCACCCGGGGAGGCTCCAAGGACGACGTGGCAGCGGTCGTCTCGGAGATTCGATCGCGGCTCAACCCGCACCCCGCCGGGCAGATGACCGACAACGTTCCCACATGGGAAGGACAACCGCTCGAGGGAGTGCAACACAAGTACGGCGAGACGCTGCTGTATTTTCCGAGTCAGGGCCAGACCTGCCACGCCTACTGCACCTTCTGTTTCCGGTGGGCACAGTTTGTCGGCATGCCCGATATGAAGTTTCAGTCCAAGAGCCCCGAGCGCCTCACGGGCTATTTGCGCGCCCATCCGCAGGTCTCAGACGTCCTCATCACCGGCGGCGATCCCCTCGTCATGAAGACGTCCTCGCTCGCGTCTCACCTCGCGCCGCTCCTCGAGATCGAGTCGGTTCAAAACATCCGTATCGGGACAAAGTCGGTGGCGTACTGGCCCTATCGATTTGTCAGCGACCCCGACGCCGACGATCTGCTGCGATTGTTCGAGCGCGTGACTGCGTCGGGCCGACACCTCTCGATCATGGGTCACTATTCCCACCCGCGGGAGCTCTCAACCCCCGTCGCCCAGACCGCGATCCAACGGATCCGCTCCACGGGTGCGCACGTGCGAATGCAGTCGCCGGTGCTGCGCCACATCAACGACGACCCCAACACCTGGGCCGAGATGTGGCGACTCGGCGTGCGACTCGGCGCCATCCCCTACTATATGTTTGTCGAGCGAGACACCGGGCCCCACCAATACTTTGAGCTGCCCCTCGTGCGCACCAAAGAGATCTTCGACGAGGCCTACCGACAAGTGTCGGGTCTCGCCCGCACCGTCCGAGGCCCCTCCATGTCCGCGTGGCCAGGCAAGGTGCAGGTGGACGGCAGCCCTACGATCCGCGGCGAGCGGGTGTTCGCGCTCCGGTTCTTGCAAGCGCGGGACCCCGCGTGGGTCGGTCGCCCCTTCTTCGCCGAGTTCGACCCCCAAGCGACGTGGCTCAGCGATCTGCGCCCCGCGTTTGGTGAGCCCCGATTCTTCTTCGAGGACGCGCAGGCCCAGCCCCGGCGAGAGCCCCGGCGAGAGCCGAACTCACAGTCGCTCGTTCAGCTCTCCCGTCGGACCCCCGCGAATCCGGGTCCGCGCCCGGCGTCCCTGTAGCCGAGCGCGGGACCTGCCTGGCGAGCACGCGGGACCTGCTTGGCAAGCGCCGGCGACCTCGCTAGCGTGCGGCCATGTCCTCGCGTCGCCCCCGAGCCTCCCTCCCCCTCGTCGCCCTCCTCGCCTTCGCCGCCGGCGCCTGCGCCACCGCTGTCGCGACTCCCGAGCCCGTCGCCCGGGCCTCCGAACCCGCGCCATCACCGGCGGAATCCGAGGCTCCGGTCACCCCGTCAGTCGTCGCCGCCGCGGACGCACGCCGGGCCGTCGCCCCCTCGGGCAAGGCCTCCGTGCGCGTGCTGGCCCGGGGCGCCAACGCCTTCGTCGCGGAGCTCTCCATGGACAGCGGCGCCGCGGTACCCGAGCACGCCGACGCCACGGAAGAGTACATCCACGTCCTCGAGGGCAGCGGCACCATCACCATCGACGGACAAGCTCACGACATCACGGCGGGCGCCACGGTGTTCATGTCCGCCGGTGCGGTGGTGAGCTACCAAAACGGCGACGCCCCAATGCGCGCGCTCCAGGTCTTCGCCGGTCCTGAGCCCGCCGCCAAATACGACGCCTGGAGCTGGGACGCAGAGGACGCCTGAGGGCCGTCCTCGCCTCGCTCCCCGTCACGGCAGGCCGCCCACGCGCGCCCCGGGAACAGAAATTCGGGACACAGGCCCTCCCCTAGTTGCACTCGAAGATCGCGAGCCACTCCTCTTCCGAGAGCTCAGGACAATACGGGAGATTGTCCAAATGGCACTCCGCGAAGGTCGTTGGACACCCCGCCTCGTCTGACCCGTCGGCGCAGTGTACGGTCCCGTCACAGATCTTCCCGGTACCGATCGAGCTGCCATCGCCGCAGACAAACGAGGTGCATCCAGCCTCGTCGCTAAAGTCGTCGCAGTCGTAGAAATCATCACAGCGGAATGAGAGGGGGATCTGGGTGCCGTCATCACACACAAAGTACTCCTCCTCTGGGAAGTACTCCTCGCAGGTCATGCCTTCGACACATCCATAGATCGATTCCAGGGACTCTATCTGACAGTCGAGAAACCCCTGGATCGCGGGCGAGGACTCCGCGAGCCCGGTGACGCACGCCTCATAGCTCGGGTCCGCGCTCATACCCTCCTTGCACTTCTCCAACGTGGTGGTGGCGTCCTCCGCGACCAGGCACGGGCAGGTGAGGTCCGCGAGTTTCTCCCCTGCAGCTTCCAGCGGTCCCGCTACGCGCTCTGATTCGGAGGAGCATCCGACGGCGACGAGCACAAGGACCAGCGTGAAAGTGATCGAGTGTCGAGGAGAGCGTATGGTGACTATGTCGTCATCATGGCAGAGCGACGTACCCTCCGGAAGCGAAATGGGTGCGCGGACACGTTCATCAACGACGGGGTCATCCGGAACGCGCCTGGACGCCAACGCTTGCTCTAGGTGTGAGAGTTCCGGAGGTGAGGAGGTTGGGATGCATCCATCCACTGCGTCGGCGCGCCGCGCTGATGATTCGCCTGTGGAATTATTCTTCAAATTTTGAGAATGTTTACGAAGCCTGAAATCGACTCCCAAGGTCCACGGACAGGGACCCTCACCCACGAATTCTAGATGTACGAGACAAAGAATCGCAAACGCATGACATCCCGCGAAGGGAGATGAGTGCTTGGCAAAATCATCGTACCCTTGAGTCTGGCGCCCCTCTCCATCGTGGCCGTCTCCCTCCTCACCATGTCGGCGGGCTCAACCGCGCTCACTGGAACCGAGGCAGAATCGGCACCCACCAAGGAGACATCGCTCGCGGAGTCCAAGACCGACACCAGCGGTGATCTTGCGAAGGCCCCTCCCACGAACGGGAAAACTCCCCCGCGATGCGGTGACGGTGACCGATGCGGACCGGGAGGCGAGAAAGCCCCCCCCCGATGTGGAGATGGTGACCGCTGCGGACCCGGAGGCGAGAAAACCCCGCTGCCCGCGCCGAAGACCACCCTCAAAAGCGGCGGCGGTCACGGCACCTCCGGACCCTGCCAAGACCTCTCGGGCGCGGCCTTTGGTCTATGCACGGCTTTTTGTGAAGCTCAAGAGTGCCACCTCGAAGATCCCTTCTCCACGTCCTGCCAGATGCTCTACGACAACTACGTCAACCAAACGGGCGAGGAGCCGCCGTGCATCGACCCATGCTTCGTGCCCGAGTCCGATCGCGTCGACTACGAGGTGTCCATCATGCTCACCGCGGATGACAGCTACCAGCTGTATGTCGACGGCGTGGACGTGACCTCCGACGCCACCTACCCCAACAACTGGTTTCGCGGCGACACCCTCACCTACACCCTCGAGTCAGGCTGTCACACCCTCGCTGTCGCTGCCTCCGATACGTACAGCGTAACCTCCGGGTTCATCGCGAGCGTGAGCGTAGACGGCGTGCTCGCCACAAACACGGGCGACGGGGAGTGGCTCGCCTCCGACAGCAACCCTGGCCCAGGATGGACGCTCGTAGGATTCGACGACAGCTCCATGTTCACCGAGCAACCATGCGCCAGCTCGAGCATCTGGGGTACCTACTGGCCCGCCCCCTTCTACGCCGTCGGTGCGTCCTGGGTGTGGGGAAACACCGCGTGCGGAAATCTGGGCGAGGCCTTCTTCCGCCTCAACATGGACCTGCCCTGATCAATCGTCACCTTCACGTATGGCTCCCTCGCGGAGCCATACGCGGTTAAGTCTCGCGCGAAGTTGAGGGGTTGGCGAGCTGATCGTGTACCCAGTCAACGCGTTGCGACGCTCGCGAGCTGCCCCACCCCGCCGTGTACGCCCCCTCGGACCACGCGGGTCCGATAGGGTTTAGATGCGGTGAGCGGGACGACCCCGCCGCAGAAAGTGAGGCGAGATGGCAACGTGGATGGATTGGAGCTGTTCCAAGTGTGACTTTGTGTTTCATGGCGCGGGGGAGCACTCGGCGTTACGAAGCGGCACCACCACCAGCATCTATTGCGAGGGATGTGAAGACGTGATGGACGTGCTGGACGCGCCTCCTCCGTGGGAACGTGACAAAAAGGCCCCTGTCGAGCCGCTCGCCTGCGACCATGACAAACGCCACGCGATTCGTCCGTGGACGGCGAAGGAGCCCTGCCCTCATTGCGGCGAAGGCACCATGATCCCCGACGAGCGCACAGCGAGATGTGTGGACTGAGACGACGTCGTGTCAGATAGGGCGTCGCCTCGGATTGGGTGGCGGTGGCCCTCGAGACACACCATCTGATCCTCGGACTTTTCCAAGAGTCCGAGCCTAACGACAATCCTTCGAACAGCATTTTCTACCCATGAGACCGTGCTTGCAATTCGGTCCATCAATTGAGGTGTGCGTGTTGAATAGACCGCAGTCCCAATGGTCCAATGCGCCGTGATGCGCCGTGATGCGCCGTGATGCGCCGTCCCCCCCTCCCTC
>JBDQGY010000161.1:0-10061 GCA_040265175.1 Nannocystaceae bacterium
AAGAGAAAGTGACGAAGAAAGGCAAGGTTCGCCTCCGCCGCGCGCCCGTGCGTTCGCCAGAGCGCGCGGTCTACTACCCCCTCCTCTATAAGGACCTTGGCTCAGAGGACCGGACGAGATTCGGGCTCGACGTCTACGGTCGCCCCGAACAAAAGACCGCCATCGAAGAATCGATCGCCACTGGGGACCTGGTCGCCATGCCCCCTCGCGTCAACATCGCAGGCAAGCTTGAGTTCGAAGTGTTCGTTCCAACCTACAAGATCCAGCGGGTCCCTGCCCAGGAAGAAGACCGCATTAAGGAGGCAAAAGGCGTGGTCGGCGTATTGATCGACGTGGAGGCTCTCGTCGCCACGCGTCTGGCCAAAGGGGACGACGGCGAGAAGAAATCCAAGCGGCTCCGCGGCTCCAAAGCATTGAAGGCCATCATGGAGCTTGAGACCGACAACAAACACTTCGCACCGGAGGGGATCGCGAAAGATGGAGCCGATCCTCACTTTGCGCTCCTCGCCTCATTTGAAGCGGCGGGCCCCACCACCGAGGATGAAGACGCGGACGCCTCCATCGGCAATTTGGAATCCTTCCTAGAAGGCGCCTTGCGGCCATTCGTCGTCGGAGAGCGCACGCGCCGGATGTTTCGGGTCAACAACATCACGGAGGCCGGAGACATCCCCCTCGGAGCGCTCTTTGGCTCCTCCTCCATCCCGTTCACGGACGGACAACTCCGACTCCAGATCAACAAGCCGCTGTTCCTCTCCAAAGAGAATATCTGGCCGTTCATCTTCGCGGCGCTCAACGGCCTGTTCTTCGGATTTCTAGGGGTCCGCATCGTCCGAGCGAGTTTGATCCGTTCCCGCATGAACGCGGTCCTGAAGGTTCGCAACGTCGAGTTGACCGAGGCGCGCGGCAAACTCGAGGCCTCCTTGGTCGAGATTGAGCGTATCAATGAAGGCCTCGAAGAGACCGTGGCAGAGCGAACCAAGGACCTCCGCGCAGTAAACCAAGAAGTCTCAGAAATGCTCGACAACCTCGACGCGGGCGTGTTCATGGTGGGAGAAGAGCTTGAGGTCGTGGGTCGTCAAAGCCCCGCCTGCGAGGCCATGTTTGGAATCTCCGACATGACCGGCAGCGACATCTCTAATACGCTCTTCGCGGGGGACCCAGACACCGACGAGGCCCTGGCAATGCAGCTTTGTCTGCTCGAGACCCTCGTCGGCGCGGACGACCTTCAATGGGACCTCGCCGCCTACAACCTGCTCCAGGAGTGGAACTACAAGCACCCGTGCCCTGGCGAAGATATGGGCGAAGACCGGGTGTTCGGTCTGAAGTACGCGCCCCTGTACGACGAGGACGAGATGATCGAGAAGATCCTCGTGGTCGCGACGGACCTCACTGAGCTTCTCGCCTTGCGTAAACAGGCGGAAGAGCAGCAGGCGGCGGCCTCGCGGAAGACCGCGGCCCTCATGGAGTTGGTCTCCGGAAAACGCTCGGAGGTCCGGCAAGTCCTCCCGGATATGGCGGTACGCATCGGCCGCGCTGCAGAGTCTCTCTCCAACTGGCTCAAAAGCCACGACCCACAAGATGTGGTCGTCATGTGCCGCGAGCTGCACACGATTAAAGGCAACGCGCGGCTAGTTGGAATGCAGTCCATCTCCAAATACGTACACGAGCTTGAGAGCAAGTGCATCGTCCTCAAGGACGCCGACGCAGCGCACGGTGACGACACGCTCGCGACCATCCAAGAGTCCATGGGCGGTGGCGTCGCGTTGATCGGGAGCTACGTGGAGGTCCACGACGAGTTCCTCAGTGACAGCGGCGGAGACGACGGCTCCACCGTGGATCTGTCCTCCTTCCAACGGCGTCTCGAGGCAGTCAAGTCTGTCATCAAGGACGAGCCCAAGACCGCCATCTCGTCCATCGACGCCATGCTCGAGCTGCTCGGAGCGAGCGCGCGTGAGGAGGTCACCTCCGTCGGCGAGTTGTTCACGGGCTACGGCAACATGGTCGCCGAACTGTCCGAACAGCTCGGTAAGCAGATCGTCCCGCTCGCGGAGACACTCGGTGACAGTGATGTCTTTGTCCCTAACGAACTCTCCGGATTTATCCGTGAGGCGATGACCCACACCATTCGCAACGCCCTCGACCACGGGATCGAGAAGCCCGACGCCCGAGAAGCCCTGGGCAAAGACGCCGCCGGCAAGCTGTGGCTCGAGTTTGAGGATCGAGGAGACGCGATCGTGGTGGCCATTCGAGACGACGGCGGCGGCGTCAACACGGACAAAGTCCTCGAGCTCGCCCGCGCCAAGGGCGTCCTCGCCCCCTCCGACCCCGACCCCGACGGTCCCGACGCGATCATCGACCTCCTCTTCCATGCCGGGTTTTCGACCAAAGAAGAGGCCACGGACGTCAGCGGCCGCGGCGTCGGCCTCGACGCTGTCCGCGCCAGCTTGTTGAGCTACGACATCGAGACCCGGATTGCGAGCGTTCGTCACGTCGGAACCCGGTTTTTGCTCACCCTCCCGAAAGCGCGCATCGCGTTTGTCGAGTTTGACGGTTGCATCTCCAAAGTCGAGCAGCAGCCCGCGACACCGGTCGTGATCCCTCCCGTCCCTACGCACTAACCACGACATGAGCGAGGAACCGACGCGCGGGTGTTGTGGCGTCACGATCTCACATGCCCGCGAACAAGACTGCGCACTCCCAGGAAGGATAGACTTGGATGCGCATCAGATAACCCCATTATATCATGTGCTTGCAGAGCAACTCTTAACTCAGGGATCTCCCCGTTCGTTGGCGCCCGTGGCAGAACCGTGACGATTTCCAAGCGCACTCACGCAGCAGTTTGTTTTAGCCTGCGCCCATGTCCGGACCCAAGTGGCATTCGCCGATCACCCAAATTCATAACCACACGGTGCTGTTCCGTGCGGGGGGATTTGTCGTCGCTACCTACGGTCCGATGATGGCCATCGCCCTGTTCTTCGGCTTTGCTCAAGGAGCGTGGTTCCTCGAGTACTCCGGCGGCGATGGAGGATGGATGGCTCGGTTCTCTTTGTTCGCGGTCTTCCCAGCGGTCGTCCTCGGGTGCCGGCTCGCGAGCCTCATGCTCGATCTTGACGAGCTCCGAAAGAACCCGCTCCGCGCCATCCTCAAGCCGGGCTTTATGCTTCAAGGGGGTATCATCGGCGGCGCGTCGGCCATGCTGGTCGGTGCGAGCATGAAAGGAATCGATCCGCTGTTGCTCCTCGATACCGCCGCGTTCACGATGCCCTTGAGCGAGGCACTCGGGCGACTGGGTTGCCATATCTACGGCTGCTGCTGGGGACGACCCACCCACAGCGTGCCGGGCCTCCGATACCGGGATCGTGATTCCAAGGTGCTGCGCTGCCGCCCCGAGCTGCACAACGTCCCGCTGCACGCGGCGCCGCTGTACACCTCGCTGGTGAGCCTCGGTCTGCTCGCCGCGTTCACGATGATGCTCGAGATGCCGCGCAACCTCGGCGTCTACGCCGCGACCTATCTTTGTGTCCACCCGATCTTGAGGTTTGGACTTGAGCACTTCCGCGATGATGATCGCGGCCGCCTGGGCTCACTCACACACAGCAAAATGTACGCGATCTTGCTTTTCATCGCGGGCTGTACGGTCTTCTACATCTCTCGCTCCCACGGCGTCCTCGCGCAGTTTGATCCCTCGGTTTCCTTTTGGACCACCGCCCGTGAGCAGTTCTGGCCCCTGTTCGGCATCGCGCTCTCCGGCTTCTTCGTCTTCGGCGTCCACCGGGGCAAAGTCGGGACTTGGCTCGGCACCCACGACTCCGAAGACGCACAAGAGGGCTCCTAAGCCGACGACGCGGCGTGACGCCGGACCCATGATTGCCAAAGGGGGCCCATGTTGGGTAGCGTGCGCTCATGGTTTGTCTTTCCGTGCGCACGGTGGTCCCCCTCTCCCTTGGTCTCTCGCTGTCCTTTGGATGCGCGAAGGATGGCGCCGACGGTGAAGACGAATCGGGCACCGTGGACGTCGGTGAGACAGGTGGAGACGACGAAGGCGTCGACGACCGGGTCCCCGCACACGGCGTGCGCATCGGAGACGTCTACGCCAATCAGGCCGTCCGCGTCGTCGTTGGGGACGGCGCAGAGAACGTCCCCCTTCACACCGCGCCCCTCGTGAAGGGAAAGAAAACTCTGCTCCGAGGAATGCTCGAGGTGGAAGAGGGCTGGGTGCCGCGCGAGCTTGAAGCGGAGGTCCGGCTCGTCTACGCCGACAACACTGAAGAATCGACCTCTTTCAATCTCATGGTCAACGGCGACAGCGAGGACGGAGACCCGGGCTCAAGCATCTTCGCGCCGATCCCGGGCGAGCTCATCCAACCCGGAATGAAGTATCAGCTGCGTCTCTTCGACAAGGACACGAGCATGGAGGGGGAGCCGCTGTTTGGAGCAGTCGAAGCCCCCGCAACTCCCGCGCTCTTGGGGATTCAGCCCGAAGATCTCGGCATTGACGTGGTGTTGGTCCCCATCTTCCACGACCTCGGAAGCGCGTGCCCCGAGGCCCCCTCGCCGACTGAGCTCGACATCCAGCTGCTGTCAGATTGGCTTTTGGCCCACAACCCCGCGGACCACGTCGATATCACCGTCGGGCCCACGTTGACCTACAGCACCTCCGTCTCCAATGGTTTCGACTTCATGCTCGACTTCCTCGCGCAAACCCGTGAGGAGATGGGGGCCCCCTCTGGCGAGTACTGGTACGGAATTATCCGCACCTGCGGTGAGACCCCCATGGTCCCGGGTGTCGGCGCCATCGATGGACAAGCCATCGCGGTCAATGACTTCAACTTCATTGACGACCCCTCACTTCGGGTCGCCGCGGGTCGCTGGCGCACCGACGTCCTCACCGACGGCACGGTCCAGGTAGAGAAGAGCGTCCAAGACACCTTCGTCCACGAAATTGGGCATACCCAAGGTCGCGCCCACTCCCCCTGCGATGCACCCGGCGCTGACAACGACTACCCCTACCCAGACGCAGACATTGGAATCTGGGGATTTGACACCATCAACAACCTCTACTATTCGCCCACCGCTCGCAAAGACTACATGTCCTACTGCAACCCCGTGTGGGTGTCCGATTACGTCTACCTGCAGGTGTACCCGTTTATCTCGACCATCAGCTCATGGGAGGCGGGGGATCAAGCGCCGGCCGAAGGAGCTGAACTGTTGCTCTACGGCACGGTCAACAGCGCGGGAGACGTCGCATGGCGCACCCGTCTGGGGATGTTTCCCAGCGTGGAGACCCCCGACGCCTCGGTTCTCTTCGACGGGGTCCCCGCCCCCGCCGTCTTCCTTGAGCCCTCCGAGGCGTTCAGCGGTGGTCTGCTGATCACCAGGGTCCCCGAAATTTGGCGTTCGGAGGATCCCGCCAACATGAGGCTCGCATCCGGCGACGGAGACCTCGACGTCCGCGCTCCTGGCTTTCAAGGGCACTTCTCGATCGCCAGCGTACGTGAACGTGCCGACGAGACCCGAGCGCGCGCACAGACCGCCGCAGACGGGCTAAAAACACGCATCCGCCCCTAGCGCGCCAACCTCCACATGGGGGCTCTAGCCCCCCCATGGAGCCCTGAACGAAGGGTCTGCGCGCGGATCAAGCACAGACCGTGATCACGCCCACGGCTCAGCCTCCGCAGGCGGACACGATTCGCGTCCCCCATCACTGACGGAGGCCCGTGAATCGGCTAGTCTGCCGCTTCCCTTCCGAGCCCCTATGCAATTTGAACACGTTTCCATCGTCGACGTATCGGCTGTCGACGCCCCCTACCGCGTCACCTCTTCGGAGCTTGAGGCGCGGTTGAGCCCAACCATGCGGCGCCTGCAGCTCGCACCCGATCTCCTTGAAAATCTCTCGGGTATCGTCGCCCGAAGGATGTGGGACGCCGACACGCCTCCGAGCGCCGCGGCCACCCTCGCGGCGCGTGCGGTCATCGAGAAAACCGGAGTCGATCCGCAAAAAATTGGCGTGATCATCAACACCTCCGTCTGTCGCGACTTCATCGAGCCATCCGTCGCGTGCATCGTGCACGGACAACTCGGGCTCGCACCGGACTGCATCAACTTCGACCTCGGCAACGCGTGCCTCGGGTTCATGAGCGGCATGGAGGTGGTCGGGAACATGATCGAGCGCGGCCAAGTGGACTACGGCCTCGTCGTCGACGGAGAGAACAGCCGGTTCGTTGTGGACTCCACCATCGAACGTCTCTCCGCCCCAGATGTCAGCGAGGCGACCTTTCGAGCGAACTTTGCCACTCTCACCCTCGGATCTGGGGGCGCCGCGATGCTTTTGTCTCGGAGCGACCTAACCCCCTCCGGTCACCGGTTCTTAGGAGGCGTCTCCACGGCGGCGACCGAGCACCACGGCCTGTGCAAGGGACAAGTGGACGGGATGATCACAGACACGCGCGCGCTCCTCATCGCCGGCATCCAACTCGCCGTCCAGACCTACCGACGCGCGGGCGACACCCTCGGATGGGACGCTCACTCCCTAGACGAGTTGGTGCTGCACCAGGTCAGCAAAGCCCACACCGAGAAACTCGCGCAAGCGCTCGAGCTTGACCTCTCGAAGGTCCATCGGCTCTACCCCGAGTACGGGAATGTCGGCCCCGCCGCCGTCCCCATGGTGCTCGCGAAGGCGGTCGAAGCGGGCAGAATCAACGCTGGCGATCGCGTTGGCATGATGGGAATTGGGAGCGGCCTCAACTGTTCGATGGCCGAAATCGTGTGGTGAGAGCGGTACCCAAGCATCTCTACCCCTTCGCGTCGAACTTCATCGAGCTCGACAAGGGGCTTCGCTACCACTACCTCGACGAAGGGAGCGGTCCCCCCGTCGTGATGGTCCATGGCAACCCGACCTGGTCGCTGTACTACCGACAATTGGTGACCCTGCTCCGAGACCGCTACCGGTGCATCGTGCCCGATCACATCGGGTGTGGCCTCTCCGACAAGCCCGATGACAGCCGCTACGAATACTCGCTGGCACAGCGCGCGGACGACTTGGCGCGCCTCATCGACACCCTCGGTCTCGAGAAGGTGCACCTGGTCATGCACGACTGGGGCGGGATGATCGGCATGACCTGGGCGAGCCGACACCCCACGCAGGTTGACAAGGTCGTGTTGCTCAACACCGCAGCCTTTCATCTCCCCGCGTCCAAGCCCTTCCCTCCCGCGCTTGGGCTCGCTCGAAACAGCCGCCTCGGGGCGTTCCTCGTGCGTAGGTTTAATGCTTTCTCGCGCGCGGCCGCCTCGGTCGCCTGCACCCGCAACCCGATGTCGAGAGAGCTCAAGGACGCCTACACGGCCCCCTACGACTCTTGGGAACATCGCATCGCGACCCTACGCTTTGTCCAAGACATCCCGTTGAAGCCCGGTGACCGCGGTTACGATCTCGTCTCCCAGGTCGCGGCCTCGATCCCCTCGTTCAACGACCGCGACATCTTTATCGGCTGGGGGCTCAAGGACTTCGTATTCGACGCGCACTTTCTACGTGAATGGGAGCGACTCCTCCCGGACGCCACGGTGCATCGGTATGACGACGCCGGGCATTATATCCTCGAAGACGCATGGGACGACCTCAAGCCGCTGCTCAATGACTTCTTCAACGCAGCGCCCGCCGCGTCCACCTAAGATCAACAAACGTGATGGAAGAAGTCATGAGCCACGCTCCGCCGCCTCCGTCGAACCAGGGCAATCAACCCGCCAACATCGCCTCCGTGCTCCCGACAATGGCGGCCCAACAACCGGACCAGCCCGCGATCTATTACCCACGCGGTCGAGACGCCTCAGGTCGACGGACGTACGACGCGATGACCTACGCCGAGCTCGACGCGCAAAGCGACCACATCGCGCAATCGTTGACGGCCTACGGGATCGGGCGAGGCGTCCGCGCTGTGTTAATGGTGAAGCCCAGCTTGGAATTCTTCGCGCTGACCTTCGGGATGTTCAAGGCCGGCGCGGTACCCGTCATGATCGACCCGGGCATCGGGCTCAAAAATATTAAGAAGTGTCTCGCTCAGGCGCGACCGGAGGCGTTCATCGGCATCCCCGCGGCGCACGCAGCACGGGTGCTGCTGCGGTGGGGTCGCCGCTGCCTCACGCACCTCGTGACCGTCGGCCGAAAGCGAGGCTGGGGTGGGGCCACATTGGACGAACTCAAGCGAGCAACCTCCCCCGACCAGGCGTGGCGAATGGTAGACACACAGCGCGAGGAGACCGCCGCGATCCTCTTCACGAGCGGCAGCACGGGCACCCCGAAGGGCGTCGTCTACAAGCACGGCACCTTCCTCGCGCAGGTGTCCGCGATCCGAGACCTCTACGGGATTCAACCCGGCGAGGTGGACCTCCCCACGTTCCCATTGTTCGCGCTGTTTGATCCGGCCCTTGGCATGACAACGGTGATCCCGGAGATGGACTTCAGCAAGCCGGCCACCATCGATCCCACCGTCGTCCGAGATGCCGTCGAGACCTTCGGGATCACCAACATGTTCGGCTCTCCGGCTGTGCTCAATAGCGTCAGTCGATGGGCCGAGACCAATGGGGTCAAATTTCATTCCCTGCGCAGGGTTATCTCTGCGGGGGCCCCCGTCCCGGCAACAACCCTTGCCCGCATGCGACGGTGCATCCCCGCGGACGCGGACATCGTCACCCCGTACGGCGCGACCGAGTCACTCCCGGTGGCGAGCGTGGAGAGCCGTCAGGTCCTCGAGCACACGGCGGCTCGTACGGACGCGGGGGCGGGCGTCTGTGTCGGCCCTCCGGTCCGTACCATCCAGGCCACGGTCATCGAGATCAGTGACAAACCCCTCGCCTCGCTGGAGGCGGCCCCCACGTGCGCGGCCGGGGAGATCGGGGAGATCGTCGTGCACGGTTCGGTAGTCACCGAGTCGTACTTCGAGCAGCCTGAGGCCACGGCGCTGGCAAAAGTTCATGACGCCGACGGAAAGCTTTGGCACAGAATGGGAGATGTGGGCTACCTCGACGAGGCAGGACTGTTGTGGTTTTGCGGACGAAAGTCCCACCGCGTTGCCACCGCCGCGGGAACGCTCTTCTCCGTCCCTGTCGAAGGGATATTTAACACCCACCCAGATGTGTTTCGAAGCGCGCTCATCGGGGTCCCCTCCGACGATCCCGACAAGCGGCGTCCCGCGGTCTGCGTCGAATTGGAGCCGAGCACGCCCGACCACCGGCGCCGAGATATCTGCGCAGAGCTGCGGGCCATGGCACGAGAGCACCTGATGACCTCGGAGATTCAAGACATCCTCTTGCATCCTGCCTTCCCCGTGGATATCCGACACAACGCAAAAATTAACCGCCCCGCTCTCGCGCGGTGGGCCGCGAGGATGATCGGATGAGAGTGCTCGTTACCGGGGGCTCTGGCTTCCTCGGAAAAGCGCTGGTCTTCCGGCTTCTGTCCGAGGGACACGATGTGGTGACATTATGCCGTGGCCGCTACGAAGATCTCGAACGCTCCGGCGCGCACAACGTCCGCGGCAATCTAGCAGATCCACATACGGTACGTGAGGCCGCCCGCGGCTGCGAAACGGTCATCCACACGGCCGCCAAGGTCGGCGCTTATGTCCGGGCGGCGGAGTTTGAGCGCACCAATGTGCTCGGCACACAAAACGTCATTGACGCTTGCCTCGCGGAGCAGACTCGCCAACTCATCTACACGAGCACCCCCTCCGTCGTTCACGCCGGTGGCGACATTGAAGGGGCGGACGAATCACTCCCCTACCCGGACTCGTTCCATGCACACTATCCGCGCACAAAAGCCACCGCGGAGAGGGCCGTTCTCGCCGCGAACGGTGACAAACTCGCCACCGTGGCCCTCCGTCCGCATCTCATCTGGGGACCTGGAGACACCAACCTCGTCCCGCGCATTCTCGCCCGAGCCAGCGCGGGCCGGCTTCGATTTGTTGGCAAGACGCCCAAACTTGTCGACACCACCTACATCGACAACGCAGTCGACGCCCACCTTTGCGCGCTCCACCGACTTGAGCCCGGCGCCGCGTGTGCCGGCA
>JBDQGY010000162.1:0-9932 GCA_040265175.1 Nannocystaceae bacterium
CCCGCCTCAGTGAGGGAGCACGATATGAAAAGAGGCGCCGGGGGGCACCCGACGCCTCACTTGATCAACAAACGTGGCGCGCCTACATCTGCGACGCCATCGTGGTGCCGATGTCGCTGGGCGTATCGGCGATGGCGACACCCGCGTCACGCATGGCGGCGAGCTTGCCCTCTGCGGTGCCCTTACCGCCCGAGACGATGGCACCCGCGTGTCCCATGCGCTTGCCGGGCGGCGCGGTCACCCCGGCGATGAAACCGGCGACGGGTTTTTTGACGTGCTCTTTAATGAACGCGGCGCCGTCCTCCTCGTCGGTCCCCCCGATCTCACCGATCATCACGATGCCCTCGGTCGCGGGGTCCTCGTTGAAGAGCTTGAGACAGTCCACGAAGTTCGTGCCGTTGACGGGGTCTCCCCCGATGCCGATGGCCGTGGTCTGTCCGAGACCGAGCGTGGTCAGCTGGTGAACCGCCTCGTACGTCAAGGTGCCTGAGCGAGAGACCACGCCGACCCGGCCGGGTTTGTGAATATAGCCGGGCATGATGCCGATGCGGCACTGCTCTGGGGTGATGATGCCCGGGCAGTTCGGGCCGATGAGGCGGCTAGAGCGGCCCTGCAGGTATCGCTTGACGCGGATCATGTCTGCGACGGGGATGCCCTCGGTGATGCACACGATGAGGGGAATCTCCGCGTCCGCGGCCTCCATGATGGCGTCCGCTGCAAACGGAGGCGGCACGAAGATGACAGACGCGTTGGCGTTGGTGCTCTGCACCGCGCCGGCCACCGTGTCAAAGACGGGCACGCGGCCGTCGAGCACCGTGCTGCCGCCTTTGCCTGGGGTGCAGCCCGCCACCACTTGGGTGCCGGCATAGCCGAGGGACTGCTCCGCATGGAACATGCCGGTCTTGCCGGTGATTCCTTGGACGAGGAGGCGGGTGTTCTTGTCGACGAGTACGCTCATTTTGTCAGCTCCACAATTTTCTGGGCGGCGTCACGGAGAGAGTCTCCCGTGGTGACGTTGAGGCCGCTCTCTTCAATGATCTTCTTCCCGAGTTCGACGTTGGTGCCCTCAAGTCGAACGACGAGAGGCACCTGCAGCCCGACCTCTTTGACCGCGCTCACAACGCCCTCGGCGATGGTGTCGCACTTCATGATTCCACCGAAGATGTTGACCAAGATGCCGGTGAGCTTTGGGTCCTGCGTGATGATCTTGAACGCCTCGGTGACTTTCTCCTTCGTCGCGCCGCCTCCCACGTCGAGGAAGTTGGCCGGCTCCGACCCGAAGTACTTGATGATGTCCATGGTGGCCATGGCCAGACCTGCTCCGTTGACCATGCAGCCGATGGTGCCGTCGAGGTTGACGTAGCTCAGGTCCCACTTCTTCGCCTCAAGCTCGGCGGCGTCCTCTTCTTCAGGATCGCGGAGCTCTTCGATGGCGGGGTGGCGGTACAGGGCGTTGTCGTCAAAGTTCGCCTTGGCGTCCAGCGCGAGCACTTGGCCGTCGCCGGTGATGACGAGGGGGTTGATCTCCAAGAGGGAGCAGTCGAGCTTGTCGTAGGCCGAGACGACCTTGCTCAAAAACGACGCCATGGTGCGTGCGGTCTTGCCTTCAAGTCCGAGCGCGTAGGCGAGCTTGCGACCTTGGAAGCCTCCGAGCCCGATGGCTGGGTCGATGGCCTCGGTGAGAATCTTCTCCGGGGTCGCGTGCGCGACTTCCTCGATCTCCGTGCCGCCCTCGGTTGACACCATCACGGTGTTTCGGCCGGTCTCACGGTCGAGGGTGACGCCGAGATAGAGCTCTTGCTTGATGTCCATGCCCTGCTCGATGAGCAGCCGATTCACGCGCTTGCCCTCCGCGCCGGTTTGGATGGTGACGAGGGTGCTGCCGAGCATTTTCTCGGCGGCATCTGCAGCCGCGTCGGCGCCTTTGACCACCTTCACACCGCCGAGATCGGGGTGCTCTTTGAAGCGGCCCTTGCCGCGACCGCCAGCGTGGATCTGAGATTTCACCACGACAATTTCGTTGCCTGTGGCCTCGATGAGTTGTTTCGCCGCGCTGGCTGCGGAGGCGGCGTCAAAGACCACCTGGGACTGTGGCACCGGGACACCGGCTTCGCGGAGCAGTTGTTTGCCTTGATACTCGTGAATTTTCATGGGACGCCTCGCATTCGCTGGGCTGGGGTTAGTAAGGGAGGAGCTTGACCACGTCGCGGACGGCGTTGGCCGAGATTTCCAGCATCTCTTTTTCTTTGTCGCCGAGCTTCATCTCGATGACCTTCTCGACGCCGTTCTTGCCGAGGACGGCAGGCACGCCGATGTACAGGTTCTCGTAGCCGTACTCGCCCTGCAAAAGACAGGCGGTGGGGAGGACGCGCTTGCGGTCGCGGACGATGGACTCGACCATGGCGCAGACGGAGGCGGCGGGCGCATAGTAGCCGGAGTAGCCGAGGAGGCCGACGATTTCGCCGCCGCCCTTGCGGGTGCGGTGGATGATCTTGTCGATGGTCTCACCGTCCATGAGTTCGGTGAGCGGGATGCCACCGATGGAGGTGTGGCTCGGCACCGGCACCATGGTGTCGCCGTGGCCGCCGAGCACCATGCCGTGAATGTCGTCGACGCTCACGCCGAGTTTCTCGGAGATGAAGTATTTATATCGGGCGGTGTCGAGGACGCCGGCCATGCCGATCACGCGCTCTTTGGGGAAGCCCGACTCCGCGAGCATCACGTGGCACATGGCGTCGAGGGGGTTGGACACGCAGATGAGCACTGCGTTGGGAGAACGGCTCACGATCTCACGGGTGACGGACCCGACGATCTTTCGGTTGATCTCGACGAGGTCGTCACGGCTGGTGAACTCGCCGGTCTCGGGGTCTTTGCGACGGGGCACGCCAGCGGTGATGACGACCACGTCCGAATCGGCGGTCTCGTCGTAGCTGTTGGTCCCGGTCAGGGCGCAATCGAAGCCCATGACGGGGGCAGCCTCGGACAGGTCGAGCGCCTTGCCTTGGGGCAGGCCCTCTTTGATGTCGACCAAGACGACGTCACCAAGGTGTTTTTGGACGGCCCAATGGGCCATGGTGGCGCCCACGTTTCCGGCGCCAACGACAGTGATTTTGTTACGACGGGGCATGCTATCTCCTGCCCGCGCGGTATACCTAGACAGCGGGATCTAGTACAGGCGCAAACGCGAGGAATTCAAGACGGGACCGCAACGGCGCTCGTCACGCAGGCCGGTGACGCGGGGATCCTCCCGGCGGCCCACTTGCCACGGGTGCCCGAAGGCCCGCAAAGTAGGCGTGATGGAGGAACGACGCCCCGGGCTCACAACCACCCTCGTCCACGCGCGCGCAGACGCTCAAGGCTCAGGCCTGGCGCCTCCGTTGGACCGGTCCACCACGTTTCGCCTCGACGCAGCGGCTGAGGAGGCGCTGGCGACCCGCGCCGGGGTGGACCGGATCGACACCTACGGGCGATTTGGCTGCACGACGAGCCGGCTCGCGGGCGCGATGGTCGCCTCCGTGGAGGGGACCCCCGCGGGACTCGTCCTGTCTTCGGGGATGGCGGCCGTCCACGCGGCGCTGATGGCGTTGGTCCCGGCGGGGGGTCGTGTGGTCGCTGGGGAGGTGTTGTACGGGGGAACAGAGGAGGTGTTGGGGCGAGATCTCTCCGCGCGTGGGGTGGAGGTGAGCCGATTTGACCCGGGCGACCCAAAGAGCCTCGACGACGCGCTCGAACGCCCTGCGGACCTCGTGTGGTGCGAAGCAATCTCCAACCCGCTGTTGCAGGTGGCCGAGGTGGGGGCGCTGTCGGAGCGATGCCAAGCGCACGGCGCGTTGCTCGCGGTGGACGCGACCTTCGCGGCGGGGATGGCCATGCGGCCCTGGGCGCTCGGGGCAGACCTCGTGATCCACAGCGCTACCAAGTTCCTCAACGGTCACAGCGACGTGACCGCAGGGGCGGTGGCCGGAGCCGCCCCCATCGTGTCCGAGGTGTACGGCTGCATGACGCGGGTGGGGAGCAACCTCGATCCAGGGGCGGCCTGGCTGCTCGCTCGAGGGCTCAAGACGCTGCCGCTGCGATGGGCGGCCATGACCGACAACGCACGGACCTTGGCGGCGTGGCTCTCGGAGCACGAGCTCGTGCGGGCCCTTCATTATCCCCGCGCCAACGCCCACACCGAGAGCATGCTCGGAGACGGGGCGATGCTTACGTTTGAGCTCGCTGATGGATCCGCGGCGCGTCGTTTTGTGGACCGTGTGCGCGTCGCCGCCCACGCGACCTCCCTCGGGGGGATCGAGACCTTGGTGAGCGTACCCGCGCGCTCAAGTCACGCCACGATGGCGCGAGAGGATCGCGCGCGCCTGGGCATCGCCGACGGCCTGGTGCGGGTGAGTGTCGGGGTTGAAGATGTCGACGACCTCCTCGCAGACTTCGAGGCGGCGCTCGGCGCCGACGGGGAGGCACCATGAGGCGCAGGCTGTTCAAGCTTCACAACGCGGTGGGGGTCGCCGCGTGCGTATTCCTCTCTATCATCGCGATCACCGGGGTGTTGTTGACCTTCCGCGGGAACTTTCGGCCGCCCAAGCCCAGTGTTGCGCCAGTGGAGCGCGTGCTTGGGATCGAGGCGCTGGTGGCCATCGCCACCGAGGAGGTCGGCGCGCCCGCCACGGACGTAGAGATTCCCTCGAAGGAGGGGGCGCCGTTCGTGGTGTGGCTCGATGATGAGGACGCGTCCATCGTCTTCATGGACGGGGCGGGCACCATCGTGGAGCGCCGCTCCCGCAAGGGCGGGTGGCTCCGCGTGATTTTCAAGCTTCACACCGGGGAGATCATCGGGCTGCCGGGGCAGGCCCTGTCGGTGCTGTCCGGTCTCTCGTTGCTGCTGTTGTCCTTGAGCGGCCTGGGGATGGTGCTCGCGCGGCGGCGGCGCCGCAACAACGGGTGAGAACCCCCGCCGCCTCGTCAACAGGGCCTCCACGACGCTCTCACGGCCGCAGTGCGGGGCCTCTCGCGGACACGGTCAGCGGGGCGAGAGGTTGGCGGACAACACCTCGCGATTAAGCATCGCGATGGCGTCCACGCTGATCTCTTTGGGGCACGCGGCTTCGCACTCGCCGTGATTGGTGCAGCCGCCGAAGCCCTCGTGTTCCATGGCTTGCACCATTCGGGTCACGCGGGTGGTCCGCTCTACTTGTCCTTGGGGGAGCAGGGCGAGGTGAGAGATTTTCGCGGAGGAGAAAAGCATCGCGGACGCGTTCGGGCACGCGGCCACGCAGGCCCCACATCCGATGCACGCCGCGTAGTCAAAGGCCTCATCCGCGACGGCCTTGCCGATCGGCAGCGCGTTCGCGTCTGGGGGGGCGCCGGTGCCGACAGAGACGTAGCCGCCGGCTTGCTGGACGCGGTCGAGGGGCGATCGGTCAACGACGAGGTCCTTCAGCACCTTGAACGCCCGCGCCCGAAACGGCTCCACCGTGATCTCATCGCCATCGGCGAACTGCCGCATGTGTAACTGGCAGGTGGTGGTGCCCTTTTGAGGGCCGTGGGGCGTACCGTCGATGACCATGGAGCACATCCCGCAGATGCCCTCGCGACAGTCATGATCGAAGGCGATGGGCGACTTGCTCTGGGAGATCAGGCGCTCGTTGAGGGTGTCGAACATCTCCAGGAACGACATGTCTTCCGTGCAGTCCACGTCGTGCTGCTCAAAACGGCCCTGCTTGGTGGGGCCTTCTTGTCGCCAAACATTGAGTTTAATCTTCATTATTTGTAGCTCCGGGTCGTCAGCTTGACGTTGTCAAAGGAGAGGTCCTCTTTGTGCAAGGTGGGGGGCTGCGCTTCCCCGGCGAAGCCCCACACGGCTGCGTGAGCGAAGTCGTCATCGCGACGAAGCGCCTCTCCCTCCGCGGTCTGATACTCCTCGCGGAAGTGCCCTCCGCAGGACTCGGCGCGCTCGAGGGCGTCGTGCACCATGATCTCGGCGAACTCCAAGAAGTCGGAGACCCGCCCCGCCTTCTCGAGCCACGGGTTGAGCTCCTCGTCGTTTCCGGGGACAGCCACGTCACTCCAAAATCGCGCGCGCAGGGCCGGGATGAGCTCAAGAGCTTTCTTAAGCCCCTCCTCCGTGCGGGACATGCCGCAGTGCTCCCACATGATTTTGCCCAGCTCCCGGTGGAACTGATCGACGGGGGTGGTACCACCCACGGCCAGGAGCTTCTGTGTCTTCGCACGCACGTTGGCCTCCGCCGCGTCGAAGGCCGCGTGGGAGGTGTCGACCGGGCCTTGGTGTTCCGTGGCGAGGTAGTTGCCGATGGTGTAAGGGAGGACGAAGTAGCCGTCGGCGAGGCCTTGCATCAGCGCGCTCGCGCCGAGGCGGTTCGCGCCGTGGTCCGAGAAATTGGCCTCTCCGAGCACGTGGAGGCCGGGGAGGTTGCTCATGAGATTGTAGTCCACCCAGAGTCCACCCATGGTGTAGTGGACCGCCGGGAAGATTTTCATGGGGGTCTTGTAGGGGCTGTCTCCCGTGATGCGCTCGTACATGTCGAACAGGTTGCCGTAGCGATCCTTGATCACGTCCTCGCCGTCTCGCTCGATGGCGTCAGAGAAATCGAGGTAGACCGCGTTGCGCTGGCCGTCGACCACGTGCCCGACGCCGAGCCCGTCGTCACAGACTTTCTTTGCGGCGCGCGACGCCACGTCGCGAGGCACGAGATTGCCGAAACTGGGGTAGCGCTCCTCAAGGTAGTAGTAACGATCCGCCTCGGGGATATCTTTGGGGTTTTTGTCGACGTTCTTGGCGTCGCGAGGGACCCAGACGCGCCCGTCGTTGCGCAGCGACTCCGACATCAAGGTGAGCTTGCTTTGATAGTGGCCGCTGACCGGGATGCAGGTCGGGTGAATCTGCGTGAAGCAGGGGTTGGCGAAGCCGGCGCCACGCTTGTAGCAGCGGAAACTCGCGGTGACGTTGGAGCCCTTGGCGTTGGTGGACAAAAAGAACACGTTGCCGTACCCGCCAGTGGCGAGGCAGACAGCGTCCGCCGCGTGGCGAGAAATCTCGCCCGTGAGGAGGTCGCGGGTGATGATGCCGCGCGCGTGGCCGTCCACGACGACGAGGTCGAGCATCTCGGTTCGCGTGTGCATGGTGACCTTGCCCCGGTCTATCTGGCGGTTGAGGGCTGAGTAGGCGCCGAGCAGCAGCTGCTGGCCCGTTTGGCCCCGCGCGTAGAACGTGCGCGACACCTGGGCGCCACCGAAGGAGCGGTTGGCGAGCACGCCTCCGTACTCACGGGCGAAGGGGACGCCTTGAGCGACGCACTGGTCAATGATGTTCACCGAGACCTGGGCCAGACGGTAGACGTTGGCTTCGCGTGCTCGAAAGTCGCCTCCTTTGACGGTGTCGTAGAACAGTCGGTACACGCTGTCGCCGTCATTTTGGTAGTTCTTTGCGGCGTTGATACCCCCTTGCGCGGCGATGCTGTGCGCGCGGCGGGGGCTGTCTTGAAAGCAAAAACAGTCGACGTCGTAGCCGAGCTCACCGAGCGATGCTGCCGCCGACGCGCCCGCGAGGCCGCTGCCTACAACGATGACGCGATGCTTGCGTTTGTTGGCGGGGTTGACGAGGCGCAGGTTGAACTTGTGGGAGTTCCACGCGTCTTCAACGGGGCCAGAGGGGGTCTTTGAGTCGAGTTTCATGGCGAGGTTCCTTCCTGGGGCTCAGTGCTGCGAGGGGGCGCTTTCCGCGGCAGGGGCATCCGCCGGCCCATATTGAGGATTCAGCATGCCGGTAAAGCACGCGAGTGGAGGGAGTAGAAAACCGAGCAGGCACACGGTGGCGAAGGCGGGGCCAACCCGCTCGAAGATGGCCTTGAAGCGCCCCGTGGACAGGCCGAGGGTCTTGAACATGCTGCTCAATGCGTGGCTCAAGTGACCCGCGAGCGCGCAGTTGGCGACCACATAGGCGCCAAAGATGATCGGGTTTTGGAAGCTGAGGACGAAGTTGTTGAAGACGTCGGGGCGACCTGTGGGGTCGAGGTAGGCGAAATGCTCGCCGTGGACGACGCCGAGGGTGAAGTGGAGCACGTGATAGATGATGAACCCCAACACTGTGAGGCCGCTCCACATCATGGTGCGCGCGAACACGGAGGTGCGCTGGTGCTTGACCACCCGGTAGCCTTGGGGGCGAGCCATGCGGTTGAGATTGGAGAGGTAGGCCGCGGCGGCGACATGCAGCACTAGGCAGCCAAGCAACGAAAGCCGGGCGATCCAAAGCAGCTTGATGATGTCGTGCTTGAGAAAGTGCGCGTAACCGTTGTACGCGTCGCGGCCAAGGAACATCTGCAGATGCCCCACCATGTGGCCGAGGACAAAGCCCGCGAGGGCGAAGCCCGTGACAGCCATCACGACCTTCAGCATGACAGTTGAACTAAGGAGTGACCTGGGATTCCCTGGAGATGCGGCGCTCATCGTTCTCTACGCTCTCTTGCTTGGGGGCCGCGTCTGCGCCCCTCGGCGTTGCATCTAACATAAAAGGGGCCGCGAGATGGCCAAAATCCTCGCGCGGAGCGGACCCGGTGCCGCACGGCTAGACACGGATCGCGAAGCGAAAGGCGCCGCCAGACGCGCTGCTCACGTCGCGCCGTCGGCATCGCGCGCAACGCGGCAATGGGGGGCGCGGAAATGTTAGTGAACCGTGGGAGTGGCGGACGGGCTCCACGAGAGTTCAAAGTGGCCAAGGAGGCATGGCGTGTCCGGTGTGAGGCGGACCACAGCGCGGGACGGTCCATCCGGATCATCGATGGGGCGGACGCCGTTGGTGCTCGCGAGGTCATAGACCAAGAGCGCGTTCGGGGATTCCTCGCAGACCAACGCGTGCACGCGTGAAAGATTGCGGCCACTCCCCGCGAGGGAGCACCGGTCGCTGTAGCGCCCGATGAGTAGCCCTTGACGCAGTTGTCCTCCGTCGACCTCAAGGGTGCGGCTCTCGATTCGGCCCAGCGTCGAGCGCGGGGCGCTCAAGCGCAACTCTCCGCTAAAATCGTTGGGTCGCGCGAGCACGTCGGAGCTGCGGTATCCGCCCACGTGTGCGAGGCCAGGCAGACACTCCAGCCCGTCCATGATGGCGAGGTCATCACGAGAGACTCGCGTGAGGCGCCGGTGAGCCTCTTCCGATGCGCCTCCGAGCAGCTTGATACCTGCCTCTCCACCGGGCAGCACGAACAGGGTTGAAGTGCCCACGACAATTCCCAGATGGGACTCCGCGAGGACGCCATCCACGCGCTGCCCGTCGGCGAGCAAAATGCCGCCGCGGCCGCCGAGGTCGTACGCGCGCATGCGCAACAGCCCATCGATGCCCTGCCAGACCGTCAACAGTACGTGCCGTAGACTCACGGAGCGATCGCTGCGAACCCACAGCGCGCACCGCTGATGGCGGCCTACGACCATGGCCGACGGAAGATCAAAGGGGCGGTCGAGGCGCATCTGCGCCGTGGGAAACCCTGAGGAGTCAAAGGTCGTTACGAGAAACTGGGAGCTCGGCACGGCGCCGAGCATCGCCCGCAGCGTGGAAAGGATCTGCCGTGGCCTGGAGTTGGCAGCCGCAAACGAATCTCCTCCGCCCTCTCTAGGGGCGGGAGATTCGGGCGTACGGGACTTTCGTGCCATTGTGGTGCCATCCTACGATTGCGAGGGAGTGGCGTCTACCTCTCCTAAGGGCGATATTTTGCGGAGTGGGTGGCAAGAGTTGCTGCGTCGTCGGTTGGGGACCTCGGCGGCGCTTGCGTCCAGCGGTAGGAGCGGCGAAATTAGGGGGGGTCCCGGGGTTTTACCCGGCGTGCTCACGAAGGCCGCGGGCAGCGCCGTGGGCCAAGGAGCGAAAAAACCGTCGCTGGGGCGGTCGGTGCCCGCGCTGGAGGCTCGCCCGCGTGACGCAACCTCGA
>JBDQGY010000163.1:0-9930 GCA_040265175.1 Nannocystaceae bacterium
CCAGGAGGCTGAGGGCCCTCGGGATGTTGCCATAGACCACCGCCGCGTCGGCACCACGTCGCAGGAGGGCATCCCGCGCGCCTCCGCGAATCTCGTCCGACACGGAAAAATCCTCGGCGACTGCGAGGGCGTCTTCGAAGGCGCCGGCTTCGAGCTTGCGCTCGAACAACGACACCCGCAGGTGGGCAGCGCCAGGCTGAATCGCGATCGCGCGGGTGAGTCGGTGCGTCGCTGCCTCCGGGTCATCAAAGACATCACCGTGAACGCGGGCGAGCCACTCCAGCGCGTTCACTTTCTCCACCTCTCTTCGGCGCTCGTGGTTCGACTCGAACTCAAGTAACGTAACGAGTGACAACCAGTCGCCGCGTTCCTCGAAGAGAAACGCCATGGCGCGGGTGGACGGCTCTCGGAGTTGCGTTCGCCGTTGCAAGAGCTCTTGGAGCAAGGGAGCTACCACGTGGCGGGGTACCAGCTCGGTCAATCGCTCCCATGCGCGGAAGATAATCCCTTGAGGAATCGCCGTGTATCCAGCGATGTCGTCGAGAAAGTGCGCGACCTCGCCGGCGCGGTCGAGGGCGCCGTTCAAGGGATCGCTCGAACTCCACGCCAAGCTCACGAGGGGGTCAGGGGAGGTGAGGCGAGGGAGGACCGCCGAGGCGAGGTTGCGCAGCTCCTTGTGTGGAAGCTGGCAATCCGCCAAGGAGACTTGGACGGCCCCGAGGAGGCCGTCGAGGCTCGCGGCATCCTCCTGAGCGCAGAGTACCGCGTGAACGGCGGGCCATCCCTCGAGCAGGGCCTCCGAGAGATCAAATCGCCGAATTGCGGCAAGGACGCCCCGGAGAAGGCCAACTTGCCGATCGAGCACCTGAGGCAAGAGCCTCAAGAGCCAGACGCAGGTCTGGACCTGGTTGGCTCGCTTGGCGCGGGGGAGCATATCGAGCAGAAGCTCGAACACCCGCGTCGCGTCGTCCTCTTGAAGTCGCAGCAGCTGTTCGAAGACCCGTGGAGGATCCGCGGCCTCGAGGGCCTCGGAGATCAACGCCTCGGCCTCGTCGTCCACTTGGTCGAGGCGTCGGACGGCCCATATTCGCAGGTCCGAGAACTCGGGCCTGCCGGCGGCCGTCGCGGGCGTGCGCTGGAGCATCTGCAACGTCGCCTCAGGATCATTGCGGGCCATAGCCGCGTGCGCGATCCCATAGGCGAGTCCCGCCCGCGCCTCGTCGTCTTCCGCGAGTACGAAGGCGCGACGAAGGACCCGCTCGTGACGCTCAGGCTCGTCGGGCAGGGAGAACATGGCGTGAGCCTTTAAATAGGGGAGCGGGTCTTCGGTCGTGTTGAGCCACGCCTCGATCTCCTCGAGCACCTCAGCCGCGGGGGCCCCATACGCGGTCCAGAGCGCAGGAACCTGCGCGCGGACTGAACCGGGGTCTTCTCCGAGAGCCTCAAGGACGTCTCCGAGGGCGCATAGGTGACTCGCGCGGAGCTTGGGGGACGCTTCGATCGCGGCGTCCGCGGTGACCAAAAGTTCGAGCACGTTCCGCTGCAGCGGGAGTTCAAGGTCGTCGAACAGCATCGTCTGCGCGTGCACGTGAAGCTGCTCCATCTGATTGGTCTGGGCGAGGAGGTCGAGGAAGAGCCACTCGAGGTCGCCACGCATCACCCCGTGGTTCAAGAGGACCTCGACAACCTGAATCCGGAGCGACGGTTCGAGGGGAATCGCGGACAGCGACGCGAGTGGCGCCGCCAACTCCTCCGCCTTCGGGTTGAGTTGATGGGCGCGGAGCAGCAACCTGGCCGCCCGCTCCGGCTCGGTCTTGAACAGCGCATTTCCGACAGTGAACGCCGCCTGAAATCCCCGAGGGTCATCCTCGGGGATTTGAGTCAAAACCACCTCGAAGGCCTCGACTGCGGCGTCGATGTTACCCGCTTCCAGTTGCAGCGTCGCCTGTTCGATTCGAGCGTCGACATGCGCGGGGGAGATGGCGATGAGCGTCTCGAGCAGCGCGACCGATTCTGTAGAGTTGGGGTCATGGGTGGCTAGTGATGTCCGCAGACGCTCCACATAGCCGCGAACAAGGCGCGTCTCCTGTTCTGTCTCAGGCACGCCAATTCGGTTGAGGCGCCAGCGGAGAAAGTCATGGAGTGCATCCACCGCGCCCGATTCTCGGAGGAGTTCTTCGAGGGCGAGCGCGGCGGCTTCGTCGTCGGGCGCGAGCTCGAGAGACCGCTGCAAGAGCGCCCGCTCGTCGCGGGTGTGACCTAGTTGGGCGGCCTTGTACATCCAACTCGCCATGAGTCCAGGATCAAAGTCGAGTTGACTCGCGCGTTGGAGTAGATCGAGGACGCCGAAATCGACGGGGCAATGTGGGAGCAGCGGGAGCAGCTCTTCGACGCAGGCCTTCGCCTCGACCATGTCACCGCGCACGGCGATGTCGGTCGCCTCTAGCGAGACCCGCGCCGCGGCGAAACGGTCCCCTCGCGCGATGTACACCCGCGCGAGTTCTCGGCGAAGCGCGATCGTTCGAAGGGGAGGAACACTCGCGAGGGTCTTGAGGTCGCCGTCGATGAGCCTGCCGAGCTGATCTTGCGCCAGATCAAGATCGTGATGTTCGGACGCGAGGAAGGCGAGTCGTTCGGAGTACTCGACCTCCTCCATCGAACGCTCCGGCCGCATGCTGAGGATGTGCAGGATGCGGCGGAGGGTCGATGTCTGCGTGGTCGCTTCACGCAGGGAAGCGCTGATGGCAAGCTGGATCTTCAGGAGTTCAAGCTCAACGTGGTAGGCCGAGTGTGACGCGGCGATCTCAAGGGCTGGTTCGGTGAGCGCCAAGTCCCAAGGGGATCGTCGAACCAGCTTCAGCAGAGAGTCGAGCTGCTGCTCCGCTTGAAGAGAGGCCGCCAAGGCTCGAGTCCCGTGGGATGAGCCCAGCTCGATCACAGCCTCGGTCGCGGCCTCTGAAAACGTCGAGGAGCGGATGACCGTCGCGCCAATGGACCAGGCGACCCCCTGCGCCGAAGGAGAGAGTTCGGCCTGCACGCACAGCATCGCCATGGCCTCGACGCAGGCGATATCGTCCCGCCCACGGCTCCCCAACAGCACATGAATGGCGCGGACATCGTGCGGGTTGCGACGGGTATAGTCGCACAAGAAGACGTCTAGCCCGCGGGAGGTGGGGGCGCCACGCGCGAACTGACGATCGGTGAACTCAAGCATCTCCTCGGCCACTTGGTCCACTGGGTGGGCGGCGTAGAGATCGATGATATCCAAGAACTGCTCAAGTGGCGGGGCGTCGCTGACGTTCTTTCGCTCGATCAGGCTCGCGACGTTGACGACGAGCTGACACTCATTCGTTGTTACCGCGACATCGAGGATCCAAGACAGCGCGTCCACCGAAGCCGATTTTTCGGCGCGCTCGCACTGCACCATGCACCACGAACACCAGCGCTCATCGTCGTCGAAGAGCCTGCGGGCGTGTTCGAATATTTTGAGGACCTCCGCGCTCGTGAGGCTGTCGTTGATCGCGTCGGCGGCGTCCGCGAGCGCGGCGGTGACTCCGCCGGTCTCGCGCAGGGCCCACGCGTGGATGTCTGCGAGGTGCTCTGTTGGCTGTCCGGAGCGCACGAGATGCTGGAGGCCTGCCAGTGCGGACGAAGGGTCGGCGTGCTCTCGGGAGGCTTCGATCGCGAAGCTGAGGTAGGTGGAGAGCAACGCATCGTCCTCGCCGAGGACGCTGACGATGGTCCAGATAAGCGCCTCTGTTGAGAACTTGGACCCGATGCTTGAGCCGAGGAGTTCGAGGTAACTGCCGGAGTGACCGGCGACGCGAACGCGCTCAAGCAGCCGGTGCGCGGCCGCTCCAGGTCGCAGGAGGCTGTGGGCCAGATTGCGAAATTCCGCGTGAACGTAGGGCTGGCTGAGTTCTGCTCCGGACACGCGAGCCAGAGTGTCTCGAGCTTCGGCCTCGCGCTCATGATCGCCGAGGCCGACGGCGGCGTCGATCCATCGAACGCAGCTGTCAACGAGGTCTCCCTTGCCGGTCTGGACGGCCCACTCCAGCAGGTCGCAGGCGGGCGTGAACAGCTCGACCGCCAGCGCCGCCCGGCCAATCGACATGAGCAGTTCTGGAGACGCGGGACCCTCTTCGAGCGCTTGCAGGGCGATTCCCGCCTCCGCGATACCCGCCGAGTCTGCGGTCTCAAGGCACCATTCCAAGATGGCTCGGTGGGGCAAGGTGGCCTCCGGGTGGACGCTCCTCACGTCCTCCCATCGCGCGATGGATTCCTCGGGACGGTCCGGAAAGGAGGCGTAGTGGGCAGAGGAGGCGAGATGGAGGTCTCGTTGTTCCTCACCGTCGAGGCTGGCAGTGAGTTGCGCGGCGGCGTACGCATGGGACTCTGCGAGTGGCAGGTCGCCCTGTGCGTGCGCGAGCTGGGCGAAGCGCGCGTGATGCCTCGCTTGGGCGACGCTGGGTACACCGACGATGACCTCCAACAGATGACGGGCTTGGTCGGTGTCGCTCATCTCGTCGTCGAGGAGGAGGACAGCGCGTTCCGCGGCCGCGACCGCGTCGCCGAATGGAGGCAGACCTGCGGGGGACAGCCGCAGGATCCACAGCTCGTGGAGCAGCGCAGACGAGGGGAGCTGACTCATGGCCAGTTCGAGCAGTTCGAGCACTCGGAGGCTGGTCGGACGGAGCCGGAGCGCGTCCTCTAACAGCTCCTGCTGATCCTCAGGAGACGCGGTGCGGGCGGCGTGAATGGTCCACTCAATGGAGGACTCGCCCTGGCGTCGGGTCGAGATTTGGAGGGCGAGTTCGGTTGCCTCTGCTGTTAGTTCGAGCGCCTCCAGGACTTGGTGGAGTTGCTCCGCGAGCTGCAGCCACGCGGGCGCGGCGTCCTCGCCGGGGCTGTCGCGGAGCAACGGGAGGGCCTTCCTCCAAAGATCCACACAGGCACGGAGACGGTTGCTCTTTCGCGCGTATCTTCCTGTACGAATGAGGCGTTCTGGGTCTTCCGGAAATTGCGCGAGGACGGGCGCCATTTGTTCAAACGCAGCGCTCCATTCGCGGGCCTGGTCGTGGAGAACAACGAGGGCCTCGCAGGTGCGCCAGTCGTCAGGGTCGGCAAGGAGCGCGTGTTCGAGCTGGCCGCGGGCTGCGTCAGTGCGTTGTGATGCGAGGAAGGTCGCCGCCGCGGCACGGTGGCCCCGGACCTGGCTCTCAAGGTCCTTATATCGGGCGGCTAACTCTGCGGCTGCGGCCAGGTCCTCCGCGGCCACATCGTCGCGATTCGCGAAGAAATCCAGCATGGCGCCGGCGTATCCCCGCGCACTCATTGCCCCAAGCAACGCCTCGGTGGAGGCCTCGTCGGCCACGTGGGCGTTGAGAACCTCATGGAGCAGGGCCTCGACCGAAACCTCGGGGAGGGAGGCCGCGGCGAGCAGGGTCAGTTCACGCGCTCTTGACGTGGAGGGCCCGAGCTCGCGGACGATCGCGTGGAGTCGCTCGAGCACGAGGTCTGCGCTGTCCGCCGTTCGCAAGCTGGAGGCGGCGTCGGAGAGGATCTGCAAGGTCTCCCGATTCGCCGTACCTTGAAGGGCGCGACAGCACAGATCCGCGGCGGCGGATGCGGCTTCGGGCCCCGGCGCGGTTAACGCCGCCCGCGCGATGTCGGAGAGGATCGCGTCGGGCACGTCCTCCACGGCTGCCAGCGCCTCCCAGTCCAGGGGCGCGGAGGGATCGAGCGTCATGAGCTCGTTGACGAGCGGTGCGAGCACCGAGCCCGCAGATCCGGGAGTCTGAATGCACGAGTTGACCGCCGCTACCAAAAGCCCTCCGCGGGCCTCGGATGGCGCGCTCGCGAGCTGCTCGAGGATGGTCTGTGCGGCTCGCTCCGTGGAATCATCGAACAGCCGGAGGATTGTCGCGAATGTCTCCGGTATCGACGGCTCGGCACACGCGCGCAGGACTCGGACGATTTCTTCATCGACGCCGCCGAGCTGTCGAAGGGTCCACGCGTGAATGTTGATCATGCTGGCGGGCATCGGCTGGTCCTGCGAGAGCAGGTCGAGGGCCCACCGGGCCTCCGCGGGCATTCCGGCAGACCTCGCGACCTGCGCCAGGGTTCGCAACGTGGCGCCCTTCTCACGATCGTGATAGGCCGCCGACGTAGCGGCGCGCTTGAGCTGCTCGACGGCCATGGCTTCGCCGCGGACCTCAGTGGCGAGGGTCACGAGCCGTGTGACGAGCTGCTCTTCATCCGGGCGTGCGACGACGGCGTCGAGCGCCAGGGCGAGGGCGGTTTCAGGTTCGCGCAGCGGACCCGCGAGCAGATCGATCTCCGCGCGCCACGCGGCGGCGCTCAAGTCGTCCCCCATGGCGGCCCGCTGCATAGCCCTGGCGCGGGCCTCGATGGCCGGGCTCTCTGGGCTGGCGCGAGGATCGAGAAGGGCTCCCAGCCACGCAGCGGCGGCGGCACGATGCGTCTGCGATTGAGGGGCGCCGCCGCGGGCGAGCGTGGCGGCGAGCTCGAGGAAACGCATGGCATCTGCGCGGTCGCGCTCAAGGGCGTCATTGCCGAGGGCGAGGGCGGCCCTGGATCGTGTGAGCGCTGGCAGGCTGGCGGTCTCGTATTGGGCCTCCCAAACCCGGCGCTGGAGCTCGTCGTCGCCGAGAGACGTCGCCGCCACGAGACAGGCGTCGAGGAATTCCAATTCGCGAAGCTGCGCGTCCAATCCGAACGTAATCCACCGCATCGCCTGGGACGGGGAGTCGGTCGCCAGCGCTACCGTGCGTGACACGATGGTCGGTGCGTTTCGAGGGTCGGCTGGCTCAAGAGCGGCCGCACGCGCGCGGAGATCGAGGGCCTCGCCGAGTTGCTCGTGTCGCTCCAAAAGGTCCGCGAGGGCGTGCAGCGGTCGTTGATCCGTCGGTGCGCGTCGAATGGACTCACGCAAGAGACGCTCCGCCTTCCCTAGGGCTTCCTCACTCCCGACGTGCTCGGCGTACAGCCGGGCGAGGGCGTCGCGCCACTCCGCGGGAGTCTCCTCTTGTGCCGGACCGTCCCAGTCCTCCAAGGCGGCCTCGAGCACGCGGATCAGCGCTTCTCGAGAGTCTTCAGGTCCAAACTGCCTCATCGCGGCGGCCACGATGAGCGGGTCACTCGGGTTGAGCGACAGCCCCCGATTGATCATCTCGTGGGTCGCGTGACCGCCGGACTCGATGACTCGACGAATCCACCGAAGTGCGAGAGGGCTCTCTCGTGGCAGCGCGTCCGTGACCTCGCGCGCGACCTTCGCGGCGGCGCGCGTCTCTTCGACCCGGGCGCGCAGGACAAAGAGCGCGTCCATGGCCTCCACCCACTCCTCATGACCGTGCTCTGTCTGTTCGCGCGCGAGCTGATACCAGCTCAAGGCGCCCGTGCTGTCGTTGATTTGTTCGCACAAGGCGCCGCATGTCGCGGCCAGCTTCGCGCGCGAAACCCTGAGGTCGGCGGGGAAGGGCTCTCGTCGCGCCACCTCGCCGAGGTACGCGATCGCGTCGGACGCCTGACCGTTGCGGGCGTAGGCCATCCCAAGTTCCAACGCTGCGGCATCCATGGTTGGCGTCGCGTCGATGATTATCTTGAGGAGACCGATGGCCTCGGTGTCCCGCTGTTCCTCAATGAGCGCACGAGCGGTGCTCCATCGCAGGTCAGCGAGCACATGTTCATCCGCGTGCGGCTCTGCCTCCTCCAGGAGCGCGAGCCACGGAGCAGCGCCCACGTCCGTACGATTCGTGTGAAGCAACTCGAGGCGCTCGGTCCACGCGTTTCGATCGGCGAGCGCGGTCTCCAAAATTATTCGCAGGGGGCTCCCCGCCGCGCATCGTCTGGCCTTGTGCAAGAGGAGCAAGCTCCCTGAGGCGGGGGGGAGGGCAGCCGCGGTGCGCTGAAATAACAGCCCACACGTGGGAGCGTCGAATTCGCTACGTTGCGCAAAGGCATCGAGTTGGGAGACGAGGGCGTCCAACGACGCCGCGCTGGATTCTTGCCCACCCAGCGATTCCTCCACGAGACGCTGGTAGAGCGGGGCGTGGTCCGGGAATCGTGTGAGCGCCTGTTCGGTCATGCTCAGCGGGCTCGGAGCGCCCGAGCGCGGATCGAGTCTCCGAGCGTGTTGAGCGACACCGATGGCGCGGACGACGAAGCTCGCGGAATCTTGGGCGGCGACGCGCGCTGAAAAAGCGGACCAATCGTCGGGGCCGGTCATGGAGCATCCCGCGAGCGCGCCAAGCATATCCAGGAAGACGACGTCGTCGAGGACGGCGCCAAAGTGCTGGAGGCAGTGTCGAGCGAGCTGCGCGGCGCGGTCTTGAGAGGCGTCGCGTGTAAGTCGGCTCAGCGCGTCGACGAACTCGCTATCTCCATCGAAGCAGGCCTTGAGCCGCTGCAGGGATGAGGGGCGGAGCGGGGTGTCTGGGTCGAGGACCCCTCGCTCAAGGCGCCGAAGCTCTTGCTCCCGTTTGCCGGAGCGCGACAAGGCCCACCGTCGCAGGTCGATCGAATCGTCCGACCATGTCGCCAGGTCGGCGTCGTCTTGCAGCTGCAAAATGGTCTCGGGCAGCTCGCACGCGCGGGCGAGGCTCAACGCCGTGTCAGTGACCGCCCTGCGGACAGTCTCGTCGTGAACGGTGCTCGTCGCCGCGGAGAGCGCCTCGGCGCGGGTTGCGTTCTCCGCGGAGTCTTGTGTGGGGAGTGACGCGATCCATTGTACGGCCGCGACTGCCATGGGGGGACGCCAGTTGGGCAAGGAGCGGCAGACAAATGTCACGGCCTCTGCGCGGTGCTCTGCGTCCGACTCAAAGATCCGGAGTTCCTCCATCAGCTCGTCGACTTGTAGCTCCGAGCCGATCGCTCTACGACGCTCACGGAGGGCGAGGCGGCGCTCGGCGATGGTCCCATGCGTTGTGGCCAGCTCGGCCCAAAGACGCGAGGCTTGGGCGTGGAAATCACTGCCCGCCGTGGCTGTCGTCGCGGCGCGACCGGAGGCGACGAGCGCTTCGTCAAAGCGTTCGATCTCGACGCATGCGCGCGCCAGCGTGAGGTTCAGGGAGGGCCGGGGAAACTCGCTGGTGCCCGCGGCGAGAATGCCGAGGGCGCAGCGACGAGTCCAGGCGGGATCTTGGAGCATCGGCGCGATCTCAAGGCCGAGGGCGAGCCCTCGTTCGTGCGCTGGATGGTTGGAGAGCAACGTGTCGAGCAGTGACCGAGACCTGTCTGTCTCGCCACTCTTGGCAGCGCTGGTGGCGAGCTCGCACAGCGCGAGGGCCCTGCGCGGATCATCGGCGGCGACGACCTGCGCCAGGCGCTCCCAAAGATCTCTACGTCGGGAGGCGTCGCGCTCCATGGAGGCCAACGACGTGAGGCTGTCGGGATCGGTCGGGTCGAGCGCGTAGATTCGCTCTACGAGCTTTCGCCGGTCCTCTTGCGTGCCGGCGCTCGTCGGCATCATGGACACCAGCGAGCGCAGCGCCGTTAGACGATCGAGGACCGTGCCAGTTGTCGCGCGGTGCTCAAGGAGGGCCACGAGCCCCGCGTTGTCGCCCGCCTGGCGCAACGCCTCCTCGAGGGCGTTGAGGGCGCGGGGGTCCTCGGGGTGCACCGCGACCAGCTTGCGCAAAGTCGTGATCCGCGTCGCGCCCGAGGCGTGGGAGGCGGCGCGGAGGACCCATCGAGTGGCCTCCTCGACACCGACATCCATGGCATGTTGAGCGAACGCCACCGCGCGCTCCACGTTTCCCGCGGCGAGGGTCCCCTCAAACTCGAGGGACATGGCGCGGCGCTGCAACGCGAGGTCGACCTCGTCAAGAGCGCCCCCCGCGTCTCTCCACCGCCCGATCACCCGAGCGCTCTCGGCGGGGTCCCCTCGCTTGAGCAGGGTCTGGGCAGCGA
>JBDQGY010000164.1:0-9837 GCA_040265175.1 Nannocystaceae bacterium
AGGCCAGGAAGATTCTGCGCGTCAGGAAGCCGCGTGTGCTCCTCCAGCGCCCGGACGACCGTGGCGTGCTGGGACCTATCTTGAGCGAAGGTCTCAAGGGCGTCGCACACAGCGACCGAACTGACGCCAGACTCTAACAGGGAGTCGAGCAGCGTGATCGCTTGCTCGGGCTGCGCGAGCACAGTGTAGAGCGCGTTCGCAGCGGCAAGCCCCAAACTGCCGCGGGGCCCGTTCTCTCGGCCATCCTGCGACGAGAGACGACCACAATGCTCGGCAAACGTCCCCAGCATCTCGAGCTGTACGGCGAGTTTCATCCCACGTTCCAACGCGCGGTCGAGGACCTCTCCCTCAGCCACCTCCAGGAGCGCGAGGTTCGATTGATACGCGGCGCCCGCATCCGACAATCGGTCGTTGCAAAGCTCCACAAGTTCCTCCACGCGCTGGGCCTTGTCCACGGGGTCTTCCACGTGTCCGATCCGGTTGCGGAGGACCTGCGCGAGATCCTCGAAGCGTCCCAGCTGCTCTAGTTGCGGCCTGAGGACCGCCTCAATCTCTTCAGACACCTCTCCGTGGGAGCTGAGGTTGATCAAATCACCGACGGCACCTTCTTGCCCAGGGACGATGCGCAAAACCTCTTCGTACTGCTGCACGGCACCGAACATATCTGCGATGGGTCCCGCGTACGCCCGCGCTACCTCAAGCAAAAGCGCCGCCCTACGCTCGTCATTCTCCGCCGCCATCGCGCGGTCACGGATGATCTCCGCGGCGTCAGCCCAGCGTTCCTCCGCAACATAGGCGCGTGCCAGCGCCGCCATGGCGTCGTCATCAGCGGGCACCTCCTCGAGCAACGCCCTCAACGTATCGATCTCTGATGCGCGATCTTTCATTCCCTCCCGGTGAAGGCTCGCCAGTTGCATCCGCAGCTCTCGTCGCTCTTCCGATTGAGACGACGCGTCGATGCGACGCTCCAAGAGCCCCACAAGATCCGAGGAGTGCCCCTGCCGTTCATAGACCTTGCTGAGCCGCTCCAACGCGACCTCGTCGGTCGGTGAAATCTCTAGCAAGCCCTGCCACACTGGCTCCGCATCCGCGGCGCGCCCGAGCACATCCTCGAGCAGACTCCCGAGCCGTCGCGCGAGCTCCACTCGGAGCTCATCTTCTGTCTCAAGCTCGATTCTCTTGGAGAGTGTTTGACTCAACGCGCCATGGAACCCAAGTCGTACCTGCGCCGCGTCTAGCAGCGACAATGCCTCGACGTTCGTCTCGCGAAGACCGAGCACCTCCCCCATGATCTCTACGACGCGCGCAGCATCACCGGAGTCGAGTTGGAGTTGACCCGCGGCGAGCAACAGTTCGATGCGTCGGTCTTCATCGTCTTCAAGACGGGGGGACGAGGCGGCGGCTACCTGCGCGTCCGAGAGCGCCCCCGGCATGTTCAACACGGCCGCGAGGCGGCGAGTCTCTTCGTCGAGACTCTCAAGTACAAATTGTGGTCCTGGCTCGCCGAGCGCGCGCAGCAAAGTGCGGAACGCCCCTTCTTGGCCGCTCTCGTCCTCTGCGAGGACGTCCGCGATCCGCGTGTAGTGCCGATGCCGCTCCTCGGGGTCCTCCGCGACCGTCAGTCGCCACTCGCTGATTTCAATGAGCCGCGCTCGGTTGCCAAGCTCTTCGTAGACGGGCTCGACCACGTCGAGAATCTGCGCCCGCGCGTCAGGTTGGGCCTCCGCGATCTGCTCCAGAAGTTGGACGACCTCCATGTCTCCTGAGGAATCCATCAACAACACCGAGAAAGTCTCGATCGCGTCGTCGATGGCCTCAAGTGGCCCGGACTGCACGAGTCCAATGCGAATCGAGGCGGCGCGGCGATCCGAGGCCACCTCCGCTCGGTCGCGACGCTCTTGGAGTTGGTCGAGCAGGTCACTCCAACGTTCCCCACGCTCAAGCAATAACTCTAGCTGGTCGCGAGCGACCCCGTGGTCGGGATCAATGTCGATGGCGGCCCGGAAGGCGCGGACAGCCTCATCGAGGTCCGACAATTTCTCCACGGCCACGCCCGCAATTCGACCGAGCAGGTCAATTTGACGGGCCGCCTCGGTCCCTGCGTCCACCGCGGTCCAATACGAATCGACGAGTTCACGCCACATCTCGCCGGCGACCAACGCCCGCTCCATCGCGTCAAACACGTCGGCCGCATCCGGCCGCGCTGTCATGATCCTGTTGTAGAGCGGAACGGCGCGATCGTATTTCGCCACGGCGACAGACCACAAGTCCGCGGCAGCGCGAGCTAGCTCGAGCGTGTCATCGCTCTCGTCCCCAGCGGCGTCGTTCTCAAGGTGCTGTGTGAGCAGCTCCGCGAGCGCCTCCTGCTTGCCAATGACACCAGCGATTCTCGTCAACTGCGCGCGGGTATACGTGTCCGTCGGAGATTCCTCGAACACCCGCGCATACCCTGCGAACGCCCCCTCAAGATCTTCGAGCTGCTCTTCATGAATCTGAGCGATTCGAAGGAGGCTTTGAATCCTCTCCGCATCGTCCGACGACTCCGCGAGCTTGATTTCACAGATCTTCACGAGCCGCTCCCAGTCACCAACAGAGACGAAGATGGGCTCAAGGATGTGGGCGACCCGAAGTCGCATATTCGGATCTTCGAGGTAGCGGTTCAATTCATCGGTACCCATGGCGTGCTCGGGGTCCATGCGAAGCGCCGCGCCAAGGTGCTTGAGTCCCTCCTCAGGGTCATCAAGCTGCTCGCCATACAGACGGCCGAGACGGAGATGTGTTCCCACCTTGCGCGTCCCCTCGAGGGTTGAGAGCCGTCGATTGAGGAGTCCGGCCAGCTCGCGATGCCGCTCCGTCTTCTCGTATAACGACTCCAAGATGTCTTGAATTTGCGGATCCGCGAGGGCCTCCACAGACAGGCGCTCATATAGCCCCATCGCTCGCTCCATATCGTCGAGGACGGTGCGGTAAATTTCTCCGGCGCGCACCAGGATTTGGTCTCTCGCTCCCGGGGCGACCTCACGGTCCGCGCGCCGTTCAAGAAGAGACGCCAATTCCACATACGCGTTTTGACGCAGATAGATGCTCTCAAGGGCCTCGCCCACCCCGCACTGCGCGGGAGCCGTGTCGACGACCTTTTCATAGACGTCGCGCGCGATGTCCAGGCTGCCGAGACGCTGCAACGCGACCGCGCCCATGCTCAGGTACACCCGCAGTTGGATGTCGGAGTCGAGGATATGCTCGACAGTCGCCTTGTACGCGTCCATGAGTCGCTCCGCGCGCTCGGGCGCCTGCCCCAGCCGCTCCACACGCTCCAGAATCTCCACCAATTCTGGTTGGTCCCCCGCCTCGGAGAGCGCCTCGCACAACACGACAAACGCCCGCTGCTCGTCACCGAGCCGCTCTTCCTGCGTGTCCGCCACCCCGAGCAGCGCCTGAAGACGTCGCCGCCCCGACGGTTGGCTGCGGGCCTGAAGCTCTTGAAGCTCGAGCAACGCCGTCCAGTTCTGCTCGGCCTCGTACAGCGGAGTCAAAATACGGATCCCGCGCTCTCGGGCCCCTTCCTCCACCAGCAACGAGCTGACCTGCATCCGCGCGCGGGCATCGGTTGGAGACAGATCGAGCACCCGCTTGAGCACATCGAGTGCGTCCACCGGCCGCCCGATTTGTGACTTCAGCACCTCCGCCGTCTGAATCAAGTACTCCACCCGATCCGCGTCACGGTCGGCCAGCGAAACCAGCCGCCGCAAGCCCTCCTCCACGTCGGGCCAGTGCTCGAGCGCTCGATGGATCTCCACCAGCTTCTGGATCGCATGCACCGTGTCTTCCCGACCCACTTTGAGGTCGATCACCGTCTGATACGCGTCGATCGCCTCGGGGAGGTCACGCAAATTCTCGAACCGGATGTCCCCCATCCGCCCCCACAGCTCCGCGCGGGCGCGCGTGTCTGGAGTCACGTCTGTCCGGTGCGTGAGCACCTCATCCAGACGCTCCCACTCCTCTTCTTCCAAGAACAGCTGCTCCAAGGCGTCGAGCGCCTCTTTGTTGGCCGGGTCCGTGTCCAAGACCTCACTCCACGTGAGCGCCGCGCCTACCCGATCAAAGAGATAGTCGAGCTGGGTCTTCGCCAGTTTGAGACGGAGTCGAATCTGCTCGTCTCGCTGATTCGTGTATTTCAGCAGGGTCTGCTGGGTCTCCACGAGGGAGATAAAATCCCCTGCTTGCATGTGCAAACGACAGAGGGAGCCGACGGTCTCCTCGACGAGACGTGCGTCAGGAGGATCTAGTTTCAGAAGCTCAGCGTAGGCGCTGCGCGCCTGCTCCGGCAAATTCAGCACCTCGTCAAGCACCTTGGCGATTCTGCCCGTCAGATCAATGCGCAGGGTCTTGTCCGTCGCCCGCTCATGATCGAGGGCCGCCGCCCACATTCCAATCAGCGCGCGGTGTTGACCGAGCACCTCTCCGAGTCGCGTCACCTCATCCAACGTGTCGAAGCGACGAGGGTCCATAAGGTACGCGGCGCGAGCCGTGGCGAACGCGGTGGTCATGTCGTTGAGATCGTGCTCTTCGATGCGGGCGATGGCCAACAGATGACTGGTCGCCTGATCAAGGGAACCGTCACGCTCTGCCTTCGCTTGTCGAACTCGGTGAATGCGAATCCTCCCGTGATGATCCTCAGCGCCCTCGTACAAGGGTTGCAAGAGAGACGCGACCTGGGCCTGCACCTCATCCACCTCGAGGAGGTTCTCGAGTACTTGCCGGGCAGAGGGATTCTCAGGCTGCTCCCCGAGGATGGCTCCCGCCAGGTCTACTGCACCGAAAGGATCGTCAAGCTTCTGCACACGAATCAACGCGCGCTGATACGTCAAGTGCAGTCGGCGCGCCTGATCGCTCTCAAGCTCTGCCCATCGACCCAGCAGCTCTTCAAGTTGCTCATGATCCTCGACGGCCTCGCCCGCGGCGTACATGCCGGCGAGGGATTCGATCACTTCGACGTCTTCGGGGTACAGCTCGTGCAACTCTTCGGCCGTTTGAATCGCGGACGCGCGGTCTTGAAGACGCTCCACGGCGATCCCGATCATCCGCTCGAGCAGCATTCGCTGCTCGTCTTGATTGAACACCGCGTCCACTCGACGTCGGTAAAACGCGAACAACTCCGCAAACCCCTCACGCGCGAGCAGAAGCTTCTCCAGCGCCTCGTAGGCGACCTGATTCGTCTCATCGCGCTCGAGCACCTCTCCAAACGCACGCTCGGCCTCCTGGGGCCGCGCCAGATCGTTTTGGAGTAGCTCGCCAAGCTCAAGCAGGATGTCACGCCGCAGCGCCGCATCTGCGCGGTCGAGGGTTCTCCCCTGCGCATCCGCCTCATCTGCCTTCAACGCCAATGCCGCGCGGACCTCTTCAAAGCGACGCGCCGCCTCGGTTTGCTCGCCGATCTCTCGTGAGAGTCGCACGAAGAGCTTACGAATTTCCCAGTCGTCTGGAGATGACTCGAACAGGTCACCGTACAAACGAACGGCGTCTGCGCGACGATGCTCCATTTTCCCGTAGATGGCCGCCAGCTCGCGGCGCTTATTCGCCGTGGCCTCTGGGTCGTCCTCAGCCTTGAGCAGCACCTCCATGGCCTCCGCTTCTTTCTCTCTGTCTTCCACCCGATGGTAGTACGGACGCAAGCCCCGCATGATCGGCAACTCGGTGCTGGGGTCGTCTCTTCGCAGCCGCTCAAGCACCGCGACCGCGCCGCTGTGCGTTGGCTCGTAGTCAAGAATCTTAAGCATCCCTTCGATGGCGCGGTCCGGCTCGTGTGTCTTTGACGCTTGCAAGGACGCCAACTCAAACAGCACGGGCACTTGCACCGTTCCCATCTGGCTGTAGTCGAGCTTCGCCTGCAGCACTCGCGCGAGCGGCTCCCACGCGCCGCGGTTGCGGTGAATCGCGATGAGCGAATCCAGCGCAGCGGTGTCGTCAGGCACAATCTCAAGGATCGCCTCGAAGGAGCTTGTGGCGCTGTCGAGATCGCCGAGTTGCGACTCCTGAAGCCGAGCGAGGCTGCGCAAGGTCTCTAGCCGATCGTCAGGATCCCCGGTCACGTCCAGCCGCTTCACGTAGACGCCAGCGAGGTCATCCCACCGACGGGTGCTCGTATAGATCTGCTCCAAGGCGCCCATCGCCAATGCGCTTGATGGATCGATCTCGATGACTCGTCGAAAGTATCGCTGGGCGTCATCGGGCTTGAACAGCCGGTCGCGAGCGATCGTCGCCAACTTGTCGAGCAAGAGCAACTGTTCTTCATCCGACACGTCCGATGCGGCGATTCTCTGCTCAAAGATCCCCGTGAGTTCGTCCCACGCGTCCGCCCTCTCCGCGGCCTCCTCAAGTGCGTCCCTCAGATGAACATGGGTCGGCCCGATGAGGTATGCCTTCCCGGCCCATGCGAATGCCATCGCCGGGCTGTTGATCTTGTCGCGGTAAATCTCAATGATCCGCGCGATGCAATCCAGCTGCCCGCCCTCGTCAGTCTCTGCCCCGAGAAGCAACTCCTCCATCGCCGCCAAACGGGCCCAGTTCCGTTGCTCTCGATAAATCGGGACCAATTCCCGCGTCACCTCAAGGTTGTTGGGCTGAATCGCCAAGGTCCGCTCAAGCGCTTTGACTGCTCGCTCTGGCTGCTGGAGCGTCTCCCGACAAAGCACCGCGACGCGCCGGTACAACTCGACGCGCTCGGAAACATCTTGAAGTCGCTCTGCGGCGCCCTGCAACACCTCAACGAGCTCTGCGCTCCGGTCTTCCTGCAAGAACAAGTCGTTTAGCTCTTGCCACCGCTGACCCGACACATAGACATCGCGTAGGCTCCGAATCGCCTTGTCGTGCCCTGGGTGCTCCGACAAAAGCTGTTGGTAGGTGGTCACGGCTCGGTCCTCGTCACGTACACGATCTGAGTACATCGCCGCGAGCTGCAGCAACATCGGCAAGCGCGCCTCGGGGTCTTCGACCATATCTGCGTGCCGTTGCAACGCCTCTGCCGCGGCCCCCCAATCCGCCTCTCGCTCGTGAAGCCGTCGCAACGATGTGAGCGCTTCTACGTTTCCACCGTCGGCATCTAAGACAGCCGTCCAGGCCTCAATGGCGGCGCCCCGGTCCCCTAGTTTTTCCTCCGTTAGCTGCGCCAGCGCGATGCGGCTCTCGAGCGCTTCGTCACCGAACAAGGACTCGATTTCTTCCCGCCGAAGCTCCAAGAGAGAGCGCCAATCCCTCCGCGTCTCATAGATCTTGGCCATGAGACCCCTGGCCTCGCGGTCGTCGGGGCTCAGTTCACGAAGCCGGCGGAGCGGCTCCAACGCGCGTTGTGGATTTCCCAGCGAGTCCACCCAGAGCGAGGCGGTCTTTCGCAAAAGGTCGAGTTCGGCGTCCTCATCACCCTCCTCGCGGGCGCGAGCCATCATCCGCGAATAGACGGACAATAGGTCGTTCCATCGCTCTTCGGCGGCGTAGGTTGTCGCGAGGACTTCGAGGCTCTCGCGATGCGCGGGCTCGATCTCGAGGATTCTCTGCAGCGTGGTGAGGGCCATGGCGCCGAGGTTCAACGGACCGCGATACAGGTTCACGATCTCCATCAATTTCTCGATCCGAGCGTCCTTGGAGTTCTCTTCCTCGGGGATGTGCTCAAACTCGTCTTTCAACAGTTCGACGAGGGCGCTCCATTTTTCCTCGCGCTCGTACAGATCGCGCAGCCGCTGCAGGACACGGACGTCCCAGTCTTTTTCGCGCATCGCGGTGCGCCACACCTCGATCGCTCGGTCCACGCTCTTGAGACGCACCTCCGCGAGCGTGGCCATCTCCTCTGCGAGTGCATAGCGCTGCTCTTGATCGTCGGCGCCGCGCCGCGCCGCCATCAACACCTGCATCAACTGGCTCCCGTCAGAGTCTCCTTGGAAAAGATCACGATAAAAATCGAGTACCCGCGGATCCGCTGGCAGCGCGCGACGCACCCGTCGGAAGTAGGGCTCCGCGAGTTTCGGGTCGTCTCCCATCCTCCACACCATCACACCGGCCACGACCGCCACCTCGGCGCCGCTCGCGTCCCGTCCTGCCCGCTGCGCCAGCGCCTTCGCCGAGTCCACAAGCACGTCCCGCTCGGACCCCTCCGCGATCAACTTCGCCAGCACTGTCGCCACCTTCTCCGGGTCGTTGGGACTCTCCTTCGCTTCGAGACGCGCTGCCTTTAGATCAATCGCGTCCGTCGCCGCGGTGATCGCCGCGAGTCCCTTCTCGGAGTCAGGTGCGTCTAGGAATGAAAAAAGTTCGGATTGCATCGCTGTCATCTGGTCCCTTGGGCCCCTCGTTCCGCCGCAGACTCGGTTGCTCATCGAGCATCCACCGCGACGGAGAGAGGGACGCAAAACTACCGCGGCGTGCGAATGAACACACCTGAATTCTACCGCTGCGGCTCATTTTGAGGGCAATGTGCGCAGGTACCCAGTGCACCGTCACGCGAGCATCGAGAGCGCCACTGCAGCGGCTGCGCTGACGTTGAGCGACCCCACCTGCCCTCCCCCATCCATACGCGCGAGGTACTCACAACGCTCCCGCGTGAGGCGTCGAAGACCACGCCCCTCACTACCCATCACCAAAACGAGACGATCGGGAAGTTCCCCGCGGACCAGCGACCGGAGTGGAGTGCCGCCGTCGACCACTGTGCCGACGGTCCAAACGTCGTGTTGAAGGCACAGGGAGAGAGCCCGTGAAAGATTTGTGACCTGCGCTACAGGCAACCGTTCGCTTGCTCCGGCGGAGGCGCGCACGGCGACCGGGGACAAAGGAGCCGAACGGTCGCGCGCCCAAAACGCACCTGATGCGCCAAAAAACTCCGCGCTACGAAGCAGAGCTCCCAAGTTGTGCGGATCCACGACACCGTCCAAGGCGAGGAGCACGCGCCTTCCTGAGGGGACCGTGGGCGGGGTGTCGTCCAAGAGCGCGAGCAGCGGCTCCACCCCCTCAAGCAGGGGACTCTCGGCCGCGGCCACCACACCGCGCGCCAAACCAGGTCCGACCAACCCCTCAAGCTCATCCCGCGGGCGCGGCGCACACGCTACCCCGCACGCTTCGGCGAGGGCCATCAGCTCCGAGAATTCACGGCCCTCCTCCGTCCACACCTGCAGCACGCGTTCCGGTGACGCGCGCAACAGCTCGGTCACGGCGCGACCGCCGGGCACCAAGTGACGCCCGTCGTGAGGATGGCGGCGCCGGGCCTCTTTACGGGGCTTGCGTGGTGAGCGGGACAAGTGCCCCTCCTTTCAAGACGTACAAAGGAGCCCCCGAGGAGAGGTCGACCCCTCCAGTCGCACCGCGCTCCCCCCCGGCCCACGCCAGCGCCAACGCCCGGAATACGAGCCGGGCTTGATCGGACGGCGCCCGCCCTTCTTGGCGTTCAAAGGCGGCGTCGAAGCGGGCGACATCGGGGGCCGGTCCGACCAGCGGTGCGAAAATATCCCCCTCCATGGCGGAGCCTGCACGCGCGAGCACAGCCGGGCCGAGTCCTTCGCTTGTCGTGTAGATGGGTACCCGGGCGCCGTCTCCCTCTCGTCGTCGAATCTGCCGCACGACGAATGCTACACGAGCGAGCGCGTCCGCGACCAACACCGCAGAGGAGGGCCGAAGCCTGCGCATCACATCGTCGAGGGTCGAGGCGAGCTTCGCCGAGTCTTCTTCGCCATCCGCGAACGGGCAATGCTCGCTAACGTGGCCACGGCTATAACGGTAATACAGCCCACACGCATCGGCGAGGCCCACGTAAGCGTGTGCAAACTGCGGATCGAGTTCGATGGCGCGCGCAAACTG
>JBDQGY010000165.1:0-9836 GCA_040265175.1 Nannocystaceae bacterium
TCCCTACGGATCGCGACGACCCGGGAGACCGGTCCCATCGTCATCGGCGGGTATGGCGACGTTGGCCACAAGGTCGCGGAGCTGCTCCGCGACGCCGGGGAAGACGTGTGCGTAATTGACAGGTCTCCTCGCGAGGGTGTCGATGTCGTCGGGGACTTGCTCGACGCGGAGGTCCTCCGCGAGGCGAATGTAGCCTCCGCGAAGGCCATCATCATCGCCTTGTCGAGCGACGCATCGACCACGTTCGCGACTTCCGTCATCCGCTCCATCGCCCCTCACGCCCCCCTGATCTGTCGCCTTAATCGCCAACGAAACACCGAACGCATCAGCCTCGCGGGCTCTGATTTTACGATGTCACTCGCCGGGGTCGCGGCCCGCCTCCTGCGTCACCACCTCGTGCAACAAGAACTACCCTCCTCCACGGACGCCCTCAACGTCCTGCGGGTCGATAAGGCCGAGTGGGAGCGGCTGATCGCCAGTCCGCTCGGAGCGAAGAGACAGCTTCAGATCATCCGCCGAGACACCGCCGCGACGACGACGGCCTCCGCGGGTGAGGACGCGTCGCAACTCCTAATTTGCGGACCCGCGGTGGGCATCGCGGCGGCCCGGGCGCTCCTTCTCGACTAGAACTTGTCGAAGTCGTCGGGGTTGTCTTTGGTCTGTCCAGCCTTCGCGATGGCCCAGGCCTCGACCGCCTGAACTTCCACATACCCTTGAGACGAGACGGGGTTGAGTCCGTCGGAGGCCTCCATGGAAGCGTCCGCTGGATTGTAGAGAGACGCCGCACATCCGGTCAGCCCCTCGAAATACATGTTGCCGCGGTACATCCCCACGCGCACCGTGCCTGTGGCGTGGCGCGCCAAGACCTCGATCCCCGCCAACGCCGCACGCGCCCCGGGATCGAACAAGCGTCCGTCGTAGATCTGCTCCGCGACGAGGCGTGACATGGAGTGAAACAGACCCGTCGAGCGGCGATCCATCGTGGCTTGGTACACGGCGCGCAATCCGAAGCCCAGCAGCTCCAACCCCGGAGACTCATAGACCCCACGGCTCTTCGTGCCGATGATGCGATTTTCAAGGGCGTTGCGGAGCCCGATCCCGTACTGTCCCGCGAGGTCATTGGCCCGCTGCATCGCCGCCAGCGAGCCGAGCCGCTCCCCGTCGATGGCCACACAGTCGCCACGTTCGAATCGGAGTTCCACGGTGCGTCGCTCTTCCGGCGCGTCGTGCGGCCAGACGCACATGATGGGATCCACGATAGTGCACGGAGTCATCAGATCTTCCAGGTCTTCGGCTTCGTGACTCAGCCCCGCCAGGTTGGCGTCGGTCGAGTAGCGTTTGGGCGGGCCGACCTCCGCTTCGATGCCTTGTTCGCGAAGGAAGGACACCATCTGCTTTCGCCCGGGGAACTGCTCCAGCATCGTGGGGTCTCTCCACGGCGCGTAGACACGCATCTCCGGCGCGAGCACGTTGGTGTAGCGCTCAAATCGCAGCTGGTCGTTCCCGCGGCCCGTCGCACCATGGGCCAGCACGGTGCACCCTTGCGACTGCATCGCCTCGAGCAGCCCACGCACGGTCACCGCCCGTGCAATGCCGGTGGTGTTCCAATAGCCGCCGTCGTACATGGCCTGGGCGCGCACCATGAGGAAGCACGCGTCGGCCATGTCGTCTTTGAGATCGACGATATGCGTATCCACGCCGGTCGGCGTCATCTTCTCGCGCACCTGCTCGATATTCTCTTCATCCGGTTGGGCGAGATCCGCCGTAAAGCAGACGCAGTCCACGCCGTACTGACGCAGTCGCGTCGCGACGGTCTTCGAATCGAGTCCGCCGGAGACACAGATCCCAACTTTTTCGCCTTCAAGTTCCTTCAGCAGCACGCGCGCAAGCTACACCCGAAGCGCACCGGGTCACCACCGAGAAGCCACCCGGTCTCAGGATTTTTTCGCGGTGCTGCCGCGGCAAGCTCGAAATGGCGAGATCCCACCGGCCTACGCCGCCAAACGAGCAGCCCCCGAGCGAGCACCGCCATCCCACGATTCCCCTCTCAAAGCGCGGATTCTCCGCAGACATGGCCATGTTCAAGACCTCTGAAGGTACAAAAACGCCCCATGACGATGCCCCTCGTCAACCGCAAGAATGGAAGTGGAGAGCCATTCTCGTGCCATTTGTGACGTTTCACGGGGGCATCGCGCGCCCCTACGAGCTCCCGCCTCCGCCCGGAGTTCGAGAGCAGACCAAGGTCGCCAACGCATCACCCACCCGCCCCTCGGAGCGAGCCGGCGATGAAGTTCCCGCGGCGCTTCGTCGCTATGCGGAGCACTCCAAGCAGTCCCGCGAGCAGGAGAAAAAGACGCTGCGGTCTATGGTCGCCAGCGACATCATGACGAGCCCGGTCCAGTCGCTCCCGGACGACGCCAACGTCTCCACGGCCCGCGGATTGTTTCGACTGCGACAATTCCGCTTCGTCCCCGTAGTCTCCCCCGAGACGCACCCCATCGGGATGCTCACCGATCGGGATACATTTTTGCTGTCGGACGTCAACCGCGGTCTCGTACGAGACGTGATGCGACGAGACGTGATCACGACGACCCCAAGCACCTCGGTTCAGGACCTGCTTCGGGTCATGGTCCACGCGAAGCTCGGCGCCCTCCCGGTCACGACAGACGACAATGTGCTTGTCGGCATCATCACCACCTCCGATGTCCTTGCGGCCATCGCCGACGCGGACAGCCTCGATCTTTGGGCCTAGAGGGCACCGCCACACCCGCCAGTCCTCTGCCCAGCCCCAAAAATGCCCCTATTCAGTCGTTTGAGGCGTTTCCTGCCCATGCCACCCCGCCCTCGAGAGGCGAGTGGTAGCCTACGCACGCATGAGGCGTACCTGCACTTTGACCCTCGTATGCGGCGTCGTCGTCGCCGTTGCCCCGTCGAGCGCCCAGGCCCATTCCAATGAGCCCCGCACCGCCGTCATTTTTGACGACGTCAGTACGTGTGCGCTGACCGTGGATCGATCGACAGACCCCACGCTCACGATGACCTACTCGATCGCGATGGAGGACCTCCCCAACCCCGATCACGATTTACCCGACGCGAAGACCCACCAGTTCATCGCGGTGTGCCGCTCCTGGTCCACCCGTGAGCCCCCGCCCCGCTACCTCGCGGTCGACGATCTTCAACGTTCCATCGACATCGGCTACGAGGAGCCCACCGCCCTCGACGATCCTGAGATGACATTCGAGACATCGATCGTGTGGGAGAACTGCTGGCGCCGAATCACCGCAGACGACGCGCGCCTCCCTCTCACCCCGGACGCCGCCCTCGACGGTGTCGTGTGGGACACCACCGACGTCGACGCGACCGCCTGGTTCCCCGTGGGTCACACCTTTGATCCGCCCTGGAATGTATGGAAGCGAGCCCCCTACGCGATCCGCGTGGAGGATGACCTCGCCGCCCCCGTCGACGCTCCGGTGGTCGTCGTCCCAGACCTTCCGAAGGTAGTGGAGCACAGCGAGACGATCGTGTTGTCCCCGTGCATCGCGGCTCGAGGTCCCGTCGGCGTTGAGCTTCGCTACGCGACGACCGCCGATCCCTCCGGGTGGAAAGTGCTCGCCAACGAGACGGTCGAGGCCGACGACCCTGCCCCTTCGTTTGAATTCTCCGCACCAGAAGAAACCTGGGGCAAGTCACTGCTGATCTCGGTCGCCATCGTCGACGGGGAGCAACGCGACGCTGTTGGATATCCTCGCAATGAGACAATCGTCCTCGCAGCCCCCCCCGAAACTCCGGAGAACCCCTTCCCCGAGCCTCCCGAAGAGGGCGACGGCGGCGGATGTACGGTCACGCCGAATGCCCCGGCGCCCCTGTCTTTCCTCTGGATCTTGTCGCCCCTCGCCTGCCTTCGCCGCCGGCGAAATGAAATGAAATGAGCCCCGATGAAACGCCTCACACCGTCGCAGACTCGCTCCTCTCTCGGACTCCTGGCACCCGTGCTCGCGCTGGCGATCGGCTGCACGGGGACCGCCTCACCGGATGCTCAAAGTGGAGACGATGAAGGCGCGGATTCCTCTGGCGACGGCGACGGCGACGGCGACGAGCCCATCGAATCCGCAAGCTTCACCCACATGTTCGGGGAGAGGGCCCTCGCCCCCTACGAAGAGGTCACCGACTGCGTATCGTGGACCCTCAACAACGACGAGCCGCTCTACGTTCAAGCGGTCACCCAGGCCAACCTAGGATTTTTTCACCACTCCAACTGGTTCGTGGTCCCCGACGACTTGTACCCAGGAGAGGACGGTTACTGGAAGTGCGGCGATCGAGGTTTCTCCGAGCTCGCGGCCGCCGCTTCCGGCACCGTGTTGTTCGCGCAGTCGACCCAGTCATTCGTGGAAAACCAGCGCACCATGGAAGGTGCGGTCGTAAAAATCCCTCCCAACCACACGGTGGTCGCGGGCGCGCACATGCTGAACGCCTCGCCCCAAGCCATCACGACGAACCTGTTCATGACCCTGGAGGTGATTCACCCGCGTCACGTGGAGACCATCTTAACTCCGTTCCGCCTCAGCTACCTCGACCTCGACATCCCGCCGCTGACCAAGTCGCGGTTCTCGGGAAACTGCGGCGACATCGCGGGGAAGGTGTCGGAGTCTACCGGCGCGCCCTTCGACATGAAGCTGCACTATGTGCTCCCCCACTATCATTACCTGGGAGACTATTTCTCGCTTGAGATGCAAGGTGGCGACTTGAACGGAGAGAAGGTCTACGAGCTCAACGGCTTCAACGGCGAGGCCAACGGCCGCACCTTCGACCCGCCCCTCGACATCTCCGACATCAACGGGTTCTCGTTCACCTGCGGCTACGACAACTGGCGCGATGTGAGCATCGGATGGGGCATCGGCGACCAGGAAATGTGCGTGATGCTTGGACTGGCCGACACCAATCGGCTCATCGACGCCTCTGTCACGGCTGGCAGCACCGCCGTGGGCACCGACGGGGACATCGTCAACTTTGAGGGGCAGTGTGGCTACCTCATCGTGAATAAGAACGCCGGGCAAGGGCCCCCGACGGAGGCGGAGATCGCGGGTGATTTGTACGTCCCTCCAGTGGACCCCAACGACGAGAACATCCCGCCTATCCCCGAGTGTGAGGACTCCGACTCCACCGTCACATCGGCCATCGAGCCCACGCTGACCAGTATTCGCGAGGCGGTCTTCACCCCCTCGTGTGCCTTCAGCGGATGCCACGGCGCCGCATCCCAAGCGGCTGGTCTCGACTTGCAGTCAGCGGGGCTCGCCGCGCGTCTCTCCACGCACGAGGTGGCCGCGAACACAACGATGCCCTTGGTCGCGCCCGGCGACTCCGAGGGCAGCTGGCTCTACCAGCGAGTGTCTCGATGCGCCCCCGTGGACGACACGGGCGTCGCGCTGCCCAATATGCCTCTCAACGCGCCGTTTTTGCTGAACGACGAGGCGGTGGCGCTTGTCCGTGACTGGATCGACGCCGGCGCGCTCGACAACTAGCGAGGGCACCTCTCACGGTGCGGCCGCGGCGGCCATCTGCACCGTCATCACATCCATCGCCGCCAGTCCCTGTGGGCTCCACGCCCCCGCCGGCTCGACCCCGGCGATGTCCCGCGCGAGCACCAGCGCGGCCAGGTAACTCCCGAGCGGGTTGGGGTGGCTCAGGTCGGCGGTGTGAAGCGCCGGCGCCGGCATCATGCTCCAGACCTGCTGCCACGCCTGACCCACCGGCGCGACCTCGCCGCACGCGCTGGCCGCGGCGAGCATGGCGTATCCCTCGGTGAGCTTCATCTGAAGCGCGTCGGGTGTGGTCACCGCAGGGTCGATCTCGTCGACCGAAGAGCCTGCGGCACGCGCCCAGGTCTCGAAAAAATAGGCCGCTCGACCGCTCGCGCACACGGGCTCTGAGAGCGCGAGTCCAGAGGTGATGAAGTTCTCCGTACCAAGCCAGGGCTCCACGCTCTGGCCTTGCAGCACGACGGCGTCGTAGGCGCGATTGGCGATACTCGAGACGGTGCTCTCCGTGGCGGCATGCCCCTCAAAGTTTTGACCGCCCACCGTGATCGCCTCGGCGGTGAGGTCGATTCCAGCCTCCTGCGCGATGGTGGCGACCCACTCGTGCAACGAGTTGTAGGCGGTGTAACTGTTTCCCACGAACAGCACCGCCACGGCGTCCCCGTCCCCGTCTCCGTCTCCATCGCCGTCCCCGTCCCCGTCTCCAGAGGTCGTGGGGTCGCCGTCGCCGTCTCCATCGCCGTCCCCGTCTCCATCTCCATCTCCATCTCCGTCTCCGTCTCCGATCTGGGAGTCCGCGGTTTCCCCCGTCATCGTCGGTGAGGTGTCCTCATCAGCGCCTGCCTCGGAACAGCCGATCACCGCCGTCAGCGCGACCCCAAGTGCCCCGTGGGCCCAGCTCTCGAGGATCGTATGTGCGCGAGGGTGCGACCGTAGGGCCCGGTAAAGCTGCATTCGTCGACCGTATCACGTCCGCCCGAGGTTCGAGACCCCACCAACGGACTGTCCACATTCGCCCAGGTTCAACGCGAGGCTCGCCCCGCCCAAAAAGTCGCGCTAATAGTACATCCCATGGTCTACCCCACTCCGTTTCTTTGGCATGCAGCGCCCCTCTCAGGACGAGCACGGTGGTGCGCTAGTCTCGCCGTCTTCGCCCTCCTTGGTTGCACCGCAGACCCCTCCGGTACAAGTGACGGAGACGAGACCGCCGGTGAGGACGCGAGCACATCCGGGGCAGAGACCGACACGGAGACGTCAACGGCGACCGAGACTGGCGAGACTGGGAACACTGAGACGGGCGATGGCATCACCATCTTGGACGTCAACATCTTGCAACCAGAGGACTGCGGACTGTCCACCATCATCGAGGTCGTGACCTCCGAAGCAAGCGTCGTGGAGGTGACCACCATCTCGAAGGATGGGCTGGATATGGCGGCGCCGCAATCTACCGTAGGCACCTCGCATCGCATCATCCTCGCGGGGCTCCATGCGTCCCAAAGCTACGACCTCACCGTCACCGCGATCTCCAATGACACCGGAGAGTCGGTGAGCGAGACCTCCCCCATCACGACCGGTCCGCTGCCTGCCGACACGGAGGTTGCGGCTCCCCCCTTGGCGGCGGGAGAGGTGGACTTGACCAGCTTCGGCGCCCTATTTCACGGCCCCGTCGTACGCCAAGACACTGACCCTCTGAACGTAGCGGACACGACCGTGGCCCTGGCCCGCGACGGGAACGGAGAGGTTAACTGGTGGTTTCGAGACCTGGACGTGTCCGAGAGTTTCGTAGCCCGCGATGTCGACAAACTCGACGATGGCCGAATCATGCTGCGGATTCCGGGTCAAGTGCGATTGATGAACGCGGCCTGCGAATCCCTCGGAGTCTACACCTCTCCCATTGAGGACTGGAGCATCCATCACGACGCGCGGGTGCTCCCGAACGGAAATATCCTGGCGCTCGCTCGAGAGACGCAAGAGATCGACGTGCCCGCGCTCGGCGGTGTCGTCCGCCTGCAAGGAGACACGCTCATCGAACTCAACCCGGACGGCGACGCCGTGTGGACGTGGTCCTCCTTTGACCACCTCGACACCCAGCGTTTCCCGGGCCCCCTCTCGATGAACGCCAAGATGTCTGGGTCGGGTCCGTACCACGACTGGACCCACGGGAATGGCGTCTGGTACGACGCCAGCGACGACAGCATCCTGGTCTCGTTGCGACACCAAAACTGGGTGATCAAGGTGGATCACGCCACGGGCGATGTGCTCTGGACACTCGGAGACGGCGGGGACTTCACCCTGGCGGGCGCGAACGCGGAGTGGTTTTACTCCCAGCACAACCCGAGCATCACGAGCGACGGTACGATCTTGCTCTACGACAACGGCAATGAGCGCCCGGTCAATCCGAGCAGCTACAGTCGCGCGGTCCAACTGGCATTGGACACTGCCACGATGACCGCCACCCAAGTTTGGTCGTACGAGGTCCCCGCCTATACGCCGTTCTTAGGCGGCGCTAGCGAACTCGACTCGGGCAACGTCCTCGTCACCGCAGGGGGACAACGCACCGACGGCGTCCCCGCATACATCATTGAGGTTGATCCGGATGCCAACAACGACGTGGTGTGGCAGATGGAATATCCCGAAAGTCTTGTCTACCGCACCAACCGACACGCCTCCATCGCCGGGGAGATCTTTAGCCAGTAACCTCAGCGAATTGCCGTCGCGATCCTCGGCTGCTTGAGTTTCCGTCGTCGCTGCGCGATGCTGTTGACGCGGTGACTCTCCTTCGTGACGGCAGCTGGCGAACGCTCGTCACATTGATGGCGTTGTACGCGGGCCAGGGTCTCCTCGTCGGCCTGTGGGCCGCGATCGTGGTCCCTACGTTGCAGCGACAAGGCGTCACCCTCCATGAGATGATCGGCACGCTGGCATGGGGAGGTCTCCCGTGGGTACTCAAGGCGCCCGCGGCTCCGATCGTCGATCGGCTCTTCCCCCCGACCTCGGGCGTCCGGCGCAGGAACGTCCTTGTGGCGCTTCAGCTGGCCCTCGCCGGGTGCTTCGCGCTGACCGACCTCTCCGACACCTCCCGCGCGGGGCTCGTCTCCCTCGCCATCACATGGTTCGCAGCGAACCTCCTGATGAGCCTCCAAGATGTCGTCACAGATGCGGCGTCCATTGACCTTGTTCCCGACGAGGTGCAGGGGAAGACCCGCTCCTTGATGCTGCTCTCGAGCACAGTCGGCGCTGGTTTTTTTGGTGCGGTTGGCCTCGCCGCCCTCGCGCGACGGTTCGGTGAGAGCGCCCTGGGCCCGGCGTCCGCCGTGTTTTTTCTATGCATCGGTGTCCTCCTGTTTCTTCCCGGGAGGCGATGGGATCCCCCCTCGACACCCGGGGAGGCCCAGGCGCCACGGCCCCGCATGACGCTTCGAGCCTTGGTGAGGGCGGCCGCGGTTTGGTGCGCGCTCGCGTTCGCGTTGAGTCTCGGCAACGGCATGGTCTCCGGGGTCGCGGGGTACTACTTGCTGGGTACCCTCGGGTTCCCCATCGAGCGGTACCAATCCGAGCTGCTCCCGCTGGTAAGCGCGGCGACACTCGTGACCTATCTCGGGCTGGCGGCGACGCTTGACCGCCTCGGCGCCCGCCGCTGTCTCTTCGTCGGCGGCGTCATGACTGCGGCCGTCTGGTGCGGATTCGCGACGCTCGGACCCTCGGCGGCGCAGGATCGACTGCTCTTTAGCTTGGGCGTCACCGAAGCGGTCGGCCTCGCGGCGGGAATGGCGGCCCTGCACGCGCTCTTGATGTGCGAGGCGCCCACAACCGCGCGCGCAACGTTCTTCGCCGTGTCGATGGCCTCGATTAATCTTGGCCAGCTGGTGCTGGGACCCCTTCTTGGAGACGCCCTCGTGCCCGCTCTTAACTATCGAGGCGTCTTCGCCTTGGCGGCAGTGATCCAAATCACGGCTGTCGGTGTCGCCATCTGGGCGAACCCACGAACGAAGGTTTCGTAGCGAACCCGCGTGAGTGTGCGCGACCGCGCTCGTGCTTCACGGTCCTTGGCGACCCAATCGCGGGTGTCCCCTGTTCGCCAAATTCGTTATGGTGAGCCATGAATTCTCGAAGCCTGTGCGCCCTAGTCTCTCCCGTCCTCGGACTCACGCTCCTCACCGGGTGTGGAAGTGAGCCCACCGAAGCATCGGCGGGGGGAAACGACGCCGCCGACGAGACCTCTGACGGAACCGCCGGGGAGACCTCCGCCGAGACGATAAATGGGGAGAGCGGATCCATGGACGGAAGCTCCGGCGATGGCGA
>JBDQGY010000166.1:0-9782 GCA_040265175.1 Nannocystaceae bacterium
CTGGGAGGGCATCTGGGGGTAGGAGGGCTTGGGCAGTCACCTAGAGGTAGTCGCCCGGTGTTTCGGATCGTTGCGCGACCGCGGTGAGGGTTGTGAGGTTCGCGCAGCGGGTGGGGGCTAAGGACCTTGCCCGATCCAGCTGCCTCCCTGGGCGTCGAACTCCTTCTTCCAGATGGGCACGTCGCGCTTGAGCGCCTCGATGGCGCGGCGACAGGCGTCGAATGCCTCTGCTCTGTGGGGCGCGCTCGCGGCGATGATCACGGCGGCTTCGCCGACCACGAGGCGTCCGAGTCGATGGTGGATGGACACGCGAGCCCCTTCGATCTCTGTTTCGATCCCGTCGACGATATTCTGCATGACCCGCAGGGCCATGGGCCGGTAGGCCTCGTAGTCGAGGTGGGTGATGAACAGTCCTCGCGACTGACTACGAACGTTGCCCACGAATGTCGTGGTGGCACCCGCGGTGTCCATGGCGACCTCGCGCGCCACCTGGGTCGCGTCGAGCGGGTGGGTGGTCAAGCAGGCGCTCCGCGAGCGATCGGTGCCGGAGCGGTCGTCGATATCGATCAACCCTCGATCCACATCTTGACCCCCAGAGACCGGCGGGATCAGCGCGATCTCACCGTCGGAGGGAAGCGGCGCGTCGTCGGCGACAAATTTTTCACCAACGGCCACGCGACACGCGTCGACGAGGGATGCGATCCCCGGAACCATGGTCGCTGCTTGAGCCTTCAGATCCGCCGCAGTTGACCCTCCAGGGCATGCTATCAGCAGATGGGTGCGACCGGCGCCTTCTTTGAGGCCGGCAAAAAGTCGAACGCTGCGTGTGTTGGGAAGGCTCATGATCCGTGCCAGATCTTCAGGCTGTTCTAAAGTGTACGTGAGCGAACGTGAGGTCTTCCAGATCATTGCTCCCGATGCAAGTTCACGCAGATCCTAGGGGATCCCACGGGGTCGGGCGGGGAATTTCGGCGGGGCTGCGCCCGATCCTATGCTTCCTCGGCGCGCTTGAGCAAGGCACGTTCACCCGACCCCTCAGTTAGAGAAATACGCTTCCTATGAGACGGACCACCGCAGCATTTCGGCAGACAGCGAAGACAGCAACCGCACCGAGGACACCGTCGTCCTCGGGGACGGTGGCCCCGCAGCGTGAGGGTCTTCGAGCGTCGAACGAGGGGGACCTCGACGCCATCCTCACGAATCAAACCCGGGATGGGTCCGGCGAATACTCGGCGGCGAGCTCGTCCTTGGGTCTGGACCTCTCCTGGACAGAGCGCTCCGAGACCACGCGAGAGTTGGGACGCCGGGATCTTCAGCGTCGCCTGAGAGCCTACTTCGACGCCCGCGAGGTGCGGGTAGTGGCGACGGACAATCGTCACACCATGCTGTCGATCAAGCGGAGTAAAACGACCTGGTCGTTGCGGATGCACCATATGTTCATCGGCGCTCCTCCCACGGTGGTGAGGGCGGTGGCCCGATACGCCCAGGCCCAGTGTCCGGACGCGTCCCAGGTGCTGCGGAGGTTTATCGATGACAACGACGATCGCGTGCGTACGCGCTCGGCCACCGACCAACACCCAATCGACGTGGAGGGCCGCTACTTCAACCTGCGCGAGATCTACGACGAAATCAACGAGAGGTACTTCAACGGTGAGGTCGACGTGCAGATCACCTGGGGGCAACGGGGTCGCCGTCGCCGGGCGCGCGAGTCAATTCGCTTGGGGAGCTACACCCTCGAAGACCAGCTGATTCGGATTCATCCGGTGCTTGATGCGAACGATGTCCCTGCGTTCTTCGTCAAGTTCATCGTCTTCCACGAGATGCTCCACTCTGTGCACGAGATGCCCATCGTCGGCGGACGCCGCGTCTATCACACGCCGGAGTTTCGTGAGCACGAGCGTACCTACGAACACTATGAGGCGTCGCTGCGATGGGAGCGGCGCAACCTTCACAAGCTACTCGAGCGCTGAGTCAGGACGGTCGACAGCGAGCGAGCGGGCGCGCGAGCGGGCGTGCATCGGCATGCGCGCTGATATCTGCGTTCTCTATGCACGGTCATCTCCGCGAGAGAGACCTCCGAGCACCTGCGCTGCGACCTGAGGCGAGGGGAGTGATCCTAATCACCGCAGACGTCGTTTTCGGGGGGCAGACGCGGTTGAGATGGACACGATCGAGATCTCCTAGCGAGGGTTCTCACGGGTCGCTGACGCGCGGGAGCTTCGTCTGCTTGCCGCGCCTGCTTGGTCGCATGTCGCCCAGGATGCGCAGTGGTTTGCACGCGAGATCGTCTCGTCGTTCGAGTATCCTCCGCATCCTATGGCGAAGGTTCGAAAGCGAGAGGCACTCGAGTTCCACCGCGCGGGGAGGCCCGGCAAGATCGAGGTTGTTTCCACCAAGCAGCTGACGAGCCAGCGAGATCTCTCGCTCGCGTACTCGCCCGGCGTGGCGGAGCCATGCATGGAGATCCACGCGGATCCCAATACGGTCTTTGACTACACAGCGCGAGGGAATTTGGTCGCGGTGATTACCAATGGGACCGCGGTGTTGGGCCTCGGCGATATTGGGCCGCTCGCCTCCAAGCCGGTCATGGAGGGCAAGAGTGTGCTGTTCAAGAAGTTCGCGGACATTGACGTGTTCGACATCGAACTCGATGCGAATGACCCCGATCGTTTTATCGACGTCGTGTGCGCGCTGGCTCCGACCTTTGGAGGGATCAACCTTGAGGACATCAAGGCGCCCGAGTGTTTCTACATCGAGGAGCAGCTTCGAGAGCGCCTCGACATACCGGTCTTCCACGACGACCAGCACGGCACCGCGATCATTTCAGGCGCTGCGTTGCTGAACGCGGCGGCGCTTCAAAGCAAACCGCTCGACGAAATCAAGATGGTGGTGAGCGGAGCCGGGGCCTCGGCCATCGCGTGTACGCGGTTTTATATACGCCTCGGTGTGCGGCCCGAGCACGTGCTGATGGCGGACTCGAAGGGGGTGTTGCACTCGGGTCGAGACGACCTCAACGAGTCAAAAATGGCCTTTGTTCGCGACACTCCACGCAAGACGCTCAAAGACGCGCTCGAGGGTGCGGACCTGTTTTTGGGTCTCTCGCGCGGAGGGCTGGTGGACGAGGGGATGGTGAAATCCATGGGCGACCGTCCAATCATCTTTGCGCTGGCCAATCCAGATCCCGAGATCGACTACGACCTCGCGAAAAAAGCTCGCCCGGACGCGATCGTGGCGACGGGTCGGAGTGACTTTAACAACCAGGTCAACAACGTCCTAGGTTTCCCTGGGATCTTTCGAGGCGCGCTCGATGTGAGGGCCCGGCTCATCAATGAAGAGATGAAAGTCGCGGCGGCTCAAGCACTCGCCGCGCTCGCGCAACGTGACGTGCCGCAAGATGTGAACCGTGTCTATGGTGCGGACTACACCTACGGCGCGGAGTACATCATCCCGAAGCCCTTCGATCCTCGCGTGGTGCAGTGGGTCGCACCCGCGGTCGCGGAGGCCGCGATGGAGACCGGCGTAGCCCAGGTCGCGCTTGATGTGAAGGTCTATCGGGAGCGGATGCGGACGCTGCTCGGCGGAGCGACCGCGCTGATGCGAAAGTTTGTGCGGAGGGCGCAACGAGATCCACGACGGATTGTGTTTGTGGAGGGGGAACACCCCAAGATCCTCGAGGCCTGCTCGATTCTTGCGGATGAAGGCATCGCTCGTCCGGTGCTGCTCGGCGATCCAGAGGTGATCCGGCGGCGCATTGAGGAGCAAGAGCTCCACCTGTCTGCGGAGGACTACGAGGTGATTAACCCCCCCCAAGATCCGCGCACGGAGGCGTATGTGGCGCAGTACCACGGGACCCGCGGCCGAAAGGGTATCGACCTCGCGCAGGCCAGCCAGCGCATGAGTGAACCTGTGTATTTTGGTCTCGCGATGGTCAAAAATGGGGATGCAGACGGCGTCATCGGGGGGCTCGATCACTCCTATCCCGAGATTATTCGCCCGGCGCTTGAGACCATCGGGCTCGCCGAGGGGGTCAAGCGCGCGGCGGGGATGTACCTGATGCTTCACAAGGATGGCGTGCGATTTTTCGGAGACACCACGGTCAACCTGACCGCGACGGCGGAGTCTCAAGCTGAGCTCGCAGAGATGATCGCAGACGCTGCGAAAAACCGCTTTGATGTAGAACCCCGGGTAGCCTTTTTGAGCTACTCCAACTTTGGTTCCGTGCGGTCCCCCCTGTCGGACCAAGCGGCCCGCGCGGTGAAGCTGCTTCAGTCGCGACGGCCAGATCTTGAGGTGGAGGGGGAGATGCAAGCGAACGTTGCCGTCGACTATGAGTTGCAACGTCGACGCTATCCGTTCACTCGTCTCACGGGTCCTGCGAATGTCTTAATATTTCCCAATCTCGAATCGGGAAATGTCGCGTATAAGCTTATGAGAGAGCTTGGAGGGGTGCCTGCGGTTGGCCCGGTGTTGCTGGGGATGCCGCGGCCGGTCAGCGTACTTGAGCGTGATTGTTCGGTTGATAGTATCGTGTGGATGTCGGCGCTGACGGTCGTAGAAGCGCAAAGCCGAGTGTGAGACTCTTAGGAGACACGTGACGGACTCGACGCAACATAGAAACCGATGACCATGATTCATTCTTTCGAAATTCGCGGCACCGGGATCTGCTTGCCGTCTCGGGTGCTCACCAACAAAGAGATGGAGTCCATGGTGGATACCTCCGATCAATGGATCTTGGAGCGCACGGGGATCTCCGAGCGGCGCATCGCCTCACCGAAGACCTCCACCTCGGACTTGATCGCGCCCGCGGTTCGGAGCGCGTGCGAGGACGCGGGGGTGCCCGTCGAAGAGGTGGACACGATCCTCGTCGCCACGTCGACCCCCGACACGATGTTTCCGTCCACCGCGTGCTGGGTGCAAGAGCGTCTCGGCGTAAGAGGCCCGGCCGCGTTGGACGTCGCAGCGGGCTGCACAGGTTGGCTCTACGCGCTTGAGCTCGCGGGGGCGCTGATCTCCTCGGGGCGAGCGCGCAACGTCGTGGTCGCAGCGGGCGAGGTGATGAGCAAGGTGATCGACTGGACAGACCGACGCACCTGCGTGCTGTTTGGTGACGGGGCCGCGGCCGTGGTGCTCTCCGCGACGGATCGCGAAGATGCTGGTGTCCTGGCTTCCAACTGGGGCGCCGACGGCACGCTCGCCCAAATTTTGTATCAGCCGGCCGGTGGGACCCAGCGCCCGGCGTCCGCGGAGACCATCGCGGAGAACGCACACGTGGTTCATATGGACGGGGGAGCGGTGTTCCGGCAGGCGGTGCGCGCCATGTCGACCTCTGCGAACCAGGCGCTCGAGGCAGCCTCTCTCACCCCAGCGGATGTCGATTTGATGATCCCCCATCAAGCCAATATCCGCATCATCGAGGCCACCCGATCTCGGGTCGGGGTGCCGTTAGAACGCACGTTTAATACGGTCTCCCGCTACGGAAACGTGTCCGCGGCGACGATTCCCATGGCGCTCCATGAGGCACGAAAAGCGGGGAAACTTAGCGCGGGTGACCATGTCCTCCTAACAAGCTTTGGGACTGGTCTCACCTGGGCGTCGACGGTGTTACGCTGGTGACGATGGAACGAGACCCCGTGTGTATCTTTTGCCGGATCATCGAGGGCGAGCTCCCCTCACATCGGGTGTTTGAGAACGAACACTGCGTGGCGTTTCTCGACGTGAACCCCGTAACGGATGGCCACGTGATGGTGGTGCCGCGCCATCATTGCGGAGAGGTCGAGGCGCTACCGCCGGAGAGCTACGCGGGGCTCATGGATGGGATCGCCCGAGTGTCGGGGGGTCTTCGAAGTTCGCTAGGGGCGACGGCGACGACCATTGGCATCAACAACGGACCGGATGCGGGTCAAGTTGTGCCGCACGTGCACGTGCACATCTTCCCGAGGACGGCGGAGGACGGCGGCGGCAGCCTTCACGCGGTCCTCCGCGCGAAGACCGAACGCACTCTCGAAGAGGTTGCGCGCGGTCTGCAGGCAGCGATCGGCACTCTGACAACGGGGTCCTAGCGCGGGATCGCGCCAGGTGGTGTTCGTGAAAATCACGACGTGGTACCTTCACGACATGCGTAGGTTATTGGTTTTGTCCGGTCTTTTTGGTGGTCTCGCCGCAGGCGGTGCGGCGTGTGAGAGCGAGGCTCAGTGCACACCTGGAAAGGTCGAAGCGTGTTTTTGTCCGGGCGGTGAGGTCGGCGGGCAAGCGTGCAACGCCGCGGGCTCAGGATACGAAGACTGTCAGTGTCCAGGAGAGACCAGCGGTGACGGTGATGGTGATGGTGACGGTGACGGTGATGGCGACGCCAGCACGAGCGGCGACGGTGATCCGACCACGGGAGATCCGACCACGGGAGATCCGACCACGGGCGACCCGACCACGGGCGACCCGACCACGGCTGGAGACGGAGATGGCGACGGCGATATCGAGCTGCGCAACGACAGCTTCACCGGGAACGGCCAGGCGACCTTCCAAGGGGGATTCGTCGTCAACGAGTGTTGGGGATCCATCTACGAGGTCCCCGCAGAGGTGACGAGCTTCGGTCTGTCTCGGGGGATCGCCCTCGTCGGTGGCGAGACCATCAACGCTGGCTTTGAGGTGTTTGTGTACGGATTGACGGAGAACGCCACGAACCCGCAAAACGGGGTGCAGCTGTTCCAATCGAGCTTTGATTTGGTGGGCTCGGACACCGCCTACAATGAGGTGGCGATCGATCTTGATGGGCCGTTCTCGTATCCGCGAGTCTCGCTCATCTTCTGCCACCTCGTTCACGACGGATACCCGTCGATCTCGCGTGACGGTGACGGGTACGTCGCCGGAGGTAACTTCATCAAGGCAGAGGGCCTCGGATGGGTCGAGGCCTTCACCCTCGGCGTCGCGGGCGATTGGATCAGTCGCCTCGTGATCACACCGCTGTGATCATGAACGGTGCGCGAGGCTGGGGTCCGCTGCTCGTCACGGACGGCGAGGCGGGGCGCCCAGGATGACGGAGGAACTCGAAGATCTGCGCGCGCAGCACATCCGGCGAATGTCATGGATGCCGCGGCTGTATTTCTCGGCGAAGCCAGAGATCGCCGCGTGGGCCGAGCCGTGGCAGCGAGAGGTGCACGCGCGCGCACGGCGGTTCGAGCAGGTGCGGTTGAGCGAGACGTGTTTCGTGGCGCCGTGCGCTCGGCTCTTCGCGGAGCCTCATCGAGAGATAGAGATCGGTCCGCTCGCGAGTGTCGCGGCGGAGTGCGTGCTGCATGGGCCTCTGCGCGTCGGGGCCGAGTCCTCCCTCAATCCGCGCGTCGTGATCGACGCTGGGAGCAAGGGCGTCGTGATCGGAGAGGGGACCAGGGTCGCCACGGGGGTCCACATCTTCGGCTGGAACCACGGGACCGCGGCGGGGCTCCCCATTCGGGCCCAGCGGGTGACCTCCGGAGGCGTTCGGATTGGGGACGATGTGTGGATCGGCGCGGGGGTGGGTATCTGCGATGGCGTCACCATCGGCGACGGCGCGATCATCGGTCTGCACGCGGTGGTGACCCGCGACGTGGCCCCAGGCGCGGTCGTCGCTGGAAATCCGGCTCGGAAAATTCGCGATCGCGGGTGACGTAGGCGACGGTTGGCCCCGCGGATCATCGGAAGTGTCAGCGGAGGAGTCACGTTCCAAGGTATGATAGGGCCACGTGGAACTCGCGAGACTCGGGAGATGGCTCGACAGGGTCGCGTACCATCCGCTGACGTCGGTGGACACGCGCTGGCTCGCGGTCGCTCGGGTGATGATCGCGGGTATCTTTCTGGCTGATTTAGGCACCCGCGCGTACCTGAGCCCCCTCCTTAGGTCGGGTCCGTCGCCGCTCAGCGACGCGGTGGGTCGGACGTTCGCGACGGCTTCACTCCCCTCAATAGCGCTTGGCATCGACTCGGTGGTGGGAATGCAGGCGTACTTTGTCTGCGCTGCGCTGGCGGGGGTTTTGTTCCTCTTCGGATTCATGACCAAGCCCGCGGGCGTCGCGCTGCTCGTGTTGCAGATGGGGCTCGTCTTCCGACATCCCGCGGCGATAGATGCGGCGAGCTGGGTCGGGCTAGCGGCGCTCGCATGGGTGTTGGTGTCGCCGTGTAATGTTCGCGGATCTGTAGACGCGTGGATGGCCGAACGCGGGGGGCGATGGGGACCGATCAAGGTGCAGACGACGTGGGCGTGGGTGGCTCCCGTAGGGATCCTAGGCGGTTGTTTGACGTCGGGGATCTTGGGGGATGCGATACGGCTGCCCTTCGGTGACGGCGATTCGATCGGCGTCGCCGCGCGGGAGGGGATCGAACTTTCGGTGCTCGGAGACGCGGCGCTGCGGTGGAGCGAGTCACAGATCCACGGGTTGTCTGGAGCCTTGCACTGCCTCGCGCTCGTGGGGGCGGTGTCGTTGTTTTGCCCGTGGCGGGTGGGGTTGGTGCGCAACTTAGGCGGGGCTTCGTTCCTGGTGAGCGCGCTCGTCTCCTCCGTGGTCGTACCGACCTCCTTGATGTGGTGGACGATGGCGGCGGTGGTGGCGGGATTGCAGCACGGAGGGGAAGGCGCGGCGAAGGAGCGCTCGCGTGCGCCCCGTGATTCCTCAGTGGAGCGGCTCGCTCGCCTCTTGCTCCGCGAATGTGCAGGGTTCGCGCTCACGCTGGGTCTCGTCGTCTTGATAGTGGGGTCCGCGGCAGGGTTAAGGGCGCCCGCTGATTCACGGTTGCCACCGCAGCGATGGACGAGTCGTGAGGATGCGCGGCGTGGCGCGCTCCTCCGTGTAGATCGCCCGGCGCGGCTGGTGTCTGTCGCCGTGGGGCCGTGGCCTGAGCTTGAGGTCCCGACCGCGCACGTGTCCTTGATCGGTACGAGCCGCGCGGGAGCGAAGTATCGCTGGCGCGACGCGGCGTGGCAGGAATTAGACGAGGGGATGGGTGAACCGAACGGGCTTCGGGGACGGCATGAGCAGACCATGATGGCGCGGCTTTATGAGCACCTGTACACCTACGGGGCGATCGAGCTCGAGCGGATGGTGTGGAATGGACAGGATCGAGGAGCGAGTTGCGAGGGTGACGTGCAGGACTCGGCGTGCATCGTGACCATCGAGCTGCGCGAATATGTTCGGACACAGAGCACGTCACCGGAGCTAGGAGACGGTCATGTGGTGTACACCGCGACCCGTGACTCTCCAGAGAGGGTCGCGTTAGTCCCGAGGGAGGACCTCGCACGATGACGGGCGACGCCACGCCGTTGGGGGAGACCGCCGCTGCACGGAGGGGTGTGGCGCTGGACTTGCGTGCGCTGGCGCTGATGCGCGTGGGATTGGCGGTGTGGCTGTTGCTCGATCTCCTCCGTCGCTGCGGCGAGTGGGAGTGGCTGTACGGTCAGCGCGCCATCCCGTCTCCGGGCTCGGCGCTCTTGCTGTCCGCGGCGGATACCCTCGATGTCTCGGCCGCCACGGCTGTCCCGATCCCCCCGGTGGGTCTCCTCTTAGGGATACAAGGGGGGGGCGATGTCGCGGTCTTCGTGGGGGCGATGGCGGTGAGCTCGAGTGCAACGCCACCTGTGATTTCATCTCTGGCGAATCTTTAGTCCAATCCAACTTCAGACTACAAAATAACCGTATTAAAGTGTCATATCTTGCCTTTGTCCAACTCCACTTTTTATTATCTTTCTCCGGTAGAGTTATTACCTCATCATCATCTGACTCAAGTTCTTCAAGTACAGCTAGTGCATCTTTCCTAGC
>JBDQGY010000167.1:0-9768 GCA_040265175.1 Nannocystaceae bacterium
CCCCAAATCAAGCGCCCTCCACCAAAGCCTCCAACAATGATTCCGACGCAGCCGCGAACACGACGGGACCACGGGACCGTTCCCCCAGCACCGACGCTCCGCGAAGCCCCCCGAGTTCGGGCTCCTCCGATCGGCGTGCTTTCGTCCCGCCGACGCGCGGCCTCGTCACGTGCACCGTTCGGGTCACGGGTGCCCCCGTGGCGCAGCTGACTCATCATGGTCTCCAGGTGGCAGGCAAAAACATCGCCTACGACACCTCCAAAAAAGCCTACCTCGTCCCGATGATGACCGACCGCGCACGCGCCACCCTTGTGGGCAAGCGCTGGGAGGGATCTGCAACCTTGGATGCCCGCGCCTGCGAGACGCAGCCCACGGTCCTCACCGCGCGCGCGAAGCCTGCGAAAATCATGTTCCGTGATCTCCCGGCCGGCGTCGCGCCTGCCGGGGTCACAGTCCGCTGCCTCGAGGGATGTAGCGAGCAAGGGTTCTCGGACCGATGGGCCACCAAGGTGCCCTACGGCAGCGACCGCACCATTGTTCGCCTGCTCTTGACGGCGGCCAACGACGGCACAATCTATCGCGTGGAACGCGAGTTTCGCCTGTTTCCGGGGCCCAACGAGCACGACGCTCGACTCAAGCCCATCGTGAACCCGAAGAACTGACCCGTCTGAGGATGGAGGTACACGCGCACCTGCTTTGGCGCTAAGGTGAGGCGGCTGGCATGCGGCTATTCTTTCAACATCGTCGAAGCGAGTCGCCACGAATCCCGCACCCGAAGCGCCGACGTTTCGTGCCGCTCCTTTGCGGATGGTTTGCCGCAGCCTCTCTCTCCTCCTCACACGTCCACGCCGAACCCAGCGGCGTGGCGGCCCCCCCGAAGGCTTCCCTCAACGACGACCTTACCGCGGCGCAAGCGGCCTACCGCGAGGGCGACTGGGCCAAGACCGAGGCGCTGCTCACACCTCACCTCGCTGCGCTCCGGCTGCAGTTTCCCGACAGCACCGCGATCGACGCCGCGCTCATCTATCTCGACACAGCCTATCGGCTCGAGGCAGCCGAACTCCCGACCATTGCACCTCCCGAGGCCCGCGATCAGTTGCTCCGCGCGCTAGTCGAAAGCGCCCCTTCTTCGGAGCTGACGCCGGACATGTACGGGGAGTCGACCTACGAGGCCTTCGCTCGCATGCAACGCACGCTCGAAGACGAGGCGGCGAAGCTGTGTAAGTTTGAGGTGGCGGCCTGCAACGCGGACGCCGCCTCTTTACAGGCCGAGTTTGCCCGCCTTCGAGAGGATCACGAGCAGCTCTCGACAGAGTTCGAGCAGCAAGAAGTTGAGGTTCGAGATTTTGGCGTTCGAACGAGAGCGCTCGCGCTGCTCCCCTTTGGCCTCGGACATTTTTACAACAACCGGCCCAAGCTCGGCGCGTCCTTCCTCGCCACCGAAGTCGCGTTTGGAGCCACGGCGCTGGGCCTATTGCTGACCCGTGTCGTCAAATACAACTGTGCGAGAACGGCCGGGTTCAAATCGAGTTCGCTGGACTGCGACATCGAAGACACCCCCAGCAACCGCCGCCAGATCCTCGCCGTGCGCCAGTCCGAAGAGGTCTTCGCCTGGCTATTTCTCGGCGCGGTCGTGAGTGACATCATCACCTCACAGATTCTCTTCAGACCCTACGGGGAGATCCGCCGACGCACGGTCCCCCGAAACGAACTAGATGACCCCGGGACCGCCTCCGACGCTACGTCATCGCGGGCGCTCCTCAAAATTCGGCCCCAAACCAGCGTCTCCCGACGCGGTCTCTCCGTCGGGCTCACGCTCGACTTCTAATCATGGCTACGCTCACCACAACTTCACCGGGCGCCGGCGCCCACCCCGTCACCATCGATCGTCGGCTCACCCTCATTGGGAGCGCAGAGGAGTGCAACCTGCGGCTCACGGGCGAAGGCGTCGGTCCCACGCACGCGACCATCACTCGCGATCTCGGAGTGTTTCGACTGGAATCCTCGAGTCGGTCGACGCCGTTTTTTGTGGGCGGAAAAAAGATGCGCGCCTACGATCTGCGGCACGGTGATGTGTTCGTAATTGGCGACATCGAGGTGCTGTTCTCCACGGTCGATGCGACAGCGCCGATGTCCAGCCCCGCCCGAGGCTCCGAGCTCAAGCTTGAGGCATTACGCCACCTGCAAGCGTTCTCCCAGACCTTGCAGACTCAAGAAGAGCTCGCCTCGCTGCTCGACACGCTCATCGATCAGGTCGTCGAACTCACCCGCGCCAAAAAAGGTTTTTTGGTCCTCGCCAACGAACTCGGGCAATACGAGGTCAAGGTGGCACGCAACCTCGAGCGCCAACCAGTCGATGATCCTGAGGAGCTGTTCTCCGACGAGATCATTCGGGAGACGATCACCAACCGCTCTGCGCAGATCATTTCGGACGCGTGCAACGACACGCGCTACCAAAACAGCCTCTCTGTTATCAACCTAAAGCTCAGCAGTGTCATGTGCGTCCCCTTGCTCTACCGCAGTGAGATGCTGGGGCTTATTTATGTGGGAAACGACGACGTCGTAGATCTGTTCGTCGAAGAGCAGCTTGAGGTGCTCAAGATCTTCGCGTCTCAGGCGGCCCTGTTTGTGAAGACGGCGCTCTCCATGAAAGAACTCAAGCTTGAGGCCGCGGGGCTTGAGCAGCGACTCGAACGGTTCCGGTTTGGATCCATCGTCGGGAGTTGTCCGCCCATGCTCGAGATCTACAGCAAGGTGGAACGCGTCGCTAAAACAGATGTCACGGTACTCATCTCTGGCGAGACTGGCACGGGAAAAGAGCTCATCGCCCATGAGATTCACCGCCGCTCCTCGCGTGCAGGCGGCCCCTTCATCACCGTCAACTGCGGCGCCATCCCAGAGACGTTGATCGAGTCGGAGTTGTTTGGGCACGTCAAAGGCGCGTTCACTGGCGCGGTCGCCTCGGTGGTTGGGAAGTTCCAGGCGGCGCACAAGGGCACCCTTTTTCTCGATGAGATCGGAGAGCTCCCTATCCAGATGCAAGTCAAGCTCTTGCGCGTGCTGCAAGAACGAGAAATCCAGCGCATCGGCGAGTCAAAAAACACCGCGATCGACATTCGGGTCGTGACAGCGACCAACCGCAACCTGCAAGAAGAGGTGACCGCGTCGCGCTTCCGCGAGGATCTGTTTTTCCGACTCAACGTCATCAACATTGAACTCCCGCCGCTGCGCGAACGCGGCGACGACGTGCTTCTCCTCGCCCGCTACTTCGTCAAACTCTACGCGGAGGAGTTCAGTCGCGACGTCGACGAGGCGACAATCTTCGACAGCTTCGCAGAGCACGCGCTCGCGAGCTTCTCGTGGCCGGGCAACATCCGCCAACTCGACAATCACATCAAAAAAGCCATGGTGTTGTTTGACGGCCCAAAGATCACCGCGAAAGACCTCGACCTTCAGGCCACGGTCGGCTCTGAAGACCCCGAGGCCGTCCTCGCGCTGACGGACGCACGGGAGCTTTGGCAGCGCAAGTACATCAACTCAGTGCTCGCGAGATACGACGGAAATCGCACGCGGACGGCGAGAGCGCTCGGCGTGGATCCCCGCACGATCTTCCGCCATCTCGAAAAAGAGAAGGAGCGAGAGCAAAGCGAGGGAGGCGACGGATGACCGCTCCGAGGCGATTTCGGATCTCCGCGCCCACCCTCGGGCACAGCCTCGCCGCGGCCGCGGGCGCGCTCGCTGTCTTCGTGACCGCCTGCCTCATCCCCGACACGGGAATCGTGCTCTCGGGCGATCAAAACAGCAACGCCGTTAAGATCCTTGAGCGTGCAGCGACCTCGGTGGAGGTGAACTGCGCGTGCGATCCGGCGAGTTCGGTCACGTGCCCATCCGATCTTCCGCCCAGCGCGTGGTTCCCCAATCCATGCCCCCAGCCGCTCGCCTTTAACATCCCTCACTTAATGGACAAGGACGAGGCCCAGTACGAGTTCTGCTCGTGCCCCGCGGGCGAAGCCGACATCTCACCGCTGCCGGGAGTCGAGATCTTTGTCAATGACCTCGATGTGGACGACCAAGGCGATCCACTCGACGAGCTGTACGCGGTGCTCTTGTTGGACCCGAGCCCCGACGACAACCCGACGCTCTCCGTGGCGTATGAGAACTACCTAAACCCCAACCTCTCACTCAGTGACTTCTCCGAGAATTATCAGCCGATCCAGCAACCGCGCGCCAAGCTTCGCAGGGTGCTCATTCGCGACACCAACGGGGACTGGGACCTATGCAACGGGAACGGCTACCCCCTTGAGCGGGGCTGGCACCAGATGACGCTCATCGTCACAGATCGACCATGGTTCGCGGCCGAGGACATCGAGGATCCCTCCGCGCCCCCCATCATTCAACGCGGGGTTCCAGACTTCACGGCGGGTGCGACGCAAGACCAATCCCACTTCTCATTCTTTTGCTACGACGGCGACGCCACCATCGACGGTGAGCTCGACCCAGAGTGCGTCGAACGCTGCGAGGGCGCAGGAGGCGACGGGTGATCAGGTTTGGAGCCCCGGCGCCGCAGACCGCCGCCGCCGCGCGCCGCTTCCCAGGGCGTCGGAGCATGTTGGCCCTCGCGCTCCTCGTCTCCCCCGCGTGCAGCGATCTCCGCGACTACACCGTGTTCACTCCCTGCGTCGACGACACCGACTGCCCGGCGGGACAGCAGTGCAACACCCAACTCGGGGGACTGTGTGAACCCGAGCCACAGGGACTCCCTCCTCGCTCGGTGCTCGGCTTTGTCATCGACGATCCGGTCCTCGGCGAAGAGGTCGAACTGCTCGCCTGTGATCCCCAGGTCTCGGTGGGGTCCACGGAACTCTCGGTGCTTCGCGACAACCTCTTCCAGACCATCCAGGTGGGCTACGAGGAGACGGTCGAGGCGGTCGCGGGGGTCTGCCCCTCTGGCTATGCCCCACAGTCAGGCGATCCGTCCATCTGCGTCGGCGTCTTCCCAGCCGACATCGCCATGTCTCAACCCTCCCGTCTCGGTCGACTCGCGATCACCGCGAGCGCGACCTTGGTCCCGGACCCTGCCGTGGAGGACTCCGCGAACAATGTCGACGTGGTGTGGCCCCGCAGCTTCGGCACCGACGCAGAGATCCCGCTCACCCTCGCGCTCACCGACGCGCGGAGCGACACGGACCAAGGGGAGTTTGCGCGACAGGCTGTTCGTTCCGGCATCCGCCGCGACGGGGCACAGACACGCCCCCCTGACCTCGGCATCCTCGTCACCAGCCGAAAACGGTGCCACCGTCGCTTGACGGGGACGGTGCGCTCCTACATGGGAGGGGTCTCGCCCGATGAGAACCGCGTGGAGCTGCTGTTCGAAGAGCCCATCGCGGCAACCAACTCCATCCTCCCACCGGGCAACCCCTCGGTGTGCGTCTCAGATGGCGACTGTCCCCCGGGACAAGCATGCAACCTCGCGAGCGGTGAGTGCGGTCTTGACCTCCGCGACGTGGTCGCGTCCACCACCGTGGCAGAGGGTCAGCTGTCCTTCGAAACCTATGTCTACAGCCACTGCGAACCAGATGCCCAGCCATCGGGGATCATGTTCGAGAGTCGCTACGGACCGCTCGGCGCCAGCCCAGAGGCGCCCACGATGTACGCTGCATTTGAACAGCCTCTCGACATCGGTCTGATCGGCGATCCGCTACCAAAGACCGATTCGGTCCCGGGGGCGATGTGTCTCCCCCCATGGCCGAGCTCCTCCGCCGTCACGCTCAATTTGACGGCGCCGCCCGTCACAGTCATCGAAGGGACCTCCCCCGCGACCACATGGACCTGCTGCTCCATCGATGATTGCTTCCCGAGCGATGGTCCGCTGGAAGAGCAAGTGCCCGGCGATCCCCCGGACCGCTGCGACGGGTTCTCCACGATGACATTAACGTCGGACGTCACGGTCGAAGGCCTCGGTATCGACGAAGTAGACTGGCTGGCGGACGGCTGCCTCCCTTGGGCACCGAGGACTGATGGAACCATCGGGAGGCACACCGTCACAGTCACACCGCTCGACGCCGACACGCCGCCTACGCCCGGAAGCTCGTACTGCATCGACGGCGCGTGTGAGGTCCGCCTTAGCTCGTCCGTAGCCACGCCACGTACCTATGTCATCTCCATCGAGCAGCCCGTGGGTGCCCTCGTGCGTTCGGAGTCTTTCACCATCGCCCTCGACGGCGCCGAGCCTAGTCAAACAGAGTTTGAGCTTCGTCCGCGGACGATCCTGCAAGGTCAAGTGACGTGCGCCAGCAACCTCGGAGAGTGCCAAACCGCCGGGGCTACGATCATCGCGGAGCGGCTACGAATCGACGGAGAAGACCAAACAACGGTGCTCCGTCCTTACGTCTACTCCCAGACATCCCGTGAAGACGGTCAGTTTTTTCTACCCGTCAATCCTGGGGTGTACGTGCTGACGACGTTGCCACCTGCGGGGCAGGTCGGCGGCCCAGCCGACCTCGCGATCATCGACGCCCGAGAAGGATCTCCCGACGTGACGATCTCCGGCTCTGGCGCCCCGCGCCTTGATGTGAACCGAGGAACTGAGCTGCTCGTCGGGTATACAGTCCGCCTACGCCTCAACAAATTCGCTACCAGCGCCCGGGTTCTCCCCTACGATCTCGGAAGTTGGCGCGCTCAACCGGACTGGCCCAGGGACAGCGAAGGCGTGGCGCTGTTCGATCTCAACCACCCCGACACCTGCTACAGCGGTTCTCAGCGCGGCTGCGTCATTCGGCAGGTCAACGCCGGCGTCCGGCCGCTCGCAACATCGCGTGCGGAGTTCACCGTCCGTAGCCGCGGAACTAGCGCATGCCCGTAGATGTCGGGGCGTGAGTCGCCCCCTCCGGTCGACAGCTCGCCGCGAAGCGCGCCCCTCGTTGCGCGCATGCGCAATGCACGCATTTTGTGGACCCGGAGCGCAAAGCTGGTCCGCTTGCTTGACCTGCGGATCAAACGCTGAAATGCTGCGCCCAAGGCTGAGGTGGGATCCACAACGAAACGTAGGGTCTTCCTAGCGATACGAATCTCGCTCTCCGCAGCCGTCGCGGCATTCATTTTGGGAGGCGTCCTCCTCGGACTCCGCCAACAATCAACAGAACTTCCCGAAGACGAAATCGACTGCGGCTACCGCCGCGAGATGCTTCGAAACCAACTCGTCTCCATCACCCAACGTCCCTTGGCCGGCCTATCTAAGGAGCCGGCTATCATCCAAAGATTTTCCACCCTTCTCCGCGAGACCCGCGAGGTCTGTGACGCCCGCGAGGGCGACCCGGAGCTTCTCAACGACCTTGAATCGATCGAACAAAATTTCGAGGACTATCGTAGGCGAGCTTCGTCCTAGACACAGACGCGCGGCCGTTTCGACACCAAAGGTCGAGCGCCATGAGCGAACCCCCACAACTCCCACCACTCCCCGGTCCGGACGCTAAGAGTCCAGAGGCCACCCCCTCCACCACACCCACCACTGTCGAGGCGCCCGATGCGCCGGCCACGTCGTTCGCGACGCCCGATACGGACGCCACGCCCGAAGCCGACGCCGCCCCACCGCTCCCGGCGACCTTCGCCGAGCTCGGGGTGCCCGAACACCTGCTTCGCGCCATCGAAAAACTCGAGTGGACCCGTCCCACCGAGGTTCAGGCACGGGCCTTCCCACCGGGGATCGCAGGCAAAGATCTCATGGTCCAGTCCCGCACAGGCTCGGGCAAAACTGGCGCGTTTTGTCTGCCGTGGATCGCCAGCCGCTACGAACCTGGCGACGCGAAAGACACTGGCGTCCAGTTGCTCGTTTTGCTTCCGACACGGGAGCTCGCGCGTCAGGTCTGTGATCAACTCGTCAGTCTCTGCCTTGAATCTGAGATTTCGGTGCTCCCCGTTTACGGCGGCACCGCCATGAGCCCGCAGCTTGAGGCGCTCGACCGAGGCGTCCACGCGGTTGTCGGCACCCCCGGGCGCATCCTCGACCACATTCGCAGGCGATCGTTGGTGCTCGACAAGGTGCGCACCGTGGTCCTCGACGAATGCGACGAGATGCTCTCCATGGGGTTCTTAGAGGACATTCGCTCGATCCTTGAGCGCTGCCCTCGTGAACGACAGACCTGCCTATTCTCCGCCACCGTTCCGCCGGACATCTCGCGAATCGCGAGGCGTTCCATGCGCGACCCCATCCGGCTCGAACTCTCCACCGACGGCATCTCTGCGGCAGAGATTCAGCACGTGTACTACTCCACCGGCGGCGCCATCATTAAGACCCGCGCGCTCCAAGACGTCATCATGGTGGAGGATCCCTCGTCCGCCATCGTATTCTGTAACACTCGCGAGGAGACTCGGATCGTTGCGAATGTCCTCCGCAGGGATGGTTATACGGCCGAGGCCCTCTCTAGTGACCTCACGCAATCAGCGCGCGAGCACGTCATGAAGCTCATGCGAGAGCGGAAGCTTCGCTTCCTCGTCGCCACCGATGTCGCCGCTCGCGGCATCGACATCTCCCACGTCTCTCACGTCATCAATTACTCCTTCCCCGAGAACGCCGAGAGCTATGTCCACCGCACGGGCCGCACGGGCCGCGCCGGCCGCAAGGGGAAAGCGGTGTCGATTGTCGCCGCGAAGGAGATTGGAAATTTTTACATGTTGACCAAGCAATATGCAGATATCACCTTCGAGGAGCAACAACTCCCGGATGGGGATGAGATCGGCGCGCGACGCCGTCAGACCCGCATCGACGCCATCACCCACCAGTTCTCAGAGCTCGTCTCTCCGGAGTGGACCGTGCTCGCGCGGGACCTCATGTCCGATCCCCGCGGCGAGCAAGTCATGGCCCTCTTGCTCTCGGACGCGATGGCAAAAAATGCCTCGCGCAATGCAGAGGCCGCTCCCTCTGAAGATGACAACGCCGCCCGTGAAGAACATCAGGCCCGCCGCGCCCGTCGCGACAGCTCCGGACGCGGCCGCGTTCGACGCCGCGATCGAGACGCCGAAGATCACGACGCCCGTCCCCCTCGTTCGCGCCGACCGTCGGCAGCCAACGACGACGAGGTCGCCCCCACGGATGTGGGAGCCAGCGTGGATCCAGTCCCGAGCGCCCCAGCGGCGTTCACAGATGACAACACCGCCGCCACCGACGATGCCGCCCCACCACGTCGACGTCGACGCCGACGTCGCGGCGCGCGTACAGGGGAAGACGCCGCTCAAGCGGAGGGCTCCGCCGACGCGACCCCGCCGGTAACCGCAGAGGCAGGCGCCTTCGCAGAGGGCTCCTCCGCCGAGAGCGTCGCCGCCAAGGCAGCCGATGCCCCCACGGTGACAGACGCCCCTACCGATGAAGGCTCCCCCGCCGATGACGGTTCCCCCGCCGACGCGACCACCGAGAGTGCAGCAGACGCTGCGGAGACGGCCGATGAGGGCGCACCAAAGCGCCGCCGCCGCCGCCGCCGCCGCCGTGGAGGTGCGAAGAACACAGAGGGCAGCGAGGCTCGCGGCGACGAGGGCGAGAGCGAGGGCTCCGCGGATGAGACCGCACCCTCGACGGGCGACGACGCGTCGGATGGAGCCGCAGCCACGTCCGAGGACGACGACAAGCCCAAAAAGCGCCGTCGGCGACGCCGTCGCCGAGGTGGCAAGAGTGACGAGCCTGCCGCGACCGGTCCAAACGGTGCACCGCCTGCGATGGTGGACGGGGGGCAGACCCCCACGGAGCGCCTCGGCCAAGGCGACATCGTCATCGAAATC
>JBDQGY010000168.1:0-9766 GCA_040265175.1 Nannocystaceae bacterium
CCACTGGCGACGGCGACGGCGACGGCGACGGCGACCCCTCCACCACTGGCGACGGCGACGGCGACGGCGACGGCGGTGGATCGCAATCAGGCGGCGACTCTGGAAGCGCTGACGCGAGCGGCACCGGCGGAAACGCCGACACCTCTACGGGCGCGGGCGGCAGCGGCAGCGGTGGAATCAGCGATGGAGTCGACTCCGGTTGTTCGTGCGACACCTCTTCCGACGCCCCCCGTGGATCCGCAGCCCTCGGGCTCTTGATGCTGGGGCTCTTCCGCCGGCGTCGGCGGCGCTAGCGCTCTCTTGTGCGCGGAGGGGATCCCCACGCTGTTTTGGACCGCCGGTGACACCACCGAGCCAAGACGGATTGGAGCGCTGCAGCTCCAACGCCGGGCGAGCAGGGATCGTAAATCTGGGCTTTTTTGCGGCGATCTCCTCGGGAAAAAGACGCCGTTGCATCGCTCCCCGCTCGGTTTCCGGAGGATTGTCACACAAACGACACATCCGAGGGCCGGCCAGGAACGCACACTCGACGGGCACGCATGGTTCCACTTTTCGAAATACGCCCCTTGGTCGCCGTGGTCGAATCCTACGACTTTTCGCTCACCGTGCTCGCCGGGATCGCAGGGATCTACGTGACCTTGGAAGCCCTCATGTCGCGCGCGAATCTGACGATTCGAGCGCGCACACGCTCCGTCGTCGAGCCCCCAAACTCGCTCCCATGAGGCTGCGCACGAGCTCGCCCCCCCCCCTCGTGCATGGGTCTGTATTTTCCTCGCCCGGCGTGGATGCGTCGGGGGCTTGTCCATCGATAATGTGACGTGTTTGTGACAGTGCCTCTGAGGGGTTGATCTCTTGTCACATAGACCTGAGGCTCCGCCCGTCGAGCCATGGATAACCAAAATTCATCCCCGTCGTCGCAGCGAAGCGATCAGTTCACTGCCTTCCCCCGTAACTTTCTCCATACACTTGGCAAGGAGAAAACATTCCTCGCGATCCTCAGCACCTGCTTTCTGCTCGCGGGGGTGACCTACCAAACGCCCCACATCGCCATGTGGGTCGGGTTCATCTTCGCTGGGTACGCGGTCATCGCCAACGACAGTATCCAGACCATCGGGACCTTCATCGCCTCCAACAAGCACCGCCCCTGGTGGGTCTTGTGGCTGTTCATTGGTGGGATCATGCTCGCCACCCTCACCTACAGTTGGGTGAACAATGGTGGCGATGTGACCTACGGCCGCCTCTCCTCCAAGGGCTTCTCCGAGGCCCCGACCGAGTTCGCGTTCTTGCAGGTCGCGGCGCCGCTCTTTTTGCTGATCCTCACCCGGATGAAGATTCCGGTCTCGACCACATTCTTGGTGCTCACTGCCTTCGCCAGTTCCACCAAGAGCGTCGGGAAGGTGCTCGCCAAGAGCGTCTCTGGCTACGGTATCGCTTTCTTGGTGGCCATCGTGCTCTGGATGCTCATCGGCAAGCTCATCGACAAGAAGTTCCAAGGCAAGGCCAACCCCGCGTGGTTCATCGCGCAGTGGTGTGCCACCGCGTTCTTGTGGTGTATGTGGCTCACGCAGGACGCCGCCAACGTCGCGGTGTTCTTGCCGCGTTCCCTCGAGTTTTGGCAGTTCCTTGTGGTCGCAGGCGTGCTCTTTGGTGGCCTCGCGATCTTGTTCAAGCTCGGCGGCGATCGAATCCAGCAGATCGTCGAAGAGAAGGCCGTGATCGTCGACGTTCGCCACGCGACCATCATCGACATGACCTACGCGGTCATTTTGTTCGTGTTCAAGATCCAGTCGAACATCCCCATGAGCACCACGTGGGTCTTCCTTGGGTTGCTCGCCGGTCGCGAAATTGCCATCAACGCCACCCGCGCCATCGAGACGCGCCGGCCCAAACGTCAAGTGGCGAAGCTCATCGCGAAGGATCTCGGCTTCGTGACCTTTGGCCTCATCATCTCCCTCGTCATCGCCGTCTCTGTGAACCCCCAGTTCATGGGCACGTTGTTCGGCGGGGAGTAGCTCCCGCGAGCTCCGCGCGCCGCCTCCTCCGTGCCGACGCGGCACGGACAGGGCGGCCGCCGCCGTTAATCCCCCTCGGTCTGGCTCTTCTCCGGCGATCCCTTTGCGCTCCCGAGTTCTCGCTCCATCGCCTCAAACTCTCTCTCTCGCTTCTTGCGCTTTCGCTTCTTCTTCTTCGCGAGTTTGACCAGACGAGACAGGGTGAGCCGGGCCCGTGACGCCAACAGCGCCGACATCAGGATCACCATCACGGAGTACGCGAGCGCCACGCCCATGAGCCCTTGCGTCGGGCCCAAGATCACGATGCCCGTGAACACCGCAAAGACACCCGTGATCGAGATGCGAAGCGCCGCCACCGGACCGTCGATGAACGCGATGAGCCACTGAGACAATGAGGTGAGCGTCCACGCGCTCGTGGCGATGGTGATGCAGCAAAGGGCGAAATGTCCCCGCACAAACTCCTCCCCAAAGGTCCGCAAGAGCGGCTTGCCGGCAACGATGACGCCGATACAAATCAGCAGACACAGGCTCGTCATCATGGTCGCGCGACGTCGACGAATGCGCTGAATCTCTCGCAGCCGCCCCCGGGCGATCAGCGCGCTGATCTGCTGGAGATAGAACTTGTCGAGCGACTTGACCAAAATGAGCACGAACCCGCCGGTCTCGATGCAGATCGCATAAATCGACACGTCGTCAGGGGGCACTTGGGCGAGCTCTGACATCACCACGGAGCCGTCGATAAGCGCCGAGATCGCGATGGCGACCCCCAAAAACCCGACCCCTCCGCGCAACCATCGCCGGCTCTCGAAGCGCGGCGCACCTCGCAGCACTTCGCGCGGGCACGCCTTCACAAAGGACACGAGCAGGCACATCAATCCGACCAGCCATCCCGCGCCGTAGGCGAGGATGGCGGCCCGTGGAGTCAGCTGTTCAGGGATGGTGAGCGCAGCCCAGGTCACAAACACCAGCGGCACCAGCGGCACCACAACCCGTACCGTGACCGTGGCGGCGATGGCCGCCCCGCAGGCGAGGACAAGCTCGGCCGCCACCCCCACCGTGGCCACGATGGGCAAGAGAAAAATCGCCTCATCCGAGGCCGTGGTCGCCGCGAAGGCGTCGTGCATCAGCGTGAGAGCCCCTGCGGTGAGCGTCGCGAGCACGAAGACCGTGCGCACCGCAAAACGCCAATAGCCCGCCGCGAGGCTGTACAGCCCCTTCTCAACCAGCGTGGGAACCAGCCGGAGCCCCTGCTTCCCCAAGCCAAGTTCCACCATCGTCGAGCAGAACACCACCGAGGCCACGGCGACGGCGTATCGCTCAAATGAGGTGATGCCCAAGGCGTTGGCGAGGGCCATGGAGGTGAGGTACTTGAGCCCGAAATTCACCACCGCCAAGGTCACGAGCGCGACGGCTTGACGGGTGGGCCGCTCCACGAATCCCTCGTCCTCGAGAACTTCCCGACCTTGAGCCTCCTGGCTCGTGAGCGACGGCGCCATCCCTCCATGGTATCAAACACCAACGATCTCACCTCCTTAGTGGCATTTTTTGACCCGCCACAGGTTGCGCTGAACGCCCAAAGCCCCCTCAGAGGACCGCCGTGAATGCGTAGATGTTCGTGCGCGTCACCGCGACGCCAAGCCCGTCACTGGGCGCGCATAAGAATCGTGGTCCCGTCGAGGATGCCCTCACGAGGTCACGAGGCGCGCCCCACAAATCGCGTCCGAGGTCCTAGAAAGACAGCTGCGTCTGGATCCGGATCTGGTCCTCGCCGGTACCCATGTCTTCTTCCCAGATTCGAAAGTAGTCGAACTGGATCTTGAAGGGGTGCCGGGCGATGTACCAGTTGATGCCCCCACCGACCTCATCGCGATCGGTGATGGTGGATGTTGCCCCGACAGCGCGGACCTGGCTATACCGAGAGGTCAGCTCCACCGGCACCTTCGGGATCATGTAGCCGCCCTGGGCGAACCATCCATACCCGTTACGAGGACCCTCCACCTCTGGGAGAAACGTGTCCCCATTTTCGTCGACCTCGGCCTGAATTCCGTATACCGCGTCCGGGCTGCGCCGGCCCTGGCGCCAGAAAAACTCGCTCATGAGCGAGAATCCCGACATCTTGAACGCGACTGTGGAGTTCACGGTGTGGATATCGGTGGTGGAGCCGTCGCTGGGCTGACTCCCCTTGGTGCCCTTGTTGAATACGGCGTCATCCATGTAGGAGTACGAGGCCCCGAGCGAGAGCCGCGGCTTGTTTGTGCGCTTAAAGTCGCCCTCCACGTAGTCGTTAAACTGACCGAACGGAGCGACCTCGACGCGGGCCAAATAGACGAGCCCGCCACCCTCTCCAACTGGCTCGAGCGTGTAGTTGTCGCGCCCTCCGCCGAAGTAGATGCCCGCGTAGTATTTCAGCTTCCCCAGTCCCAAAAAGTCCTTGGAGCGGAAGTCGAGGCCGATGTCGCGGTCGAAGTCGAACTCTTTGCCCGCGATGGAACGATCCACCATCTGGAGCCGACCCGAGGAGATCACACGCTGCTGGCTGTAGGGGAGCTTGTATTGACCCACGCGCACCGTGAAGTCGCGGAGGTAGTCGAACTCCAGGTAGTAGTCGCGCATGATGGTGAACTTGGCGGTGCCCTCCTGGCTCTTGAGTCCGATGTCCTTCGGAGAGAACGACAGCTCGGTCTTGAACTTGTTGTGCTTGTTGAACATGTGGCCTTTGAAGACCAACCGCGCGCGACGAATTTGAAACGAGTGCGTGAGCGCTGGATCAGCGCCCTCCTCGTTGTCGTTGTTGAGCGAGTAGAGCATCTGCACGCGGAGCCCCGTCGTGAGCGAGAATCGATCGTCCTTGCTCTTGACCGCCAACCCCTTCCCAGGCCGAAACTTTATCTTCGCGCCGTCCACCGGCGCGTCCTTAAACTGCTCGATCTCCGACGCGGGGACCCGAGGATTCGCCCCGTCGTCAGCGGGAGCCGACACCACCGAGGGGGTCTCGGGCACCTCGTCCGCGAACGGATCGGCAAATGGGGACTCTTGCCCGTCGCTCGGTATCTCCTTTGCGGGGTCGGCGGGGGCCTCGGTTTTCTCCGTCGCAGTCGCCACGGAAGCGGAGTAGGTTTCTCCGGAGTCGGTCGCGTCGCTCGCGTCGGTCGCGTCGCTCTCCGGTCCTGATTGGGGATCCTGCGAGCTTTGCTCCGCCTCCGAAGCCGTTGGGGGCCCCTCGGGTTGCGCGTTTGGCCCATCCTGCTCGCCTGGCGCTGGTGCGGGTGCGGAGAGGAGCGAAAAGAGGGAAGTCGACAAAAAGAGGGGCGTGATAAACATCTCGTTGAACCTGATCTCCGCCGGTTTCGGCGCCTGCACGCTACTGGCAGATTGTTGCAGCAGCGTTACAAGATCATTGCGAAACGAGATTCATGGACCCCTTCGGCGCTTTTTCGATGCGATCCGCGAAGACGAGATCTCGCCCACATCTCCGGTTGGTGACCAATATGTCGGAGCGCCCCAGCTTGTAACACTCAAGACACATTGAGGGCACGTCACCGCCAAGGAGTCGTCTTACGTTCCCTCCATGGTCGCCCAGGCTCTCAGTCCCATCCTCGCCAGCGGAACCAGCCTAGAGCTGGTCGCGCTCCTCGCAGTCGTGGGATGTTACGCAGCCTTCGAGGCGGCGTTGTGGATCACCCGCAACGCGGCTGGACGCGCTCCAGGCGAGGCGAGCCCACAGGCAGCCGCGGCGGTGGGCTCCCGGAGTCGCTCCATCTCTGCGGCGAATCTTTCGTTTGTCGAGATGGCGCAGCTAGACGTGGACTCCTACGGCGACCGCGAGTAGCCTCGGCGCCTCCCTACCTGGGAGCGAAGCGAATCAGACCGCCAATGGGACGGGTCTCCAGCGCAAAGCTGTGCACCAACGTCAACATGGTGACATAGAGCGATCCATCGGGTCCCACTGTCACCGTTGACGTCGCGTCATCGGAGACGGGCGCGCTGAACACAACGTCGCCAGTGCCGCGATCGAGCACCATCACCTCACTGCTCGCGGTGTTGGGGAGGGGCAAGCCGAGGACGGATACTCCCGAGGGCGTCGCGACGGTCGCTGTACCCACGATGTAGTCCCGGGTCAGCGTGAGCACCGAACTCCACACACGATCGCCGGGGAGGTTAATCTCAAGCGTCGTCCCATCGGCGCGGGTCTGCACCACGTCGGGGATGCTCTGGTCGTACAGGTCGGCGAGTTGAACCTCCCAATGCCATGTCTCTCCCCCGGCGTACACGGGCGCGGCGCCGAGGGCCGGGCCGCTTAGGAGGGGGACGGTACGCGCAGCCAGGCAGCGATCTGGATCGGGGTCGGCGTCAGTATTTGCGTCGCAGGCGGCGATGTCCACGAGATGCGCCTTGGCTTCCACGCTGCCAGGATCGAGCAGACCCGTCAGCGAATTCCCGTCAGACACTCGCACCCAATCGCCGTCGGGGCTCACCGCCGGGCTCGACGCGCTCCCCGCCGTGGTCTCCAGCAGCCAGCCCGCGGTGAGTTGAGGGGTATTCGCGCCGCCCTCAACGCGCACCTGCACCAGCGCGCCATGCTCGAGGTCGAGACCGCCTCCGATGATGTAGAGGGTGTCGTCGGGGGCCACGGCGAGGGTGTTGTCGGAGAAGTTTCCGCTCGCGCCCGCGAAGGTCCCGAGCCCTCCAGCGCCGCCCTCTCCAAAGATCGTTAAGAAATCCTGGCGGACCGCCTCCGGCAACAGCGAGGCCAGATCGATCCCGAGCCCCTGGGCGCTCACGAGGCCGAGAGTGCCCGGCAGATCCAAGTCTGCGAGGACCTCGCCCGTGCCCCGGTCGAGCAGCATGACGAGCCCCGTGTCGGTGACTGTGGCGATATGCCCCGCGTGGGTGAAGTGGATCCCCACCGCGTTCCGCTCTGGATCGTCGCCGGGCAAGGCGGTCGACCAGCGCTCGTTGCCGTCCGCGTCCCACGAGATGACCGCACCGCTCGACGTGAGAAAGATGTTGCCGTCCTCGTCCACCTCTGCCGTCGCGGCCCGGGTGCCAGGCACGGGGTGACACCAGCGCACATCACCGGTCTCCACGTCGAGGGCCCACACGGTGCACGCGTCGGGCGTGGGCTGGCTCGTGGTCGCGTAGGTGGTCCGACCGTCGGGGCTGAAGGTGTTGGGCTGGGCGAGCCCGTAGCCCATCAGGGAGTGCCAACTCTCGCTCCAACCGTTCGGGGCGATGGGCGCGAGTTCGCAGTCCACGAGGTCGTCATTTCGACGGCTGGCATGCACGCCGACGTAGGACATCGACGGATAGGGGAACCCGCGCTCCACTGCACACGCGAACTCCGCAGGCGGCTCGTCGCCTCCATTCGAACGGGTCGTGCTGCACGACAATATGAGCATCGAACACGGGAAAACTAGACGATCTCGCCACATATGCACCCAACAGGGTACCACGCGCGGGACGTTCGCCCCCCCGTCAAGGCACGCCGCCGCGGGCGACGCTCCACGAGCAATGGACTCGTCCTCAATAAAGCTGAAGTCCGTCCGTCTGTACCTGGGAACGACTGAACCATGGGCCGACGATCGAAAGCCACCAAAACTCCGAAGAAACACCAACAGATGCCCAACAGAACTGGGAAAGCGCGCAAAAAAACTGCCCGGAATAGATGTGTATGCCAGGACGCAGGCGGATTTGAAGAGCACCTCCCGATGGACGTGTGGGAGGAGATGATGCGCCGAAACAGAGGCTGCCCGGTCCACGGCGACGGGAGTTGGACCAGCGGTACTGAATCAACCTAGTCATCTCGTAACGCAGCGTTCATAGGAAGTTACGCGCCATCCATTCCTCCCCAGGGCAGCGTTGGTGAGAACGGGTCGCCTCGGGGCACGCGCTGCGTGTACGATAGCCTCCATGATCGTCCGAGGAAATGTAGGCTGGTGGACGGCAATCTTCGCCAGCAAGGGAACCGCGTGGTCCGCAATCTGGAAGCGGGTGCTGCTGACCTTCTTGCTGTCGGTGGTCGTCACCGTGCTTCATGAGCGATATGGGCTGCTCGATGTGAACCTCACGACCACGCCGTTTGCGCTCGTCGGACTCGCCCTCTCGATCTTTTTAGGTTTTCGCAACAACACCAGTTACGACCGATTTTGGGAGGGACGCAAACTCTGGGGCCGTTTGGTGAACGTATCCCGCACCTTCGCGCGGCAGACGGAGACGTTCATTGGCCCCCTCGACGGCGAGGACGCCCCCGACCTCTCCATCCAACGGCGCACCGTCCACCGCACCTTGATCTTGCGTCAAGTAGCCTATGTCCATGCCGTGCGCATGCATCTGCGGGGAGAAGACAACTACGACACGCTCGCCGCCTGGATCGATCCTGAAGAGCTCACTGCCATGCGCACGGAGGCGAATCCTCCTCAGGTCCTCATGCGCGGGACGGGAGTGCGACTCCGGAACCTGTGGCGACGAGGTCTCATCGACACGCTGCACCTCCCCGTTCTCGACGCGAGCCTCACGGAGAACACCACCATTCAAGGGGCGTGTGAGCGCATCAAGTCCACACCCATTCCCTTCGTCTACACCGTCCTCATGCACCGGATCGTGGCCGTATACTGCCTCGCCCTCCCCTTTGGCATCATCACCGCCGTCGGTCCGCTGACCCCCTTCGTGGTCCTCATGATCGCGTACGCCTTCTACGGCATCGACGCGGTCGGCGGTGAGATTGAGGACCCCTTCGGCCAAGACACCAACGACCTCCCGCTGCAAGGGCTCTCCACCATGATCGAGGTCAACCTCAAAGAGTGGATCCAAGACGACGAAGTGCCCCCGCTCCACACGCCCCGCGACCACGTCCTCAACTAGCTCGACGACCGGGGGACACGCACCCTGCACAGGCCCTACTGCGCCGCAAAAAAGTCCCAGATGGCGGGGCCAGCGAAGCCAGGCCAGCTGTGCCCGCCGCCGCCACCTTGGTCATGCTCGCACCACACGACCGGGAGACCAGCTGCGCAGCCGTCGTAGGACACGCACGGCGCTGGTGACACGGCGCTCGTCGTGCTGGCGCACCCGTTGCGCGCGAGGTGTTGATCACGCGCCTCGAGGCCCGCGGAGATGGGCACGACCGCGTCCGTCGGATCATGGGCGAGCCACGCCGCCACCTCGATATTGCTCCCGCAGGGCCAGTAGGACGGCCCCCCCGCGACCTCGCCGATGGCGCGAATCTGGTCGCCGCGATAACACGCGAGCGCGTTGGAGATAAACCCGCCGAAGCTGTGGCCGGTGCTAAAGATCCGGTCGACGTCGACGCAAGCGTCCGTGGAAATCTGCGCGAGCAAGGAATCGAACAACGCCGCATCACCGGTGGGGCTGAGGTCCCACCCCGTATCGCCCCCTACGCTCGCCTGCGGAAGCCCATCAGGATAGATGAAGATCGCTGCGTCGTCCGCCGCCGCCTCGATTCCGTAATACGCCCGCGCGAGGGCGCCGTCGCCCCCTTGGCCGTGCCACGCGAAGACCACCGGGTACGGCGTGTCCGGGTCGTAGCCCGACGGAACCACCCGGATGTAGTCCCTCGTGTCCCCGTTCGCGGTGACGCTGAGGGTCGAGGCTCCGGCGCTTAGGGCCGCACCACATCCGGCTGTGCCGACGGGGTCTCCGTCTCCGTCTCCGTCTCCGTCTCCGTCTCCGTCTCCGTCTCCGTCTCCGTCTCCGTCTCCGTCTCCGTCTCCGTCTCCGTCTCCGTCTCCGTCTCCGTC
>JBDQGY010000169.1:0-9683 GCA_040265175.1 Nannocystaceae bacterium
AGACGGGGGGCCGTCGTGTTCCAACAAGGCGGGGAACGCCTACGGATTCCTGCTCGACAACGTGTATATGAGAAGTGAGACGACCGGAGACGCCGTGGCGGTCACTGTAGGGATGTACGTCAACCCAAACGGGGTCATCAACGACGATGAGTATAGTTATGACGAGGAGGGCCGTCCCCTGTTGAGGGCGATGGGGGTCGCGATCGCCCAGCACCACCTCGATTCAGGCATCCGTTGAGGCTGCAGATGTACGACGCGCGTCGCGATGTGGAGACGCATGGGCTCGCGGACGCCGTTCTCGTGGCCAGATGTCCACCACCTGACCTATCTTGGAAGGGCGTTGGCTCCAAGCGACAGACGCTGACGTGTCTGTCGCGGGATTTGGCTTGGTCGGCCACCCGAGCCTGGTAGGATGTCGACTCTCGACGGACTTGTTCGTTCGATCACGTTGAGTGTCTGCACGCTGATTTGAAGCTGCCATGAGCGCCTCATCGAACACATATGGACCACGGGTCGCGGAGAGGCGGTGGCACGCATGATGGCAATGATGATGTCGTTCGTTGGTTTCGCGACTTGGGTCGCTGCCATCTTTGCAGACCCCGGAAGCGGCGCGCAGGAGTCATTGAATGAGGACCGAGTGGCGACGCGGGACCGGAGCACGGCGGACACCCTAGTTGCTGGGGAGAGCCCCGACGTGGGAGGCAAACAGGCCTCCACATCGGCGCCGACGCCCTACGTGTATCGACTGGGTGCCGCAGGAGTCGGGAATCCTTATGTGGTGTCAGTGGATGTTGTCGCCTTCCCTGGAGGTGCGGCACCGCTTCGCGAGCGACCCGTCGTTACGTTCATGAAGTCGCGCACGCGCACTTACGTGCGAGCGTTGCCACGCCCAGATGCGCGGGTCTTTGGTGTGATTCCAGAGGCGACCTCCTTCGCGGTCATCGGAGAGCCGTTCGAAGCGGAGGGATGTGCAAGGGGGCGCTGGTACCAAGTGGAGCTTGGCGGCTATGTCTGTCTGCGAAACCATCGGGCTACGCGAGAGGCGCCGATGGTGTTTCCTCCCGTCGTTCACAAGTTCTCACCGCTCTTGTTCGTGCGGCCTCGTCGCGTGAGAGAGGCCGAGCAAGAGCGCTCCTATGCCCGCTACCACTCCTTGTGGAAGATGAAAAAAGAGGAGGTCGAGGACTATCTCCTCGACTATGGGAGCTACGGTTTTGTCAAGCTCAGGCGCGGTGTCTTTACCGATATCGAAGGCCGCACAGTCCGCAACGAGCACTTTCGTCGATTTAGGCCGTCGGATTTTGAGGGGTTGGTGCCTGCGGAGGTAGGGGGGACAGGCGTCCCGGCGGCCCACACCATAGGGTGGACGTTTGAGCCCGAGACCGTTGTGTATCGAGACACGGGGAGGTGGGCGAAGAAGCGACGCACGCTCAAAAAACACACCGCGCTCGTAATTACTTCGGGGGCTCCAGAGCTCGTTCGTGGCGAGGGGTGGCTACCGGTCGAGGATGGCTGGGTTCGCGCGAGCGAAGTCCGGAGATGGGAGCGGATCGCGCCTCCATCAGAGTTCGGTGCCCATCAAAAGTGGATCGATGTTGACCTCGACGCGCAGATCGTCACCATGTACGAGGGCGCCGATCCCGTCTTTGTCACGTTGGTGACGACGGGGAGGAGCGGCGAATCCAAGACCCCCACGGGCACGTTTGAGATCGGTCGAAAGAAGGCGATCGGTGACCTGAAAAGCAAACCAGGCGTGCGCCGCCCGTACTTCGTGGGTGATGTCCCATGGATCCAGTTCTTTCACGAGGGATACGCGCTCCACTCCACCTATTGGCACAACCGATTCGGGAAAGTCGGGAGCCACGGCTGCGTGAATCTCTCCATGAAAGACGCGGCGCGCCTGTTCGCGTGGACAACCCCCGAGGTGCCCGCCGGTTGGAATTGGCGTTATCACCGTGAAGGTGAACGCGTCCGGGGCACCCCCGTCGTAATCCGCAGCGCGACCCGTGAGGAAAAAACGGACGAGCTCGAAGACGAGGCGCGTCGTACGGACCGACCGGCCGCGGCGGCACCAGCGGCCGTCGTTGACCCTGTGCCGTCGCTCTGACCGGTCGCGCGGAGTCTGATCATTGGTGAAGACGTGCGGAGTCGGCGTGTCGCCGGGAGCGGTGCGTCACGGGCGACCCGCAGGGTCGCTCAGTGGCTTGTTAAACGACTGCACCAGCAGCGCCCCGAGCGGTCCTCCCAGGCGTTGCTCAAGGGAGTGGACGCGCTCACCCAGTCTCCAACTCAACGGCGTCAGCCACGGAGACGCCGTAAACAAGCGTCGGGTTTCGACCAGGGTGAGCCCTACGCCCTCGCCCAGCTCTCTCAGCATGTCTGCGTCGTAGTCGGCGACGTGCTGTTCGCCGTCCATGGTGGGCACCAAGCGCAAACGGTCGACTGTCCATTCGAGCAGGGGCCACAGCGACCGTCGATTTGGGGTCGAGATAACGAGACGTCCGCCGGGCTTGAGCAGCGCGAGGCACGAGTTCAAGAGCAGTCGGGCTTGCGCGGGGTAGATGTGCTCGATGACTTCGAGCAATGAGATGCGGTGAAAGCTCTCCTCTTCGAATTCAAGCTCGTCGAGCAACCCGTGCTCGAATTGTAGGTGTGGCCGGCCGTACTGCGATCGCGCAAAAGCGATGGCCTCCGGGTTACCATCGACCCCTACGACGCGGACCTCTGGCTGGCTTGCGACGAGGTCTGCAAACACACCGCTCCCACACCCGATGTCCAAGATGCGATCACCGGGATCGGGCGCGAGCATGGCCTCACAGACTGCGAAGCGCTTTTTGTGCCAGAATCGTTGCGGGGCCAGGCCCTCGCGGCTCACGCGGTATTGGTAGTCGCCGGGCACCTGCACAGTGTCGCCGGTCCTCCGCGATTTATCCGTCGTCATGGGTCTCCAGGTTCCTCGCTTGCCAGGCTTGGACAGCGGCGCCGTCGTGGTCTTCCAGGATCTGCTGGTGTGGACCTTTGTACCTGCCAAGGGCTTGGTGGGCGAGGACTCGCCCGAGATCGCGAACCATCGCGAGCCCGTCCCGCAGGACGCGGACGGTGGATGAGTCGTTCTTTCTGAGTCGCACCGGGATCCTCTTGATGTCGTAGTTGCGCTTGAGCGCCACGTAAAACAGCTCCACGTCGAACGCAAAACGGTCGACGATCCCCACCGAGAAAAGGTCGTCCGCGACATCGCCACGGAATCCCTTCAGGCCGCATTGAGTGTCGTACCAACCGCCGGCGACGAGCCGGCCGACGACATTGGAATAGACGACGCTAGAGAACCGACGGAGCCCAGAGACTTGCGTGAAGTAGCTTGAGCTTGGCAGTCGGCGATCGCCAGCAACCATATGAAATCCCCTCGCGTCGAGATAATAGAGGGCGCGGGCCATGGATTCGGCCTCGTAGGGGACGTCGATGTCCGTGAACATCCGCAGCCGCCCCTTGGCCGCCAGCATCCCCCGCCGCACGGAAGCGCCCTTTCCCTGGTTGGTCGGGTTCTCTAAGAATCTGCATCCGAACTCCGTGGCTACCCGCGCGGTGGCGCCGTCGTCGACGCTGCCGTCGTCGACGATAATCACCTCATGGGAGCGTCGCAGCGATCGCAAAAAATCGAGCAGAACGGGGAGTTCCGCCTTGGCAGACTTCGCGCCACGAAACGACGGAAGCACCACGCTAAGTTCGGGAGTCGAGACGCTCATGGAACCGACCCTTTGTTCCGGAAACCCTCGCCGCAGCCTTGTTGGATGGCCAGGGCCGCCTTGCGGTATCGGTGGTCGAGATCGAGGGCGCGTCCAAAGGCGTCGCACGCGTCCGCAGTCCGTCCGAGTTGCCGGTAGGCCACCCCGAGATTGTACCAACCAGTCCGATGACGAGGAAAGTCGCGGACGAGTGCCTCGAGAGAGGTCCTCGCCTCGTCAAAACGGCGCAAGTTTAGCAAGCAGCCGCCGTAGTTCGCGCGCGCCTTGACGTGGGAGGAGTCGAGTTCCATCGCCTTGTGGAGAATGGACACCGCGGCCGCGTAATCGCCGGTTTTGAGCGCGTAGGTCCCCAGACGAAAATGAGCGTTTGCCACCTGTGGAGTGGTGAGCACCGCGTGTGAGTACAACGAGAGGGGGTTTTCCCAGGCGTAGACTTGGCGGGCGCTTACGACGGACAACATAGCGATCCATGCGGCCGCCAGCGAGGCGAAGAGGGTGGAACGATGAGCGCGTGCGCGCCGTGCCAAGACAACGAGGGCGCCACATGACCAGCCAATTCCCGCGAATGGGACGTAGGCGTAACGATCGGACAAGGTGTTGTGGATGCGGACAACGATAGAAGCGGGAGCGAGAAGCAGCGCGCACCATCCAACTCCCGCAAGTGCGATGAGGACAAGCTCGCGGCGGCGTGCCATGGAGGTGTTGGTAGCGCCGCGTCTGAGAATTTGGACGGCCGCGAGACCGAATATGGAGAGCAACGCCCACCCGACAACGAGCATCTTTGATGAATAGGGACGATCGATGGACAACTCGCTCGGCACAAAGAACAACCGCAGATAGTCGCTGAAAACCCCCGGCATGTGCAGCGCGCTGATATAGAGTGGCTCGCTCCCGGTGACCTGAGCCATCTGGGACCGGAAAAGCAGGTAGGGAGGCAGGACCAAGAGCATTCCGATCGGCCCTGCGACTCGCGCCCTCAACCGACCTTGGGCGAGGAGAAGAAATATGAGGCAACATGGGAGCGCGATCGATGACTCCTTGCAAAGTAACGACGCGAGGAAGAGCGCGCTCGCCCCGAAAGTCACCATCGGGTGTGTGGTGCGCCGTTCTCCGTCGTCTTTGAGGACGAGCCAGGATGCGGTGAGCACCATCGTCCCCGCCATCAGATCCCCGCGGGTCGAGACATAGGCGACGGTCTCTACCTGCATCGGATGCAACGCGAACAGCGCCGTCGCGACGGTCGCTCCAGCGGTGTCCCTCAGCAGCGCCCGCGATGCCGCGAACATGGCAACGATGGCGAGGGCGCCCCAGATCAGGTTGTGTAGGTGCAACGCAACAGGAGACATGCCGAACAGAGCGACGTCCGTTCGAAACGAGAGATACAGGAGTGGACGATAGCTGTCGTGTGCTGGGGTCGCGCCTCGCAGGTCGCTAAATTGAGGGTCGAGGTGGTCGTGCTGGGAGGCGAAAATACCGTCCCAATAACCTCCCGCGAACAGCGGGTTGTCCCGCAGCGCGCCGAGGTCGTCCCATACCAGATCGAAGCCTCGAGCCGGGGCGTAGACGACGCCATACACGGCGAGGATAACGAGGAGCCATGCAACATTCGGAGCCCGATGAAGGGGGGTTTTACTCACTGCGGATCGGAGCCGTCCTCGGCGCGCTTGGATGGTCTCGCAAACTGTGTCATCGCCCCAAGCATACCCAAGAAGGCCTTGGTGGTGAAGACCAAGAGCGCCAGGAGCGTCGCGTCGGACGGTGACACACCCGCGTTTGCGAGGAAGAACACCGTCACCCCCTCGCGGATACCGAGCCCACCCAGGGAGATCGGGATGAGGGTGACCACGTAGGTCACCGGGACAAGCACCACCAGCACCGCGAGATGAACCGGCACACCGAGCCCAATCGCGAGCGCGTACATGGCGAGCATGTCCGCGAATTGGGCCGCCGCGCTCCAGCCGAGAGCGCGCGTGAGCGTCGAAACTCGAAGGCCCATGACCTCCACGAGCCCGGACCACACCCGCCGAAGACGAACCCATCGCGCTGGCATCGTGGGCAGGGGCAGCTGCAAGGTTCGAACGAACAAAACACCGAGGCCACCAAGGAGGGTCGCGAGCCCCGCAGCCAACAGCACCATCAGCAGCTCCTCTCCGAAGACACGCCGGTCGTCCGTGCTCAGCAAGAGTACACCGACGGGCCCCCACAGCAACACGCTCATCATGCCGCAGACTCGCTCCGTAAGAATGGATGTGGCCGCGTGCATCGGCCCGGTGTGTCGGCTGCACGCGCCTCCACGGACGACGTCACCACCGAGCGTGCCGGGCAAGACGCAACTGTAGAGAAAGAAAGATAGGTACCAGCGGGTCAAGTTTGTGTAGGGAAGACGATGACCGAGCGCCCGCAGGATCACCGACCAGCGCAGGGTGAGGGCGGCGAGCAGCGGGAGCTGCAGCGCGAAGGCCAGCAGCAGCCAGCTCCCCTCCGCGCGCTGCACCGCCGCGCGAACCTGCGTCCACTCCAGGAGCTGCGCGAGGTAACTGAGGGCGGCGACCGCGACCACGACTTGGAGCGCCCGCAGGGCGCGCGATGGAGAGCGACGCGGTTGTTCCAGAGCAGCGGCCATGGATGCCAGCGAAGATCCTAGCATCTTCTCGGGTGCGACGAGGCGCGCGGGATAGGGGCTCTCGCGCGCCCATGGGCTCATGCACGGGAAGGTGGTAGGCTCAACTAGGTTCGTGGTTCACCTCGTCGCAGTCGTTCATGGAGAGGGTCCGTTGCCCGAGCGCGCCCAGGCCCTCGCAGCCGCGCTCTCGTGCTCGGTCGTGGAGGGGCGCCAGCGTCTGGTGGCGACGCCGTCGATCGTCGCGCGGGCGCCCACTGCGGAGGGGGCCGCCGAGATCGTGGGGCGACTGAAGACGGCGGGATTCACCGCGCTGGCCTTCGACCCGGTGGAATCCCCGTTCGTGAAGCGCCAGCTGCAGGTCCGCAGCTTCGAACTCCACGAAGATGGCTTGAGCGCGTCGCCCCGACAAGGTGCGGGCGTGCAGGTGCCCTTCGACACGGTTCGACTCATCCTGAGAGGGACCCAGACCGCGACGGAGGTGCAGGAGAAGACCGTGACCGCGAAGAAATTTAACCCGGCCCTCGCGGTGGCGACCGGCGGTCTCATGATGCGCACCAACAAGAGCAAGATGGTCAAGAGCGTCTCCGATTCCATGTCGGGATTTGTGCACGTTTATGCAACCAAGGGGCCGCCGCTGCTGTTCTCGGAGTTCAACCTCGACTTTCGTGGCCTCGGCGACGCGCTCGAAAAGTCGCGGATCTTGAATATGAAGGTGCTGCTCGACACGCTCCGCTCGGCGGCTCCCCATGCGTCGTTCGACGACCGGCTCATGCGTCGCGCGGGTCAATCGCAGCTCTTGGGACCTGGGCTCCCACCCGAGGCGAATCTGGCCATCGCGAGCGGGCTCCTGGCCATGGCGGCGTGGGCGAGTCCCGCATCGTCCTCGACATGAGTGTTGGGAGCGGTGGAGCGCGGGAGCGGGGACGACGTTCGCTGCTGGATTCAGCGCACGGAGGGCACGCGAGCCGGGAGGGCAGGCGGCGTTCGCGCGGGCGGGGGAGTTTTATTTGAGTGAGGACGCAAAAACGCCAGGTGCCGTCACACCTACAGACACCATGAGTTCTGACAGTTTCTCCGTGGCGATGCGCGTCGCTCTCGCCCCCGCCGACTCGCCCGAGGACCAGACTGGAGAGGCGGTCGCGCGGGCACGCAAGCGCGTGAACAAACGCTGGCGTGCTGCGCGTGGCGTCGACAAGCGCGTTGTGGAGGCGCTCTATCGCGACTACGCCCCTCGCTTGCGCCGCTACCTCATCGGGATGTTTGGGCTGGGAGCGCCCGTGGACGATTTGCTCCACGACACCTTCGTGGTCGCGATCAAGGCCTTCGACGGTTTTCGAGGGGACGCGACCGAGTCTACGTGGCTGCACGGCATCGCCCACAACATGGGGCGGAATTGGCGGAGCACGCTCACCCGCCGGGAGCAGCTACTTGAAGCGATACCGCAACACGGGGAGCTTTCGCGGGGGAGGGGGCTGCCGGAGCCGGAATCGTCGCAGGTGCAGCGGCAAGCGCTGCAGCGGATCCACGAGAATCTCCGGGAGCTCCCGGAAGAGGTGCACCAGGCGTTCGTGCTGCACAAGCTTAACGATCATTCGCTCACGGAGATCGCGACGCTGCAAGGGGTGGCCGTATCCACCGCGAGCGCGCGCGTGAAGAAGGCCGAGACGACGCTCCGTCGCGCCTTACGGGTTGGAGAAAAACAATGACCGAGAAGGAACTCAAGGATTTTAACGCCGAATTGGCATTCGACCAATGGATGAGCGACGCGCGTGCGGACCTCGATGGGCTCGAAGCGCAGGCCTTGCCCGAGCGACGAGCGGGGATCACGAAGATCTGGAGGGAACTCCGGCTCGACCGTACGCGGACCATGGTGACGTCGATGGTGTTCGCTGCGATCGGGACGTTGTGTCTGGGGATGCTCACCCTCGCTTCGGTGCGAGGCTCGATGTGGTTATGGTCGGGCTTGCGTAGGTGCACTCGTAAGAAAATTGACGAGTCGTGGATCAGAGAACTCCAATGCCGTCTCTTCGGCTCTGAAGGTTTCTTCAGCCGAACGTTTGGGTTTGGTTATCGTTACGAGGGAGGGTGGTTGGACTCGTTCTTGTCCGATACCTTTTCGTCGGTAGACCTCTATGCCGGTTTCCTCATGGTGTTCGGACTGTGTTTTTACGTCGCGGCTTGGTCGCTCTGGAAACGGAGCCTCGCACACCAGCTCTTCGCTCGGGCGGTCGCCTGGGTGATGCTTGGCATGCTGACGATCAACGTGTACCTCACGGAATTCACCAATGGCGTGGCCGGCGGGATGATATTCGGACTCATGGCGCTCGTGCTCGGGGGGAGCATTCTCTGGCTCGGACCCGGGGCCCAGGGGCGGGATGCAGCCTCACCACACAGTATATTTCGACCGAACGCCTTTCGAAACGTCCTGCTCGCGAGCATGATGATGGCGGTGGGTGACGCGCTGGTGCTTGGGATCTCCGCGATAGAGGCGCTGGACCACATCCCTGTCAACTACCACGACCGTATCGATGGTACATGGATCGGGCGGTATTCTTGGCGGGCGGCAGGTCATTTGCTCACAGACATAGCGCTGCCGCTGTCGGCGTGTGCAGGGATGGTCGTGTGCGTGCGGGGGTTGTTGAGACTGAAGTCGTGGGCGTTGTTCGCCACGGTGGCCATGAACTGGGTGGTGATGCTCGGGTGCTTGTACGAGGTCATGGACGTGGGCTGGGGAGTGCTGCTCCTCACCTTCACCTCCGTAATTCAGCTGTTCTTACCGGTACCGGTGATCGCGGCGGTGATCCGAGGTCGAGTGATCCCGCGCCCACGAGCGGAGCGTTTCTTCGCGCGGGCAGCCCAGGTGGCGGTGGTGGTGTTGTCCCTCCGTGTAGCGCTCTTCAACCTTCTGTAGCGTCGGCGATGGCGGCGCCGGCCGAGAGGCCGCGAGGACTCAAGGCGACGGCGAGCGAGAGGGTGCAGACACCCAAACTAGGATGGTAGACTCTCCGCGGATGTCTCCGGCCCTCGCTTCTTTGTTGCTCGCGCTCACTGTCGCCCGGGGCGACGCGAAGCCGAAGGGCCCCGCGGCCACGCTCGCCTCGTCTGGAGATTTTCGCTCCCCGATGGTCCTCTTGACGTCGGAGGGCAGCCACTCGGAGGTCGTGGACGGGGTCAAAATCGCGACGGGGATGGCCATCTCGCCCACGCGAGTCGTCGTCTCCACCCGAGGGCTCTCCATCGCGCTGGCGGTCACCTCGGGTGACGTGACCGCGCCGACGAGGCTCGCGAAGAAGCTGACCTCCTCGGCGCTTCAGCAG
>JBDQGY010000170.1:0-9671 GCA_040265175.1 Nannocystaceae bacterium
CCGACAAGACCACACCAGCCACAGCCCGATCCACCCGAGCCACGAGAACGTGATCAGAGTGCGGTTGAGGCTCGTGGCGGTATATTGCGGCGAGACAAGGTGGACCAGCCCCGCGATGCTCGCGAGTAAGAACAGGAGGAACATGAGCTCCGCCGTGCCGCGATGCCGCGTGAACATCAACGCGACAGGAATCAACGAGACGAACGAGAAGTAATAGGCGACGGTACCCAGAAGAGCGAAGAACGCGATGAAGCCAAACATGAGGGCCGCTTCTGCCACCGCCAGGTGAAACGCGAGCACCGCCGCGACGCCGGTGATCGTCCATCCTAGAACGCGATACACCGGCTCGATCTGCGCGAACTGTTGGGTGAGCTTTACGCGGTTGTATGCCTGTTTAGGCTTGCCGTGCTCCCCCCGATAGGTGAACGCAAACTTAAGTCCAACGCCGTAGCCGGGTGTTTTCTCCAGTCGGCCGCCGAGTTTCGCGCTGGGCGGGCCCTCCGAGTGAACCTTCATATCGTGCATGAAGGCCCGGTAGCCGCCCACCAGATCCCCTTGGGACGCTGTGACCGCAAGGCAGAGCGACGCAGAGACAAGCCCGCCGATCACAAAACGTCGAAGGTCGGGGAGACGTCGTCGGTCGCGGGACGCGGCACCGGTGAGGCTGAGCAGGGCGCCGATCCCGAGTAGCAGCGGGAACACATTCAACATCGCAGAGACGGACAGACAAGCACCAGCAGTGGCCCAGCGCTTTCGGGTGAGCGCTGCGATGGCGATGATGATGGCTGCCAACCACAGCAATCGCATCGACGACCCCCCGATGATTGAGAACCGGTCGGTGACCAAGGTGAAAGCGAAAATGCTGAAGGTGTACCCCCGCCTCCACCCCACCGCGCGGGTCATCAAGAGGTGAGCCACGCAGAGCGCGAACACATCGAAGAGCGCGAGCATGATGAACGAACTGCGCTCTAGCGGGGCGACGCTCCAGAAGACCTGCATGAGGGATCGATGAAATGGGGTGCCGTTGTACCCTTGGTCGCCGACGGCCGCGCGGACGCGTCCCGCTCCACACTCTTCCTTGTCGAGGAACAGATCGATAGCGCGATCGAATTCCTCCCATCGCTCTGGAGTGAAGCGCTCTTTGCAGCTCGGTCCACGCGACTCTCGGACGGACTTCGCGGTCGTAAATCCGTAGGTGTTGAGGTTGCGAACCTCTGTCTTTTGCCAGAGACTCTTTGGGGGAGCTGCCTCGACCGTACAGTCGTAGAGGTATTCGTACCCGAGTTCGTCGTAGAACTTGGGATTCAGACCGTAGTGGTAGGAGTCGTAGCAGTGCCACCAGTGGTTGTAGCTGGCACGGCGGACATAGAAGAAATTAAATCCCGTGACGATAAGGAGCGTCACGAGCACGACGCGATACCCGATTCGAATCCTCTTGCGTCGGAGCACCCATTCCGCACCGACCCGGTAGAGAACCGTTCGGATCGCGGTCGCGCATGCCAAGAGAGCCGCGGCGTAAAGCATCAATCGCTCGGTGTCCTTGACACGAATATCGTAGCCGTCGAACCACGAGGGGCTGGGCGTGCCAGCGGTATATTCGTAGGTCAAGACGTGGGAGGCGACGAGCAGGAAGATGAGCATGAAAGGGAACCAGGCCCAGTCCCGCAGGAACGCGGGGCGCGTTCGTCCCGCGTGGCCGTCCTCGTCCGTTCTGGCTAGATCCATCGACATGACGCTATCACGAACATTGGGGCTAATTCGGGTGGCTTGGGTGAAATCAGATTCGGTGGCGGGTGAACGCATCCGCCGTTGGCTGCTGCGCGCGGTGAGGTGGTAGGGCTTGGGAGGTGACGGCGGCGGGCGAGTCGTCGATGGAATTGGCGGGGCGGGTGAGTCAATAAACGCGAGGTGCGCTGGCCGCGTGAACAACGACGGCGGGGCGGAGGACGTACGTTGTGACCCCGTGATCTAGAGGAACGGGGCGAGTCGCATCTGCGGCGACGGAGAGAAGGGGGCGGCGCGGCGCTCGTCGGTCGTTGACCGCAGGTGTCGTCGAAGGGGCGGGTGCCCACGCGCATCACCTCCTCGGCGAGACTTGACGATAGTTTGGTTTCGTACGAAGGTTCGCCCATGAAAATGACGACCATCTTCGCGGTAATTCTCTTGGCGGGAGTGACACCCTCCATGGCAGGTTGTAACTCTGGTGAGGCGGAGGCTCAGCGCGCTGAACTTGAGGCAGCGATCGCTAAAAAGAAGGCGGACGCATCAAAGCTCGACGAGCAGCTCGCGGCCCGCAAAGCAGCGCGCGAGGCTGCGAAGAAGAAAGAAGATGAGGCGAAAGCCGCCTACGCAGCGAAAGTGGACGCGCTTTGTGTGCTACCGGAAAAGCTCCCCAAGAAGATGACGAAGGCCTGTGACCAGGTGGCCGAGGCGAATGACAAGTTCATGAAGCGTATGTACACGGGAGACGCCCTGGCGAAGTGGGAGAAGGCGAAACAGATGCAGCTCGGCATGACAAAAGCGCAGTGTACGAAGACCGGAAAAATCGAGGTCGCGGCCTGCCAAATGAACGCGATGAATACGGCGCAGGAAGACATGAAGAAATCTCTGCCCGACATCATGCGTCGCTGCATCGAGAAGTTTGGCAGCGCCTAGGGGGACGCCGCCTGTGCGGGCTCGGGCCTCTCGGCGCGAGGCATCCAAGAGACCTCAGCGATCATCACGCTGGGGTCTTTTGCGTGGGGTGGAGTCGGACTATCCTTCACGGCCGACGAGCATGACGCGGTTGTGGCCCTTGCCCTTCGCAGTGGAGAGGGCGCGCGTGTCGCCGCGCAGTAGAGGTTCTTCCAGTTGAGTTGTTCGAAGCTCCAGGAGTGCGTGACGGGTGTCTCCTCATGCCCGAACTCAGCTCCGATCGCTCCGCGCAGTCCCTCCGCCTTCACGATGGTCTCATCTGCGTAGGCTCCCTTGAGCAAGATCTCGAATTCTCCCCCCGCTGAGGTGGGCGAGGGGGTCGGCGGTCCGTGTCTGTCGTGGCAGAAGGTCGGACACGCGAGGGAGAAGCCGATCGCCAGCGTCACGTCCGTATTTCTCGTTGATGTTCTGAGAGTGGCCCACTTCCGCGAAGACGAATCCGAACGGGATCTTGTGCCAGCGCGTGCGGGCGACGGCGCGGACCAGCGAGCGTTCAAAGGCCCTCCGGTTGAAGATGCCAGTGAGAGCATCGGTGCGCGTCGCGCGCTGCAGCTGCGCGCAAGTCGACGTTGGTGAGCGCGAGTGAGCGCCGCGCCGAGATCGACGCGACGCTCGCGCGGTAGGTGGTCATGGCGACTTCGCGCTGCGAGGCTGGGAGGGATTTGAGACCGTCAAAGGTTAACGAGGTCATGGCGACGGGGCCGTCATGGGAATGAAGGGGGCGCAGAAGCGAAGGGACTCGTCTTCCCGAGAGTCGTGGGCACAGCGCATCTGCGGCCACTCAGGGAACCGAGTGTGCAGTCGCTGAGATCGCATCGCCCGGCAGTCTGGGCGGGAGGCAGTGAGGGGGCTTGACTCCACGGGAGGACCATCGCATCTCGAGCGCCTTTGCTTCAGCGTCGATGACAAAAAGATCCACGTGTGCGTCTTCGAACACCTCGCGGACGCTGCGGAAGACGAACTCGTGGGTCTCGTCGAGGGAATTGCAGCGTTGGAGGTGCTCGATGCATGAAGGGACGCGCACCTCGAGGAGCACGCGATACTCCGCTTGCGGGCCAGTGTGGCTGCAGCCGTGGCCCCCTCCGTACGGATGACCTCGTAGGTCTCGGTGGGAACCACGGTAGATAGGAGGCCCTGCGAAGTCTCCCCCCGTGTCGAGGAGGGCAGTGACCATAAAAACCTACGACCGTGGGGGCTCTCCGTAGTCTGCGAGTTGTCGCTCCACATGCGTGCGTGCGTGCGTGCGTTCGTCGTCACTCACCGCCCGGAGGAGGGCGTTGAGCCACTCGCGATCACGAAGGAGGAGCGCAGAGGGAACAACGGTGTTGAGGTTTGCGGACGCATCCACTCCGGCCACCGATCGCATGGACGGATTCATCGAGGCGCAGACCATGTTGACGTCTGCTGCAAAAATGAGCGAGGCAGATGCGTGGAGGATGTCAGAGCTTAGAGATATGTGTGCGGGCAGAGGGGCACAGCGCGTGAGCACGAAGGGCAAGCGCGGCAGCGTCCGCGCTCCGCGCCGTCTCGACCGCGGAGGTGATGGTCGAGGGTGGTGACACGTTCAACGCGGGGTCGCCGACAAAGGCTAGCACGTGGGCTTGGTACGGATGTGTTCTGTGAGCAGGTTTTGGGCCATTGGCGCCACGGTTCGCGGAACGCGCGTGGCTACGATCAAGTCGTGTCAGGCGTGGCGAGGGATGCGGATGTGTTCGCGCATATTTTGTGGCCTTGGCGAACGGGCGAAGGAAGCGGGTTGTGGTAATTTTCGCGCGTGAAATACCTTCGAGCACCGTTCATCGCGATGAGCTTCCTTGTCTTTGCCGCCTGCGGAACAGACGAACGCTCGAAGATGACTGGGGAGGAGGGCGGCGATCCACCGCCGACTCCCGACCTGTATCAATATGCCGGCGGGTGCTTCTCGGTGCGCTCCGGCGACACATGGTTGGCGCAATCCGAGGAGGGAACAGAATTTGGTTTCACCGCCGGGAGTGAAGCGGACGCGGAGCGGTTCTATCTTAAGGCCTCCGATCTCGGGACTTACCTGCTCTACGATCGCGATGGGGGCTACGTGGTCTCGGACGATGGACCGCTCTTGAGACGGACCACGCTCCAGTCCGATGTGCTGCTCGTGGACGACGACTATATCTCGGGCGCGGAGTGGATGTTCGAGGGATCGGGTGTTGAGCTGGAGCCGCTGCGCTTTCGCAGTCGACGCGTCGGCGATTTGCTCGGGCTCGACGGGCTGGTCTCCGGGGAGGAGAGCGCCGCGAGCCTCGCCCTCGTTGAGGTGGACGGCTGCACGGAGCATCCAGAACTCACGATTGACGCCGAGGGGACACCCACAAAGACGACCTTTGAAGACGGGGACCTCTACGGAATCGTAGACACCCACTCCCACATCATGACCAACTGGGCCTTCGGCGGGGGTGGCATCTTTCACGGGGCTCCGTTCCATCGGCTGGGTGTCCAGCACGCCTTGGGCGACTGCGATGTCGGCCATGGAATCATGGGGCGACAAGACTTCTTCGGGTACGTCTTTGACACCGCCGGGTCGAGCGGGGCGGATCTTGGGAGCGTCCTCCTCAACATCCTGGCAGGTGAACTCAACGAGGACAATCATGAGACGGACGGGTACCCGACCTTCACGGATTGGCCCAACGCACCCTACCGTTCGACGCATCAGATGCAGTACTACCGCTGGCTTGAGCGAGCCCATTTGAGCGGGTTACGGCTCGTGGTGCAGCACGCGACCACGAACTCGGTGATCTGTCACTTGACGGGGGGCTCCGACATCCAGCCGACGCGCTACTCCTGCGATGACATGGTGGCAGTGGACCGCATCATCGAGGAGACCTACGCGATGGAACGTTATATTGACGCGCAAGCCGGCGGTCCCGGTGAGGGCTTTTTTCGCGTGGTGGCTACGCCGGCGGAGGCACGAGAGGTGATCTCAGGAGGAAAAATGGCTGTAGTGCTGGGCATTGAGACCTCCGACCTGTTTGATTGCCGCTTGGTTCCGCGGGACAACACGCCGGTGTGCGACGAGGCCTACGTGGTGGAGCAGCTCGACAAGTACGTCGAACGTGGGGTGCGCGTCTTGTTCCCGGTGCACAAATACGACAACCTTTTCTCAGCGGGAGACGGTGACCGGGGGTTTATTGAGGTGGGTAACTTCTTCAACACGGGCCATTGGAACAATTTTGTGACGGACTGCCCGGTAGACGTGCCGGCCGTCTTCGACAACGGCAGCGTCGATTTCGGGGGGTTGAATATGCCGCGGGAGGAGTACGTGTCCATGCCCCCCAATGACTTCAGCCTCTTCCCGACGAGCCCCATCGCCACGGCGTTCCCGTTCATCTCGGCATTTGAAGAGCCGTCCCTTGAGGGGCCCTATTGTCAAAAGACGGGCTTGACTCCGCTCGGCGAGTTTTTGATTGAGCAGATGATGGCGCGCGGGATGATTCTCGAGGTGGACCACCTCCCGCAGCGCTCGTATGAGCGGGCGTTCGAGCTCCTAGAGGGCAATGACTACCCCGCGGCCGGGACCCACGGTTCAAACAACAACGGGCGGCTCTACGCGGTGGGTGGTGTCTCAAAGACCGGGCTTGGACGATGCCGAGACAGCGCAAACCCGGGCTCCACGCTCAATGGATTCAAGAGTAGAATCGCGCAAATCGAGGCGGAGGGTGGCTATCCTGCGGAGGGTTTCGGCTTCGATCTCAACGGTTTCGCGGGGGCCCGCAAGCCCCGCTTTGGAGACAACGGGTGCGGCTCTCCTCAAGAGGACCCGATCACCTATCCGTTCCAATCCGTCGCAGGAGACGTCACGTTTACGGAGCCCAAGATCGGTGAGCGTAGCCTGGACTTCAACACCGAGGGCCTCGTGCATATCGGCTTGCTGCCCGAGCTCATCGAAGACGCACGAGGTGACGCGGCATCGGACGACGAACTCGAGCCGTTGTTTCGCTCCGCCGAGGGCTATATTCGCATGTGGGAGAAGTCGGTCGCTCGAGGCGAAGCCCTCGGCGGTTGAGCCTCTCGCCGGCGACCGCAGGGTAGCCGTCATTGCTGCACGAGCCGTCGCACGAGGAGTCTGGGCGACGGGCCGCGTTCGTCGTCACCGTAGCCCGCCGCGACTCGCTCAAGCCTCGTCCGCGTGATCTCATCGACGGACTCGAACGTCCGTCCGTCCACCTCGGCCGAGGCGCTCGTGAAGACAGGTTCGGGCGCCTGGACGAGGACGAAGCGCCGGGTGCCGCCGTCACGCAGGTTCGCCTCCCAGACCGCGTGGCCCGTGGTGCCGGAGCCCGCAAAACAATCAAAGACGACCGCGTCGGGGGGCCCGAACCATGACAGCAGCCGGGTAGCGAGCTCGACGGGCTTTGGATGCTCGAAGGGAATCCCAAGCTCACGGAGTCGGTCGTCGTCGGCGCCGGCAAAACGGATCACCGACGGGACGTTCTCGTGCATGTGTTCGTCGAGGAAATAGCGCCGCTGAGGCTGCGTTGAGTGGTCGGTCCCAAATTCGATCAGACCCCGAGCCAATAGCTCCTCCATCGTGCCCGGGGGATTTCGCCACCCACGCGCCGGGACAGGACAGGGCGCCCCTGTCACCGGGTGAAGCAGCGGTTGAAAGTACTCAGGAGGGGCCGTCTTTTTGTTCGGCCACGCCATGGAGACGAGCCTGTAGACGCGTCGGTCTTCGGAGATTCGCGCGTACATCGCCTCCCCGCCGGACAGGCCGCGCGCCGCTTTCATCCATCGGGAGAACTCCTCGCGCGCCTGCGCGAGACTTGAGGTGCCACGAATTGAGTCTGCGGCGGCGTCCAAGATTCGCTGCGCGTTCTCTTTGGGGCGCCGGAGCGGGGGGCAGTGTTTGGGGTCCTTCGCGAACACCACGATGTGCTCGTGTTGATAGGCGACGCGCTTCGCGTCTCCTTTGGGGTTGCCTTTGTCCCAGACCAGCGAGCCGAGGTAGCTCGCATCGCCAAAGATCTCCTTGCATATCATGACGAGCGTCTCGTGCTCATGTTCGTCAATGTGGGCGACGAGGAGACCCCGCGCGCTCATCAGATCGCGCAGCGCTATCAGGCGGGGGTACATGAAATTGAGCCACGCGCTTCGTTCGCGCTGACCTCGCCTGCCTCTGCGAGCGTCGCTGCGGACGCCGGGCGGAGCGGGAAAACGGTCATCGAATGTGAAGCCCCGCCCGGTGTTGTAGGGAGGGTCGATGTAGGCAAGGTCCACCGCATCGGACAAGGACCCCGCGAGCGCTCGCATCACGGGCAGGTTGTCCCCAATGATCAGCTGATCGCAGGACGTTGTGTCATCTGGCGGATCGATTCGGATCTCGTCGGTCGACGCGGGCGTCTCTTGAGCGGCTCGCTTCCCGGGCCATGTGAGGGTGACCTGCTCCGTCTCGGCTTGCTGAAGCGTCACGGCGGCGTCACGTCCCCGGCGTTCAAGCTCCTCAAGATCAACATCCCCGCGCGCTACAGCCTCGGTGAACCACTCCACGAGCTGGCGCCGTCGGGTGGGTTCGTCTGTGTCGGGGTGAGGTGGAGAAGAGGTCACGAGCGGTCAAGGGGCCTGCGCGGCGAAGAAGGAGAGCATCGCCTCGAGGGCAAAGTTAGTGCCGGGGATTCTCCCCCAGGTGTGTCCACCTTGCCACACGCAGTTGACCACCTGGGCCTGCGTTTGGCAGTTCGCGTGCTCTGAGCATGACCAGCCTTGGGTGCCGTCGAAGGCGGTGGGGTAGGGTGTGGTCGCGCTGTCACACGCCTGTCCACTCGCCCACACCAGCGCGGTCTCGTCCGCGCCGTCGTAAATCATCCCATCACTAGAGGGGACCTCCGCGCCGTTCACGATGTCGTCGCCGGTGGCCCACACTTGAAATAAAGACATCTTGGAGGGGGGCGCTTGGGTGTAGCCATTGGCTGAGAACCCGTGATGGGGTGCGGCGACAGTGACTACGTCGGCCAAGCGCCAGGCCAACGATTGCGCGCTCTGACCGCCCTGGCTGAATCCCGTAAGCAGCACCTGGCCCGCGTCGCCGGACCATTCGGCGAAGGACGTCTGGAGCAGAGTTCGGATGAACCCTTCGTCATCCGCGCAGCTTGTCCCCCAGTTGCACGCGTCGTTGGCCTCTTCCGGCCGGCAGTTGTCGTACACGTCGTAGTCGTACGCGTTCATGGTGCACGTGGGTCCGTCGGGTCCGTCACTGTTGTGCGAGTCGATATCATTGAACGATGTGACCGCCGCCTGCCACCCCATCCCCATGGGAAGGCCGTCGGGGAAGATGCCAATGTAGCCCAGCTCGTCGATGCGGTCGGTCATCTGGGACGTGTTGTTTTGAAATCCGGCGCCAGATCCATAGTAGCCGTGCAGCCCGACCACCACCGGGCGTGGCGTGCAGTCGTAGTCTGAGGGGAGGTGGAGTTCGAAGGTCCGGTTCTCACCATCATAGGTCGTCTGGACAGAGACGGTCTGGCCCGGGGTGCCCTCATCCCATGAGCACGGCGGATCTGGTGCGTCATCCCCCGTATCCGCTCCGGAGGTGTCGCCGTCGGAGGAGTCACCGCCGTCGGAGGAGGAGGTGCCGCCGTCGGAGGAGGAGGTGCCGCTGTCGGAGGAGTCACCGCCGCCGTCGGAGGAGGTGTCGCCCCCGGTCGTGCCCGAACCCATCTCATCCCCCGTGGTGTCTGAACTGGTCCCGGAGACTTGCCCGCCCTCGTCTTGATCGCTGCTCGCGCAAGAGAGGCTCACCGCGAACATGAACACCGGCCACTGTTTCCTCCACCCCGCGCGAGACATGCCCCACGGTATAACTCGGAGCGGTCACCCCGCAAGTCATCCGGCGGGATCCATCACCGCCGAACGTTGATCGCAGACAGCGCGAAGTTGCCGACCGCATCTCGCGCGCGAATGACCAAGCGGTGGTTCCCGCGCGGGAGGTCGGGCAGTCGGAGTTCAAA
>JBDQGY010000171.1:0-9621 GCA_040265175.1 Nannocystaceae bacterium
AATTTGGCCAGCCCGGCCGGGTGGAGCGTACCCGCCAGAAAGAATGCCTCGCTCCAACCCCCGACGGACACTTCTTGGTGGGCATGGAGATCAACCCCGGTCCCAACGGCGCGCGCGACGCGGGGATCACAAAATTCGACGGCAGCGGCAACATCCTGTGGGAGACGGTGCACGGCGGCAGCGGCCACGACCAAGCGACCCAGGTGTCCATCGCCGCCGACGGAGACATCTATCTCGCGGGCCTCACGTTCTCCTTTGGCGCGGCCTTCAACGACATGTGGGTGAGCAAGCTCGATCAGGCCGGCAACGTGCTGTGGAGCCAGATCTACGGCGGCGCCTGCGGGGCGACCTACGAGGCCGGCTGGAACCTCCAGAGCACATCCGACGGGGGCTTCATCATCGCGGGCACTGGCGGCGGTACGGCCAGCTTCTACAAAGCCGATGAAGACGGGAACCTCGAGTGGTCCGCCTGCGACTTCAACGGTCAGGTGCGGGACATCGACGCCACCGACGACGGCGGCTTCATCGTTACGGGCCTCTTGAGCGGCACCGACGGCGACGCCGTCCTGGCCAAATACGACGCCAGCTTGACCCAAGAGTGGATCACCAGCTTCGGAGATACGGGCTACGACCTGGGCCTCGAGGTCATCCAGACCTCCGACGGCGGCTACGCCTTCACCGGCTATCACCTCGCCACAGCCACCGCGGGCGTGGGTCTCGACGATCTGTGGTTTGTGAAAACCGACGCCCTCGGCAATCTCGAGCACGAGCTCATCGTGGGCAGCGCCATCGGGGGAGATCAAGGGGACAAGGTGCTCGAACTCCAAGACGGCCGCTACGCGGTGGCGGGGCGCCTGTTCGAGTCTCCAGGTGGGTTTGGGGACAGCGACGCGGCTCTGGTGTTCATCGACCTGGTGGGCGATCCGGCGTTCATCGAGGGCACAGTGCGCCTCGATCTCGAGGGGGTGTGCACCGCCGCGGGCACGACCGCCCTGCCCCGCCCGGGCCAATGGGTCAGCGTGGAGCGCGAGGGCGGCCCCGAGGTGTATCGGGCCATGACCACCGCCGATGGCACCTTCTCCGCCACGGTCCCCGCCGGCGACTGGCACGTCGCCGCAGAGCACGGGCCCTCCGCCCAGGAGGCCGACACCTGCGGAACTGGCGGGCTTTACTACGACCGGAGCCTGGAGGCGGGAGAGGTCTCGTCCGACAATGACTTTTGGAGCACGCCCAAAAGCGCCTGCAACGGCGAGGTCTTCTCCTACGACTACGCGCCCGCAGACAACGGGTACCCCGGCTGCAGCGAAGGAGAGGTTCAGACAGGTGCGTGTCTCGGCTACACGTGGGGATTTTGCTCTGTCTTCACGAACACCGGCACGGCGCCTTGGGGCGTCGCTCCGTTTCCCGGGAGATTTGAAATACGAGTTCCAACTGGCGATTTCACCATCAACGGTCCAGGCGACGTCGTCCGCAACACCTGCGGAGCGTCGCTTGTGTCCTACAACACGTCGAATATCACGTTTGCAAACAACGCCATCTTTAACGCCGGTGACTCTTGCGAAATATGTCTTGAGGTTGAGACGACTGGAATCGGAACCATGGGGACTTCGGGGTCGCACTATCAGAGCGTTTTCTGGCATCTGAGCGACGCCTGCGGGATGGAGTACTACTATGACTACTTCCACCCCACGATGGCGTGCGCCTGCGACCCCAACGACCTCGCCGCGCAACCGGAGGGGTGCGGCCCCGAGCAGAATATCCTCGCCCAAGAGCTCACCTACGACCTCCGGTTCCAAAATGTGGGGTTTGGAAGCGCCATTGACGTCGAGGTCGTCGTGGACCTCGACCCAGCGCTCGACCCGGACTCGCTGCGCTTGCTCAGCGCCAGTCACGACCTCACCTCGTTGCAGGTGGACGACAGCGGCCAGATGATCGCCCGCTTCGAGGACATCTTCTTACCGCCCGAGGTGGTGGATCCCGCGGGCTCCAACGGCGATCTGCACTTCGCCATCTCGCCGCGCATGCCCGCCGCCGACGGCACCGCGGTGGACGTGACGGCGTCCATCTACTTCGACACCAACCTGCCCGTGGTCACCAACACAGTCCGCCGCACCCTGTACAACGGCGATCCCGTGCCGGTGCCGGACTTTGAGGTGAGCGAGCAGGCTGGCGTGTTCGACTTCACCTACACCGGCGGCACCAGCGGCGTGTCCGCACGCTGGTCCTTTGGCCCCGACGCATCCCCCATGGATGCCACCACCCTCGACGTGGACGGCGTCACCTACACCACCCCAGGGCCGCAGGTAGCGGCACTGACCGTCGAGAAAAATGGCTGCGCGGCCAGGGGCGCGCAGACGGTGGAGGTCCCCTGCGACGCGTTCTTTGAGACCGACGCCTTCATGGCCCCCATGGGGAACGCCAAGCAGCTTGGGGCGACGCTGCCGGTGAAGTTCCAGACCCTGCGTTATCTGGGCACGGAGGTCACCGACGCCGCCCACCTCGAGCAGATCCTCGCCGACGACTTCGGGTGGACGCCCGGCGACGGCTGCTGGCCCCAGCTCGGCGTGATCGACGTGACGACCGGGGAGCGCGTGCCCCTGGATTCCGGGAGCACTTCCAGCCTCGGCGCGACCGGACCCTGCTTCACCGGCGGCGCGGGCAGCTGGCGAGTCAATCTCGACCTCGACACCGCAGCGTTCACGAGCGGACACGAGTACCAAGTGGTCGCCGAGATGTACGCTTGCTACGGCTTCGACGCCCTCGAACCTGGCAACGACACCTTCTTCGTGAAGTAGATTCAGCCCCGAGTGTCTGGCCGGAGCGGCGCCCCCTGCGAGGAATACGCAGCTGCAGCGCATGACTCGCCCCCCGGGGGTTCAATGTAAAACCCGCTCCCTCATGGCCGCGAGAGCCCCCTCAACGGGCTTGCGTCACCTGCCCGTCGGCCCGTTTCCTCCCCTAGCGTTCGTGGGCGCAAAAAACGCGCAAAAAATTCACGTCGACGCCTCAAAGCCTGTCGAGGTCCGCGAAGGGAGACGTGAGATGAAACGCAGCGCACTTCAACAAGCCCTCACCTTCTCCCTCTTTGCGGGCGCTGTGGCCTCGCCGGGCCTGGCCCAGGCGGCGGAAGCCGTTGAGATGTCGCGGCACCTCTTTGGCACCGAGAACTACGACGCCTTTGGCTGCGCCATCGAGCTCGACAACGGCGACCTCATGCTCGCGGGCTCCGCGAACTGGGGCACGCCCGAGGGCCCAAATATGTACGTGGTCCGCACCGACCGAAACGGCAACATGATCTGGGAGCAGCACTTTGGGGAGCCCGGCCGCTTCGAGCGCTATTGGCAGAGCGACTGTGTTCAACAGACCCCCGACGGCAACTTCGTGGTTGGCATGGGCGTAGGCCCGGGCCCCAACGGTGGGATTGACTCCGGCGTCCTCAAGTTCGATGGCGACGGCAACCAGCTCTGGGAGTCTATCTACGGCGGGTCCTCCACGGACGTCGCGACCAGCGTCACCATCGCGGCAGATGGTGGCATCTACCTCGCCGGGCTCACCTACTCCTTCAACACGTGGCGCAACGACATGTGGGTCACCAAGTACGCCCAAGACGGTCAGATGCTATGGAGCAAGACCTACGGCGACACCTGCGGCGGAGGCTGGGAAGGCGCCGCAAATATCGTCAACACCGACGATGGCGGTTTCATCGTGGGGGGCGGCGGCTCTGGAGGCGCGGTCTATGCAAAGGCCGACGCCAACGGGGACTTTGAGTGGTCCGACTGCACCCCCGGTGGGTGGATGCACGATTTCCGCAGGGCCAACGACGGCGGCTACGTGGGGTTTGGACGCCAGCCTGTGGGCTCCATGGAAGGGGCGATCTTCAAGTACGATGAGAACATGGACCTGGAGTGGTCCCGCACCTACGGAGACACCGGGTTCGACCTCGCCATCGGCGGCATCCCCACCAAGGACGGTGGCTATGCATTCACCGGGTATTTCCTCGCCACGGCGACCGCGGGATTCGGCGCAGACGACCTCTGGTTTGTGAAGACCGACGCCTTCGGGAACGTGGAGCACGAGCTTATCATCGGTTCCGCCTTGGGCAACGACCAAGGCGACATGGTCCTCGAGCTCTCGGACGGACGCTACGCCATCCCGGGGCGCCTGTTCGAGTCTGCGGGGGGCCTCGGAAGCACGGACGCCGCGTTGGTCTTCATTGAGATCATCGGGGACCCTGCCACGGTGGACGGCACCGTCTTCTTCGACGAAGAGGAAGTGTGCACGGAGACCTCCGAATCCGACGGGCGGCCCAACCAGTGGGTCGAACTTCAGGAGATCGGCGGCGACGATCGTTTCTTGACGCTCACCAATACTCGTGGAGACTACCGCGCCATCGTCCCGGAAGGCGACTGGAAGGTGAGTCCAGTCCCGGGCCCCAACGCCATGGAGGCCGACAGCTGCGGTCCCGACGGCATCAGCTACGACCTGTCTCTCGAGGAAGGTGTCACCCGCCCTGACACCGACTTTTACACGCGCAGCTCGCAGACATGCGGTGGCGACGTGACGCTGTATTCCTACGCGCCCGTCGACAACGGCTTCGAAGGATGCAACGGCGACGAGATTCAGACCGGCGCATGCATCGATCATACGTTTGGCTTCTGCGCCCAATATGTAAACACCGGAAACTCCCCATGGACGCAAGGCAACCCCGCGACGTTCACCCTCACCGTCCCACCGGAGTTCGAAGCGACCGCCAATGGCGTCAGCAATATCGTCACCAACTCGTGCGGCATGCAGCTCTCCGGGTTTGACAGCACCGCCAACACCTGGAGCTTTCAAAACACGACGAGCATGGGCAATGGCGCGATGTGCGAGGTGTGCGTGGTCGTCGACACGCTCAACTCCCCCCCGACCACCGGCGCCTCTGCGACCATCGTCGCGCCTCCGACAGGTCCCTGCAAGGGCGAGGTTTGGGCCGAGAGCATGCCTCCGGTCGGCTCTTGTTCGTGTGACCCCAACGATCTCGCGGCGACGCCCGAGGGGTGTGGTCCGGAGCAGAACATCCTGGCTGAGGAGCTCACCTACCGGGTGCGGTTTCAAAACGAGGGATACGGTGATGCCGTCGATGTTCGCGTGGTCCTTGACCTCGACACCGACCTCGACCCCGACACCCTCCGCGTGATCGACACGAGTCACGACCTCACGTCGTTGCAGGTCAACGACCGCGGCGAGATGGTCGCGCACTTTGACACCATCAACCTGCCGCCGAAGCTGCTCGACGATCCGGGCTCCAACGGACACCTGCGCTTCGCCATCTCCCCGCGGCTCGCGGTGGCAGACGGCACTCCCGTCGACGTCACCGCGTCCATCTACTTCGACGCCAACGCCCCCGTCGTCACCAACACCGTCACCCGCACGCTCTACCACGGTGATCCCGTGCCCGTACCGAACTTTGAGGTGAGCGAGCAGGCCGGAGTCTTTGACTTCACCTACACCGGCGGCACCGCGGGCGTGTCGACAAGCTGGGATCTTGGCGTCGGCGCCACCCCGGAGAGCGCCACCACCCTCCATGTCGACGGCGTCACCTACACCACGCCGGGACCGCGCTTCGCCACCCTCACCACCGAGAAAAACGGCTGCGCCACCACGAGCACGCAGCGGGTGGACGTGTCCTGCGACGCATTCTTCGAAATCGGTGACCTCATGGCGCCCATGGGCAACGCCAAGCAGCTCGGTGCCACCATGCCGGTGAAGTTCAAGACCCTGCGCTACCTCGGCACCGAGGTCACCGACGCCGCCCACCTCGAGCAAATCCTCACGGACGAATTCGGGTGGACGCCTGGTGAAGGCTGCTGGCCTCGACTCGGCGTGGTCGACATGACCACGGGGGAGCGCGTACCACTGGAGACAGGTGACTTCTCCACCGATGCGGGCAACGCTGAAGAGTGTTTCACGGGCGGCGCCGGAAACTGGAGCGTCAACCTGAAACTCGACGCCGCGGCGTTCACCAGCGGACACGAGTACCAAGTGGTCGCCGAGATGTACGCCTGCTACGGCTTCGACGCCATCGAACCCGGCAACGACACCTTCTCGGTGAAGTAGGCCCCGGTTTATCGAGCACCTCCACCGGCACCGCGCTCCTCACGGGGGCGCGGTGTCGGCGTATCATCCGAGCACGCGGCGACTCCTCAGCCGCATGCCATGGGGCACCACACACGCCCGCCTCCGCGTGCTCGGGGCAGGCTTGCCGGCGTCGAAGCACCCTGGGACGAACAGCCCCTAAAAGCAGTAGTAGGGGCCGTTGCCATCTCCAACGTCGGTGCAGACCATGCCACCGGGACACGTATCTCCACCGCCGCAGCCGAGCACGCACCAGCCCTCCCCGCCAATATCGATGCAGGCCGGCTCCGCCGTTCCTCCCGGCGAAGGGGGACAGTTTTCGTCCACCACGCACGGCAGGGAACAGAACCCGTCGACAGTCATCCCCATGTCTTGGAGCCCGAGACATAGATACGGTCGCCCTCCACAGGCGTCCGCCTCCAGGCACGGGGAATAGGCTCCCTCGGTAGGCTGATCTCCATCTCCATCTCCATCTCCATCTCCCGACATCTCCGTGTCGCCCTCTCCCGACATCTCCGTATCGCCCTCTCCCGACATCCCCGTGTCGCCCTCTTCCGACATCTCCGTGTCCTCACCGTCAACCTCGGTATCACCCGGCGCAAGTTCGCGACCCGAACACCCGGCGGAGATCATTGTCACACACAAGACCCACAAGCGATGCCTACCCATCTGCACACACTACAGCGTCCGATCAACGCGGGCAATAGGCGCTTCCGTCCGAGCCCGCATCAGGAGTGGGGAATCGACTCCCACGTCCTGACGGTCACTGGTGGTCAGGCTGCCATGAAGCCTCATGGTGACCTGGTGGAGAATCTCTCGCTGGCGTGTCGCGCCGAGCGATGCTCTCCTCGCTCTTGCGAGATCGGCCCCTTCGCCGTTCCTGCCCTCCGCTTCGTGGATCGCGGGCCGCCTCATTGTCGTCAGACGACTGCCGCTCTCGCGGAGCGTCGGCGGATTCGTAGCAGACCGAGCAGCCCGAACGCGACAATGCTGCGGAGGCCTGTTCCTCCTTCGGGCCTCGCACTGCACGCGCATCCGCCCTCCGCGTCCGCCGAAGCTTCTCCGCCTTCGCCTGACTCGCCGCCGTCGAGGCCACCGTCGCCATCACCACCGTCGTCGCCCCCGTCATCCCCGGAGTCACCGCCACCGTCGTCGCCGCTCTCGGGCACACATGAGGGCTCTTCCACCGAGGGGTCTGCCGGCCCGTACCCGTTGATCTCATGGAAGTCCCACACGTCCTCAAAGGTCGCCCCCACGCCTTGGGAGAAATCTTCGATGGTCCCCGTGGCCACCCACAACTTGCCGCTACGTTCGGTCCCCTCCAACGCGACGATGTAGCCCGTACCGCTGCCAGGAATGGCAAGGGTCTCCTCCACCCAAATCCACGACTGCGTGCCGGTGAAGGGCTCGTAAAACAAAGCCGGCTCAACGACCTCGTTGGCGTCAAACACGATCGCTCCCAAACCCTCGGGAACCTCGAAGGGCACGTCGACGGCCTCGGGTAACCCCTCGGCCAACACGTACACGAGCGGTCTGTGGTCGGCGAGTCGTTCGACCACCGGTACGCCCACCTGTAAGAACAACGAATCGGTGCTGCTCGCGTCGAACGCCATCCACACCGGGGCCACGTCGCACGTGACCTGATCGTAGAGCACAATGGAGCGGTCCACATCCGCGATCGCAAACGCCTCCTCCGGGACGGGGTGGTCATCCACGCTCAGGTATGGGGCATGCGCCAGGGTCAAAAAGGTCCAAGTAGCAGCGGCAATCACCATGCGGGAGGGGTAGCCGCCAACGCCGCGATTGCAACCGCAGCCGCGCCCACGCCCCCAGTGGCGAAATCGCGCAAAATTGCCTCTCGATATGTTGCAGGCCCCCTGTCACGCCAGAACGTCCGCCACGCCGTCACGTCGGGACGGCGTGGCCACACGACCCCGCAAGCGCAGATCGCTGCCGCCCGCGCAGTGCGTGGATGAACTCCACGCCCTCGAAGATGATCCATGCAGCCCGTCCTCCGGCTCCTCTGCCTGCACTCGGATGCCCAAAGGAGGCCTCCAACGCTCAAGCAACAGCCCCAACGTGGCGGCGACCGCCGGTGTGCACACGTTCACGGAGGACACACGGTGACCGTGTAGCTTGGCAGATCGTTGTGGCGACTACCTACCGTCCAATGTCTAGGTCGCGATGTCTTCGCAACCTGTGTGTCGACACCGCCGCACCGCTCGGAGGTTGACGATATGGCCGATGCAGAGCAACAGCCCCGCCAGGATCCCGAGGGCCTCCCCGGCGAGATGCACACCGGCCTCCTCGTGCCCGTCGTGCGCACCGTGATGCACGTGTAGGTCTTGTGTCTTATGTTCAGCGTGACCGTCATGACCGCTCGCGATCTCGTCCTGAGTAGAATCTCCGTGGTGCCCGTGATGCTCGCTCGACATCTCCTGCACGCGCGACAGGAGCAAGCCTACGATGCCTAGCGTTAAGAGCCCCGCGACCATCGGCGACTTGTGTCGACGCCAGCCCATGCCGAGCGCAGCCGTGCCAAAAATCACGGCAACGATGGTGAGCCCAAGCTCCATTTCATGGCTCAGCCACACCCCGAGTCCGAGCGCGGCAAACGCAGCAGGAGCCGCGGCACACAAGGCGCAGTGCACTGCACACACGCTGCTTGCCAGGGCGCCGATCTGGTCGGTCACACATGCGGGGTCTCGGGGAATGTGATGGGGCGTGCGGCGACGTGACTCCATGTGAGCTCCGGCTGCACTCTACGCCGCCCCACGACCGAAGCAAATGCCGTGGTCGTCCCATGCACGCACCATCGCCCCGGCCTGCCGTGCAAGCCAGGGCGGTGGCTCGATGACGGCGAAGCATCAGTCCCCTCCCCAGCGCACATTCCTCGAGGCGCGAGGGGCGGTCCCGCCGTCAGCGCCCTCCCAGCCGCCCCACGCTCTTGCCGTGGTCTTGTCCGTACTCCCGTTGGGATCACCTGCCGCTCCAACGGCCCATCCCCCTTGCCACGCGAGTCAAACCGCCCCATAGTAGAGACTCGTCGCCGGGCCCCCGCCCGGCACAACTTCAACCTCTCACCTTTTGGGGGTGCACTGGCGTTCGACGGGGGTACTGAACGTGAAGACTGCGTGTCCCGGGCCTGTGCGCCGGGTTAAAAACGCCTGGAAAACACAGCTGCAAACGACAGCAACTACGGCCTCGCGGCCGCTGCCGCCTAAGGGCGACACGCTGATGCGTGAGGTGTCCTGGTAGCGTATCAGCGTCATTACAAGGACTGGCGAACCCCGTGCCCCGAGGGAGTTCGTAAGATTTAGGGGATCGTGATCAAGAGGGCCTGTCGGCGGGCATGCTTGCTCATTAAACTCAAATCCACCGACTACGCACGTAGACGTCCCACTTGATGGCTCGCGGACCCGGGTTCGACTCCCGGCGCCTCCACTTCACAAGCCCAGGATTTTCCTGGGCTTTTTTTTCTGTGTGACGAGTGATGTGACGAGT
>JBDQGY010000172.1:0-9554 GCA_040265175.1 Nannocystaceae bacterium
CCCAAAACCCCGTGGAGTCCCTGCTCGCCATCGCGAGGAGCGCCGACACCCGCGCCTACCAGGCTCTTGAGTTTAGCGGCGTACGGGTGGCGACCTTGCGCAAAGCGCTCGTCGAACAGGCTCGGCGCAGTCCGCTGCCCTCGGCAGAGGAGACGGAACGTAAACGGCGCAGCCCCGTCACGGCCTCACCGCGGCGCGATCCCAGCGATGTTGGAGAGACTCGTCGGGCTCGCCGTGAGCGCCTCGATTCCCGCCCCAAAAAAGATGGCTCCCCCGTGGACGAGGCGACGCCGCGCCGTCGTCGCCGAGCGGCCAGCACCGAAGGCTCGAGCGCCGTGCCCGCCGCCCACGACATGTTGCTCCCCGTGGAGGTGGACGGGCTGGCACCGATTCATGGTCGCTCGACAGAGCTGGGCAATCTGGGTGACGCCCTCATGCGCGCTGCCCATCGCGCGCCGGTGCTGGTGGGCGCTCACGGTTCCGGGCGCACGTTGGTCGCCAAACACCTCGCGGCTGTGATCCCCTCCCCGGTCTTCGTGCTCGACGCCACAGAGTATGGTGACGAGGAGCAGCTTCGCGCAGACCTCCAGACCGTAGCGGATGCCCGCGGCGTCGCGATCTTTGATGACATGGACCGTGTCGCGAGCGAAGCGGCGCCGCCGTTTTTGCCCGCGCTCGCCCACGCGTGGGCCCACGCCTCTCCTCGTGTGTTGACCATCGTGAGCCATGAAACCAAGGCCCAGCTTGAGGCGTGGATGCCCGGCGTTCTCGAGAGCCTCGACATTATTGATATGGGGGAGACCACGGCGAACGACCACGCCAAGGCCCTTGAACTCGCGGCGCCCGGCGTGCTGGCGCGTCACGATCTGCATCTCGACGCGGAGTTTCACCTCAGTGAACTCAGTCGCATGAGCGAACAGTTCGTCACCGGCCTCGCCATGCCTGGTCGAGCGATCGACATCCTCGACCTTGCGTGCGCCCGGGTCCGTCGAACAGGCGCCGCGGCGCTCTCGCGGGATCTGTGTGTGCAGGTGATCTGCGAACGTACGGGGCTCCCCGAAACCCGGGTCTCGGGCGCGGGGGATCAAGACGCGCTAGAGCTTGAGTCCGAACTTGGCCGCAGCGTCGTGGGACACGACCACGCGCTCCAGACCGTGGCGGCGCTCATTCGCCGCAACCGCGCGGGGTTCCGCAGTGGTCGTCCGATCGCGACCGCGCTGCTGTTGGGTCCGTCCGGCGTGGGCAAAACGGAGATCGCAAAAGCTCTCGCAGGAGCCCTCTTCCACCGCCAAGACAGCCTGCTTCGGCTCGACATGAGCGAGTATTCCGAATCCCACGCCGTCGCGCGCGTGGTCGGAGCGCCTCCGGGCTACGTCGGGCACGAATGTGGCGGCGCGCTCACCGACCCGATGCTCAAGCAACCGCACCGGGTGGTCTTGCTTGACGAGATGGAGAAAGCTCACCGCGACGTGCACCAACTCTTGCTGCAGGTCTTCGACGAGGGGCGCCTCACCGATGGCCGCGGTCGCACCGTCGATTTTCGTCACTCCGTGGTCATCATGACCTCCAACCTCGGCGCGAGCGTCCTCGAGACGGACCTCCGCCCCCCTGAGGAGGACGTGCTGGCGTTGGCGCGCGCGGCGTTCCCAGTGGAGTTGTGGAATCGCATCGAAGCTCCCCTCGTGCTGCACCCGTTGACCGAACCAGAGATGCGACAGGTGCTAGTTCGCCTCGCGGCGGCGTCTTCGGCCAAGCTCCTGGCCGATCGCGGGATCCAATATGAATTGTCCGGGCCAGTGGTCCATCGCCTCGTACGCCTCGCAGGCAAAGACGCCGCACTGGGCGCGCGCCCGCTGCGGCACCTGCTCACCCGCGAGGTTGAAGGGTTCTTGGCAGACGGCATCTTGCGTGGACAAATCCGCGCCGGTCATCGTGTGCGCGTCACCCTCGAGCGCGGCCGTATGCGCTTGGATATCATCCCTCAGACTCGTCCTTGAGCATGGTTTGAAGGAGGGCGGTCATGCCCCCGTAGAGATCCCGCGCGGGCCCCTGGAGCTCGCACAGATGGCGTTGGATCGCCGCGTCGTCGCCGCGGGACACAGGCCCGGTGAGCCCCTCGGGGAACCCAAGTCGCGAGAGATTAAACAGGCTGCTGTCCATCAACGTCGTCAACGCCTCGCGGCCCTTGAGTGCGGCCACCCCGACGTCGTCGAGTTCACGCGCCGCGAGCACGCGGAACGCCCCCATGAAATTCGCCGCGAGCGAACACGCCGCGTGATAGCGCACCCGCTCCTCTCCGCTGAAGCCGCCCAAGGCGAGGTGCCGAGTTTTGGGGACGATCCGCCCGATCAGCGCCATCGCAGCAGGGTCTCCCTCAACACCGAACGTGCATCGGTGAAGGAGGTTTAAGTCGACCTCACGCCGCAGAGCGCAGATGGGGTGCAAGGTGCCGACCGGTGTACCCCGCGCATGCAGGACCGCGAGGGCCCCGTCGCTGTCTGCGACCATGGCTCCCGCGCCGTGCAGAACTGGCGTCGAAGGATCGAGTCCCATCGTCGCGAGGCGCGTGGCGATCACGGGCAGATGGGGGTCTCCAACAAGCACCCAGACTCCATCGATGGGCGACGCGGGGATGCCTACCTCGCCTGTCGCGAACGCCTTGCCGGAGACGGCGTGAACCCCCCACCCCCGCTCCTGCAGCCACCGCGCGGCGTGAGTCCCGACGTTACCGGTCCCGATGAGGAAGAGACTCCCCCTGATCGCCGGCTCGCGCACCTGCGCGAGGACTGCTGGCGGCACCGCCGACTTCAGCAACGCACGCGCGGCCTCGTCCTCGTTGAGCAGCGCGCGCTGAACCTGTGCACTTGAGATCTGCGGCAACGCGAGGCCGCTCGAGGAGTGGCCTCCGCGCGGGACGACGATGGGACTAAATCGCTCGACGATCTCGCTCCAACGATGCCAACGCTCAGTCTCTCTTGATTCGATGATGTCGCTTCCGACGACAAGCCGCACACGCGTGTCTGGAGAAGCCAGTTCCACGGCCTCCAGCAGCGCGAGGCTGCTCCCTCGCGGAGCCCCCCTAGGATTGTTGTCCGTGCGCCCGAGACGCCGCTCTAGGTCCGACACGGTCACCTCCGGTCCATGGGTACGCATGGCCGCCAGCGTCCAGCGCATGCGCGTGTCGAAGGGGCTCAGTTGTTTTCCGAGCGTGTGGGTGTCCGCGGGACAGACCAACACACGATCCGCCAGGCCCATGGACAAGACGTAGGATGGAACCAGGACGTGTCCGATGTGCGGCGGGTCGAAGCTTCCGCCGTAGACTGCGAGCGTCGTTGTCGATGTCGCCGAGGTCACCATCCAATTTGGGTTGTACCATTGCTGCCCGACCGCGCCGGCAATGCGCGTCTGCAGGCCTCAACAGCCGCTGTTCGCTGGGTCCGTGCGACCAGCGCCGCGCGAACTGGCGCCAAGGGTCGTCGATGTGCCGGGGACCGTCACGAATTTGAACCATCCCGTTGAGCGTCCAAAAACTCCACGATGCCCATGGCGGCGTGTTCGCACATGTCCAAGACGGCCTCAAAACCATCCTCCTCACCGTAATAAGGGTCGGGCACCTCCTCGTCCGTTCCCGCGGGCTCGAACGACCGAAGCAGACGGACCTTTGCCGCCGTCGCCGTCGTCGGCGCGAGGTCCCGGAGCGCGCGCAGGTTGCCTTTGTCCATGGCGACCACGAGATCAAAACGCTCAAGATCGTCTTGCGTCACCTGACGTGCCCGTGAATTTAACTCGTAGCCTCTCTTTTTCGCGGCCGCCCTGGCGCGCTTGTCAGCGAGCGCGCCGGCGTGCCACCCAGCGGTTCCCGCAGAGTCCACCGTAAACTGATGCTCGCGACCGAGCGTCGCGAGCACGCTGCGAAACACCCCTTCGGCGGTCGGTGACCGACAGATATTGCCGAGGCACACAAAGCACACCGAAAACGTGCTCATGCGGTGGTCCCGCTCAGCTGCGCGAGCAGATGCTCTTGTTTCTCAATATTCCGGGTTACCGACACCAACCGCTCACGCTCGGACTCCACCACGTGCGGCGGCGCCTTGGAGGTGAACCCCTCGTTGGCGAGCTTGCGGGTCAATCCATCCAGCTCTTTGCGCTTTTTGTCCAAGTCCTTCGCGATGCGACGTTTCTCCTCCTCGAGATCCACGAGTCCATCGAGAGGCAGGACAACCTCAAGCTCATCCACGACGTCGACGGCGGCCCCTTGCGGCAGCGGTGCGTCTTCCGCCAGGTGGGTCACCTCCGTCACCCTCCCCACAAAGCAGAGAGCGTCACGCACACGCTCGATTCGGGCCCAGGCCTCCGGACTCGACGTCCGGAGCTGTAAGGGGACCCGCTTTGCCGGCGGTACGCGTGCATCTGCGGCGAGGTTGCGGCGCTTGTGAATGACCTGTTCGAGCAGCTCAATGTCCGCCACCGACTCAAGCACGTGTGTATCCACCAGCAAGGAGCGCAGGTTGGGGAGCGGCCCCGGTGTGGTCTCCTCCTCTCCGCTAAACTCGGGAAATGCCGCGCGCATCAAGCTCTCGGCGTCCCGCTGTCGACCCGGGAGCTGCTGCCAGATCTCCTCCGTCACGAAGGGGATGAAGGGGTGCAACGCACGGAGCGTAAGGTCGAGCACCAGGGCGAGCGTGCCTTGCGAGCGTGCACGGTCCGTAGGATCTGCTCCCTCCTTAAAGTTCGCCTTCGACAGTTCAAGATACCAGTCACAGAGTTCGTGCCACACGAACTGGTAGGCCTTCCCCGCCGCCAGATCGAGCCGAAACGCCTTCAACTCTGTGTCCACCGTCTTCAACATCTGCGCGCAGCGGTTCAGGATCCAGCGATCCGCGACCGACAGTAGCTCCCACCGACCAGGGTCGACCACCTCCGCGCGAAAACGCTCCATGTCGACGCCGTCCAGGTTCATCATCGCGAACCGCGACGCGTTCCAGAGCTTGTTGCAGAAGTTGCGGTAGCCCTCGACCCGCTTTCGGGAGAAGACGATGCCGTGCTCTTGCCCGCCCATGGTGGCGAGATAAAACCGCAGGGCGTCGGTGCCGTACTCCTCGATGAGTTCGAGCGGGTCGACCACATTGCCCTTGGTTTTCGACATCTTCTGGCCATCTTCGCCGAGCACCATGCTGTGCAAAAAGATGTCTTTGAATGGCGGCTCCCCCGTGAAGTGGATCCCGAACATCATCATCCGAGCCACCCAGAAAAACAGGATGTCCCACCCTGTCTCCATGAGCGTGTTCGGGTAGTGGGTCTTGAACGCTGGGGTCTGCTCGGGCCAACCGAGCGTGGTCAGCGGCCAAAGGCCGGATGAGAACCACGTGTCCAGGACGTCCTCGTCTTGTCGAATCTGCGCGCTCCCGCATGACTGGCACGCGCCCACGTCCTCCCTGGAGACGCTGATGGCCTCACAGTCGCCACAGTACCAGGCGGGGATCCGGTGGCCCCACCACAGCTGTCGGCTCACGCACCAGTCATGGATATTCTCCATCCACCGGTAGTAGTCGTTGGCGCGATGACTCGGCACGATGCGGGTCGCCCCCTCCTTGACCGCCGCGAGCGCCTTCTCGGCCATGGGCGCGACGTTCACAAACCACTGGGTAGAGGGCAGCGGCTCCACGATCACGCCGCTGCGCTGGGAGTGCCCCACCTTCATCGCATGCGGCTCAACCTTCACCAGGGCCCCCTGCCGCTCAAGCTCCGCGAGCACGGCTTCGCGCGCGTCCCGTACGGTCAGGCCGACAAACCGAGCGGGCGCAGGCGCACAGATCTTGCCGCTGAGGTCGACGACTTGAATCAGCTCAAGGTCGTGACGCTTGCCTGTCTCGAAGTCATTAAAATCGTGCGCAGGAGTGACCTTCACCGCGCCGGTCCCAAACTCCATGTCCACGAGGATCGGGTCGGCGACGATCGGAATCGTTCGATCCGTTAAGGGGAGATCGATGGTCTTGCCAACCAGGTGCTTGTAGCGGGGGTCTTCTGGATGCACCGCGACACCAGAGTCTCCCAGCATGGTCTCCGGGCGCGTCGTCGCCACGACGAGTGTGTCCTCGGTGCCCGTGACCGGATATGCGATTTGCCACAACTTCCCGTCCACATCTCGGGCTTCGACCTCCAGATCGCTGACCGCTGTCTGCGACCCCCAGTCCCAGTTGATGAGCCGGTGGTCTCGATAAATCAGGCCCTGCTCGTACAAGGTGACGAAGGCTTCTCGGACGGCGCGGCTGGAGACCTCGTCCATCGTAAATCGATACATCTCCCAATCCAACGACGCGCCCATGCGCTCGAGCTGCCCGTCGATGGCGCCCCCGTGGTCCTCCTTCCAGGCCCAGGTCCGCTCCAAGAACGTGTCGCGGCCGACCTCCAATCGAGACTTGCCCTCCTTCGCGCGCAGGTCTCGCTCCACCATCACCTGGGTGGCGATGCCAGCGTGGTCCGTTCCCGGGAGCCAGCGTGTCGCGAAGCCCCGCATCCGATGCCAACGAACCAGTGTGTCTTCGATGGTCGCGGTTAATGCGTGCCCCATGTGCAACCGCCCGGTCACGTTCGGGGGGGGTAACGTCACTGTGTAGCTCGGCGCGCCGGCCTGCTCCGACGACGGGACGAAAAACCCGGACTCCCGCCACCATTGATATAGGCGGGCCTCGACGGCGGATGGATCGTAGACTTTACTGAGCGTGGACGGCATGGGGGACTGACCTCGTCGCCGCGTTGTAGCAGCCTCCGAGCGACCCCGTCAGGCGCTTTTTGCCCGTTCCCGAATGATCTGCTCGGCGAGCTCGGGGACCACTTCCCACACGACCTGCTCTACCACCTCGTGGGAGAGCGTGAGCAGGGCTTTGACGGCCGCCGGGTCCAGTCCGCTGCCCGCGCCTCCGCTCTTGAGTCGCGCCAGCATGCTCTCCGTAGGGGCGTCACTCGCGGCAAATGGAATCGGGATGGCGATGGGAATCGGCCCGCCCGCGGGGGGTGCCGCCGGGACCGCTGCGGGCGCATGAGCGACGGGAGCCGCCGGCTTCGCGGCAGGCGCGGGCGCTGCCTTGGGCGTGGGCGCTGCCTTGGGCGCGGGCGCTGCCTTGGGCGCGGGCGCTGCCTTGGGCGCGGGTCTCGGCGTCGCGGCAGTTGCAGGCGCAGAGGCGGGCGCCGCCGTCGCTTGAACACCGCCACCGATTAACGCTGCGACCTTGTCGAGCAATGCTTGAGACTCGAACGGCTTTGTGATGGTGTCGTCGGCTCCGCACGCAGCGGCGGCGGCTTCGTCGTACGCCGCCTTCGCCGGCACCATGAGGATGACGGGGGTATTTGCGGTGGCCGGGTCTGCCTTCAGTGTCTTAACCACATCCGGTCCAGAAGGCTCGCTGGCCGCGAGGGAGTGATCCACGAGCACCACTTGGGCCCCCATGTGTTTGGCCCGTGCGACGGCCTCGGAGCCCTTACTCACCGCAACCACCTCGGCTTGTTCCGCCGCAAAGGTGATCTTGATCGCGAGGCGAATGGTCTTGCTGTCATCGATTGCAAGGATTTTGCGCATAAACGTCGAACTCTCCACCGCCCCAAAGGGCAACTAGGGGTATCATGTAGCGCGTGAGCGGGTCAACGCAGACATTGTCGGACGTCGATTCGGGCCCCTCCGGTTTCGAGCGCCTGCATGCCGCGGTTGCGGGTGGCATGCTCCTCGAGGCCGCCCGCGGGCAAGCCGTGGTGGATTTCGGTCATGGCGCCCCAAAAGTGACCTCCTGGCTTCGGGAGCGCGTGGCCGCGTCTGTGGCGGTGGTGGACCGCGAGAGCTGTGAAGCAGCCGACCTCGGCGCCGCATCCCCAAACGTTCGTTCGAACGCCTACGACGTGGCCTTCTCCCTACGTACGTTCGCTCATCTTGGCGAGGATGACGCCAGCTCTGTAGATCAGGCGCAAAAGCTGCTGGCCGCAGTCGCGGACGTGCTGCGGCCGGGGGGCACCGCCATCATCGAAATTGCGAACCCACGCAGCCTGCGTGGTCTCGTGGAGGGGATCCGGAACCCGGTGACGGTGATCCGGCAGGCACCGCGGGATCACTTCGTGTTCTCCGATGCCTTTCGTCTCACGCGCTTCGACACGATGAGCAGCCTCTTCGCCATGCTCCCCGCGGCGCTGCGGGGCGTACGTATCACCGGCGTTGGCATTGTCTCGCCGTCCGATTACGTGCTGGATATTCCCCTGTTAGGCGCCCCTCTTTCCGCCGTGGAACGACAGCTTTCACGCTCCGATTTTCTCAAGAGATTCGGTGCATTCCTACTCGTAAACCTCCGAAAAATATAGAGAACTTGCCTGACCGAAAACCATATCGAATCCTCGTCGTCGAAGACGAAGAGAGCATGCGTGAGTTCTTAGAGATCTGCCTGGCGCGCCATGGATACACGGTCGAGCTTGCGGCCAATGGCACCGATGCCCTCGCGCGGTTCTCCGAAGATGCCGTGGACATCGACCTGGTCGTCACGGATCTCACCATGCCGGGATGCAGTGGGATCGAAGTCCTCCGGGAGGCTCGCAAACTTCCGAGCAAGCCTTCGGTCATTATGATCACCGCCTTCGCCACCACCAATACCGCCGTGGAGGCCATGAAGCTCGGCGCCTACGACTACCTGGTGAAGCCGTTTAAGACGGACGAGTTTATCCTCGTCACGGAACGGGCCCTCCGCGAGCGGGCCCTCCGGTCTGAGAACCGTGAGTTGAAGAGCCAACTTCTCGGTATCCAGCGCCTCGATCGGTTGGTCGCCAAGTCCAAACAGATGCAAGACATCTTCGAGTTGATCCGCAAGGTCGCGCCTACACGGACCAACGTCCTCGTGTCGGGCGAGTCGGGCACGGGCAAGGAGTTGGTTGCCCGGGCGTTGCACACGGAGTCCGAGCGCGCGCAGTCGCCGTTTCTCGCCGTCAACTGTGGCGCGATTCCGGGTCAACTGATCGAGTCGGAGCTGTTTGGACACGTCAAAGGGGCGTTCACGGGCGCCCACACGGACAACCCCGGACTGTTCCGATCATCCCAAACTGGCACCCTATTTCTCGATGAAATCGGCGAGCTTGATCCTTCCGTGCAGGTCAAGCTGCTTCGGGTGCTGCAGGAGCGCGCGGTGCGGCCAGTGGGGTCGTCTGAGACCTTCGAGGTCAAATGTCGCGTGGTGGCAGCGACCAACCGGGACCTCGAGGCGGAGATCGCGGCGGGCTCCTTCCGGCAAGATTTGTTCTTCCGCCTGAACGTCGTCCGAATCGAGTTACCGCCGCTGCGCGACCGTCCCGACGACATTCCCGTGCTCGCGAGTCGTTTTTTCAAGCTATACAATGAAGAGCAAGGTGGTCGCTTGGAGCGCATCACGCCCATGGCCTTTCGCCGACTTTTGGCGTACCGCTACCCCGGCAATGTACGAGAGCTTGAGAATCTTATCGAGCGCGCGGTGTCAATCTCGTCCAAATGATGACGGTCGTCGGTCTCCTAGGCCAGCTAGCGACCCTCGCACACACTGCCGCAGGGA
>JBDQGY010000173.1:0-9488 GCA_040265175.1 Nannocystaceae bacterium
CCAGCACGCATCCGCACCGCAAGCTCTTGCCGAGGACGATTCGTCCCCCGCCGCGCCGTCTCGATTCGCTTGTGGGCGTGGGCACGGAGGTGAGCGAGCGTTGCATGTGGACTGCGAGTGGAACGCCTCGGATGGCGCCCCGCCTCAACTCTCGTTCGCGAAGGTGCGGGTGGGCCCGTGGGAGCGTCGCTACGAGTGGGGCGAGGGGGAGACGCCAGAAGAGGCGGAGGACCGGACCCGAGAGTTTCTCGACCTCGTCGGCGCCGTGATTTTTGGGGATGTCGAGGTGGAGGAGGTCGTTGGCGCCGGCAGCACCGTGTGGGTCATGAAGGTGCGGGGTCCCACGGGCGAGTGGCGACGGTGCAGTCACGGCGGCGAGGGCATTTGGGCGTGGGGGTTGCGTTGGCTCGGCTCGCGGTGGCCCGGCGCGAAGATTCGACGGTGGTCCGTGGGAACCGAGCGTCTCGCAGGCGCGGACGACCGCTGGGACCGGACCCGGGCGGCGCTCCCGTGGGCGCCTTGGGCCGGGGCGGCCGGGTTCGTGGGGGGCGGCGCCGCGGCGGAGCCCCGACCGATTCCCGTGGATGGGGAGCTCGACCTGCACCGCTTCGCGCCAAAGGACGTAAAGCGGCTAATGCACGCCTATATCGACGAGTGTCTCGACCGAGGGATCACCGAGCTTCGTATCGTGCACGGCAAGGGCAAGGGGCATATGCGACGCACGGTCCACGCGACCCTCGACAAGCACCCGGCCGTCTCGGGCTATCGCCTCGCGGGTCATGGGCGCGGAGGGTGGGGCGCGACGTTGGTGGAGTTGACCCCAGCTACTGCTGACTGAGGATGTACGCGACGCTGCCGAGAACGGCGAGGCCGGTCAGCACGGCGGCGGCGATCTTGGCGACGCTGTAGGGGCGCTCGCCCGAGAGCTCTCCGGTGCGGCCGTTGACCGCGAAGCGATACACCGTGTCGTTGTAGCGGAAGCTCGACATCCACACCGGGCACAAAAAGTGTTTGAACATGATGTCGCTGTAGGCGACGGATTTGGAGTGAACTTGCTGGCGGTCGCCGCCGAGGTCTCGGCAGATGGCTGCGTGAATCTCTGGGTCCATCTTTCCTTGGGCGAGGGTGTAGCCGTCGCGGAGTTCGATGGCTTTTCGCTCTGTTAAAAATCCGCTGAGGAACGCAGGGTCGAAGGGCCGCAAGTTCTCAAGTCCCCACGGCTCAAGTTTGTCGATGAGGTCGTGCGGCAGGCTCTTCGAGGCGCACACCACCACGTCGTCAAAGGCCACCGACACGGCGCCCGATTTTGGATACCAATCCGTCTCGATGCGGGTGGTGGTGGTGGTGTTTCCTTCGTCGTCGGTGTCCGTGTCGGTGACGACCCGGTCGATGCCGTAGGATCCCGAGTATTGGGTGAAGGTGCTCGCGTCGTAGGTCCAGTACGGTATGTAGACGCCGTCGACGCGGTCGCTCTTCGCGTTTTTCTTTAGCGCGTTGGGTGCGAACCAGAGCCCCTTGACCCATGTGGAAAAAGCCTCGACCGCGACGCGTTTTTCCACATCAAAGGGCAGCACGGTCTCGGGTGGGAAGGCTTCGGTGGGCGCATCTTGCAAGACCACGGGCGCCCCGCAGAACGGGCAGTGGTCGCTCTTTTTGTCGGTGGAGGAGTTCGCCCCGCAGGTCTCGCAGTGGTACTGCTGGGCGGTGCCGTAGACCTCCAGCGAGGGCGCATGGGGTCTCGCTGCGAGCGCCGCCTCAAAATCATGTTCGACGGCGAGGTGCGGAGCGCTCACATCCAGGGGCTGCTGATGTCCGCAGTGGCCGCACTCCAGCATGCTCTTGCCGGGCTGGAAGGTGAGCGCCGAGCCGCAGGCGCCGCATGGGAATCGAGTCGGCCCGGAGGGGTCCGCCGTCGAAGATGTGGGAGGGGCCGGCTCCATGATCTCTCGATCGTATCATGGACGTTCATGGGCGCCCTGCGGGCGGGGCAGAGGGGGTGCAGCAGCGGGAATCGAGGTGTGGCGCCTCGTACGACAGGACGCGGGGTACCCTGCCCATGGTTGCGATTTTCTGGCATGCTTCGCCCCCATGCGTGCCCCGATCTGTAGCGTTTTGACCCTCGTGTTCCTCACCGCGTGCTCCAAGGACGCGCCGACCGCCTCGCCCACCGCCAGCGGGGACCCGGCCCAGGTGCCCGCCGACATTCAGTACGGGGTCGACTGGCTCGTCGCCTCCATGAATCGCGAGGTGGACCCGTGCCAAGATTTTTACGCCTACGCCTGCGGGGGCTGGGCCGCCGCCACGGAGCGCCCCGCCGACAAGGCGCGGTACTCACGGGCGTTCTCGGGCATCCAAGATCGCAACTACGCCACGCTGCGGACCATGCTTGAGGCGTGGTCGAGCGGCAAGGTGGACAAGGGATACGAAGCACTCGCCGGTCAGCTTTACGGCGCGTGCATGGACGAAGAGGGCGCCAACACCCGAGGAATCACGGGGCTCGCGGATTCCATCGCAGCCATTGAGGCCATGAAGACGACAGAAGACTTTATGGCCACGGTGGGGTCCTTGCACGCCACTGTCTTCGCGCACCCGAGCTGGCTGAGCGGTGCGCGACGGCCGTTGTTCAACATCGATGTCGACGCCGACTTCAAAGAGGACCCCGATACCAATATCCTGCACGTGGCCCAAGGGGGGCTCGGGCTGCCGAGTCGCGAGCTGTATCTCGACGAGAGCGAAGGCGCCAAGAAGGTCCGCGAGGTCTACGAGGCCCACATCGCCAACATGCTCGGGCTCTCCGGTGTGGGCGGCGACGGGGCGCCGGCCCTCGCCAAGGGGGTGCTCGCCTTCGAGACCGCGCTGGCCTCGGCGAGCAAGCCGCCCGCGGAGCTTCGCGATCCCACCAAGCGCTACTTTAAGGAGGGCGTGGAAGGGCTCAACAAGCGCGCCAAGGGGCTCGCATGGGGCGCGTACTTTGAGCGCGCGGGCTTCCCTGCGACCGATCAGCTTAATATCTCGACCCCCGATTTCTTCGCGGCGCTCCCAACGATCATCTCCGAGGCCAGCCCCGAGGTGCGGGCGGCATACCTGCGCTATCACCTGATCCAAGGGACGGCCTCCATGCTGAGCGCCGAGGTCGACGAGGCGGCGTTCACCTTGGCCAAGGCGACCCAAGGCGTGGAATCCCAGCCGCCACGCTGGGAGCGATGCGTCAACCGTGCCATGGTCGCGCTGCCCGACGCGGTGGGCCCGGGCTTCGTGCAGGAGGCCTTTGGCGGCGACAGCAAGCCCATCGCCGACGATATGATCAACCGGATCAACGCGGCCATGGAGGCGAGCTTTCCGGCGCTCGCGTGGATGGACGACGCAACGCGCGAGGCCGCGAAGGGGAAAATCTCCGCCATGACCCGCAAGATCGGCTACCCGGACACCTGGGAGCCCTACGAGGGCCTGGAACTCGGCGACGACGCCCTCGCCAACGGGCTCGCCATCAACATGTTCAAGCACGCACAAGACCTCGGCAAGGTGAACGGGCCGGTGGACAAGGCGGAGTGGCACATGCCTGCGCCCCTGGTGAACGCCTACTACAACCCCACCAGCAACGAGATCGCCTTCCCAGCGGGCATCATGCAGCCTCCCTTCTTTGGGGCTGGGCTCCCACAGGCCATGAACTACGGCGGTATCGGGGCGGTCATCGGTCACGAGCTCACCCACGGTTTTGACGATCAAGGGGCCAAATATGACGCCAAGGGGATGTTGCGAGAGTGGTGGACGCCGCAGGTGCGCGAGCGCTTCGACGAGCGGGTCGCGTGCGTGGTGGAGCAGTACAACGCCTACGAGCCGCTTCCTGGCGTCAAGGTCAACGGCAAGTTGACGGCGGGCGAGAACATCGCAGACATTGGAGGGGTCAAAGAGGCCTATGTCGCCTACAAGTCCTGGGAGTCGGAGGACGCCGCGCGCGAGGTCTCTTCGGTTCCCACCATGAGCAACGAGCAGGTGTTCTTTGTGGCGTGGGCGCAAAACTGGTGCCACCTGTCCACGGAGTCGTCGGTGAAGCGCCGGGTGGAGGGGGACTCCCACTCACCGGGCGAATTTCGAGCGAACGGTCCGCTGGTCAACCTGCCCGAGTTCGCCCAGGCGTTCTCCTGCGAAGAAGGGACCCCTATGAACCCCACCGACCGCTGCCTCATCTGGTGACCGGCGAACAGGCTCTCGGGGAGTGCACCGCGACATTGGCGTCGTAGTGTTCCCGACAGCCGGGAGCGCCCCGCAACACGCGAGTAGCGCCACGATAGGGACGGACGCGTCGCGGGGTACAAACACCTCAAGGATCGCGCGGGTCGAGCTCTAAGTGACTGCAATCAAACACGTAAAAAGACATGGGAGACCATTCTGGGGTGTGTGTGGGGGCCTCGTGTACAAAGTTTGTGACGGGATCGTCTTGCGCCCCGTTCAGGGTCGGCTACTTCTCAGCAGCGGGACGGCGCAGCATCCGCCCCTCACGAAAAATCATTCAGGAATAATACCGATGACACTCACCAAACTTCACACTTACCTTGGCTTGTCGCTCCTTGTCGGCGGGCTCCTTTTTACACCAGCATGTGGCGACGACACCGAGGACACCGACACCGGTGCTGAGTCCGGCGACGGCGACGGAGACGGAGACGGAGACGGCGACGGAGATGGAGACGGAGACGGCGACGGCGACGGCGACGGAGACGGAGACGAGAACGCGCAGATTCGCGTGATGCACCTGGGCGTAAACGTGCCCGGCGTCGATGTGCACGTCAATGGTGGAGAGGACCCCGCGTTCTCCAACATCGAGTTCCGCGAGTCCAGCCAGTATGCCGGTGTTCCCGCCGCCGACTACACCTTCAACATCTCCCTCGCCGGGACCGGCGTTGGCGAAGCGCTGCTCAACGTAGGCCCGCTGGGTCTCGAGAGCGGCACCGACTACACGGCAGTCGCCGTCGGGAATCTCAACGACGGTCTCGAGACCATCGAGGTCCTCGCGCTGGTCGACGACAAGGCTGACATCGGCACCAACATCCGCGTTCAGGTTGTCCACGCTGCATCCAGCGTCGGCGAGGTGGACATCTGGGAGGTCTCCGACCCGGCCGCCCCCGCGCTCCTTCTGGAGAACGTGCCATTCAAGGCCGCTGGAACCCTCGACCTGCCCGTGGCCGACTACACCATCGGCATCGACGCAGACGATGACGGCACCCCAGACCTCGTGTACGGCGCACCGCTCGCTACGCTCGGGATTACCGAGGGCGCGTTCCTCAACGTCTACGCCAGCGACGACGACATGGGCGCAGTGGCGCTCGTGGCCCAACTCGAGGACGGCACCGCAGTGCCGATCCCCGCGAACTAGTCCCTTCACGTTCGTATCCAAAAAGAGAGAGGTCGGCATTGCCGGCCTCTCTTTTTTTCTTGGCAGTGGAGATTTATCCGTCGGCTGTTGGGTAGGGCTGTTGGGTAGGGCTGTTGGGTAGGGCTGTTGGGTAGCGCTGTTGGGTAGGGCTGTTGGGTAGCGCTGTTGGGTAGCGCTGTTGGGTAGCGCTGTTGGGTAGCGCACCGGGGCGCAGCAGCGCAGAGGCGCGCACCGGGGCGCCGCAGGGAGCTGTGCAGGGCTCCCGTCTTCCCGTCGCGGGCTCTACACGGGGAAGATCACTCCGCGGCGGGCAGCGGGGCGGCTTCGGGGGTGTCGATGCGAGCCGGTCGACGCCAGGCATCATGCATGAAGCGGGTCACGTCTACGAGCGAGGCGAAGTAGCCGATCTCTTGGTAGGGCACGCCTTCGCGGGCCGCCCAGGCCTTCGTCACCTCTGCCGCCTTCGGCAAGTTTTGGTGCGGGATCTTGGGGAACAGGTGGTGCTCCACTTGATAGTCGAGGCCGATAAAAAAGAAGCTCAGCCACCGCGGCATGACAAGGTTGCGGGTGGTCTCAAGCTGCAAGAGCCACGGGTCATCGTGACTGCGCACGATGTCGAGGCCCATGTGCGCGGGCGCGAAGACCATGGCGAGCATGAACCCCACACAGGACCAAAACCCGAACCAGAACAGCACCACGCTCCCCACGCTCGCGTCGAGCAGCAGGACCGGCATCACCATCCACAGCGTGAAGTGCCCTAAAAAGCAGGCCGCGTCGGCGACGAAGCCTCTGCTCAGCCCCTCAGCGCGCAGTTTGCCGATGAGAAACCGGGTGGTTTTGATGCGCAGAAGCTGCGGCATAAAGGTCGTCAGCGGCCAAAATGCCTTGCCCTGCAGGTGTCGCTGAAACCAGCGTCGGGCGGGGCCGCACTCCTCGTAGGTGTTTTGAGAGGTGGTCATGGGCCACAGGGCGATGTCGGGATCGCGCCCTTCCACGTTGGGGTGCCCGTGGTGCTCTTGGTTGTGCTTCCAGCGCCAGAAATTGGCGCCCAAGCCCGCAAAGAGCGGGAAGGCCATATGATAAAAAATCGCGTTGCGGCGCGCGGAGGTGGACAGGGCTCCATGCCCGCCCTCATGACCGAGCATCACGCCCGCGGTCGCGAAGAACGCCGACACCGGCATGAGCGCGCAGGTGAGCCAGAGCTCGCTTTGAAGCTGCACGGTGATCACCGCCGCCGTGCAGCTGAGCAGCACGAAGAATTTCATCCAACTTCGGAGCTCGTGGCGGTTGTAGACGCCGGCATCCCGGAGTTCGGTACGGAGGGCTTGAAGATCCAATCGAGTTCCCAGGTTCCTATCGCATGGACGACCTGCCCAAGCTTCGGCGAGGTTGGACGAGTCTTAGCGAGAAAGCAAACGGCGGCGCGGGACATGGTCGCGCAGGCGCAAGCCGGCGCTCGAATCGCTCCACGTGAGGCCAGACGTACCTGTTGGGGGGAGATCAAAATCGCGCACGGAGATTGCGCGGCTCGCCCGCGTCCTCTGGCGGTGGCTCTGAACGATGATTAGCATCGGTTCGCGCGGTTGTTGTGTGGGGCAACACGTGCCGTAGGGGCCCTCTAGGCACCGGGAAACCGGATATGATACCTCGTTCAGATGGCACCTCGTTTAGATTTATATAGCGGTATTCACAAAGGCATTCGGTCCAATATGTACGAGACCGGGCTCCTGCTCGCGCGGACCAACTTCGCGGACGAAGGGGAACGCGGCCTCGCGCTGGCCGCCGTGCGCACCTCCTTGGGGTTTTTGGACGAGCACCTCGTCCACGAAGACACGCACGTGGCGCCGGTGCTCGCAGAGATCGCGCCCGACCTCGCGCCTACGCTGGCGGGCCAACACAGCGATCACGAGCGCTGCTCCGCCGAGATCAAGGCGACAGCGGCGCGGCTTCACGAGGGGTCCGGCGACCCGCTCGCGGAGGGGGCGAGCCTGTGCGCCCAGTTCAACGCGCTCATCGCCGACCAGACCGAGCACATGAACCTCGAAGAGTCCAAGGCCAACGAGATGTTGTGGGCGCGCCGCACCGACGAAGAGCTCGCCGCCATTCGCGGGGCGATTCAAGGCTCCATCCCGCCGGAGCGCTTTGGGGAATACCTCGCGATCATGCTCCCGAACATGAACTTCCAAGAACTCACGGGCATGCTCGGCGGCATGAAGGCCATGGCGCCCCCGCCGGTGTTCGAGATGGTCTCGGGCATCGCCCGCTCCACCCTCGGCGACCGCTGGGCGGCCATCGAAGCCGCGCTCTAGACGGCCCTACGCCGCGCGCGGCGACTCGCGCTACACTCGGACCATGGAGAGACGTGAATCCCTCATGGTCCGCGTGTATTTAACCGAGCAGCGCGCCAAGGTGGACTCCTTGATGAAGCACCTGGTGGACGAGTGCGACGTCAAGGGCATCACGGTGTGGGAGGCGGTGTCCGGGGTGGGCACCACGCCCTTGCGCGATGACTCCACCGAGAGCGTGGAGGGGCACCCCGTGGTGCTCGAGTTCTTCGACCAAGAAGACCGGGCCAAGGACCTCCTCGATAAGATCCGCGCCCTGGTGGCGCCGCGCCATGTGGTGATGCACGCGGTGACGGTGCTCGAGACGCCCAACGTGGCGCGCCCGGATGGCCCTTAGTCCAGGCGTCCCGACGCTGCGGGCTCGCACCGCGGATCTGGTAGCCTCGCCCCATGCTCTCTGGACCTCTAGGTGGTGAACAACACGAGGCGGTGCGTGCGACGGTGAAGGGGTTTGTGGACCGCGAGGTGCTGCCCCACGTGGAGGCGTGGGAGGAGGCGGGCAGCTTCCCGCGCGCGCTGTACAAGGCCGCGGGCGACCTGGGCCTCTTGGGCATCGGCTTCCCCGAGGCCTACGGGGGCGTGCCCGCCGACACCCTCGAACAGCTCGTGGTGTCGGAGACCATCGCCCGCTGCGGCGCGGGCGGGGTGGTGGCGGGGCTCATGAGCCACGGGATCGGGGCGCCGCCCATCGCCAACCTGGGCAGCGAGTCCACCAAGGACAAATACCTGCCGGGCATCTTGGCGGGGGACTTGATCTGCGCCTTGGCCATCACCGAGCCCTCCGGCGGATCCGACGTGGCCAACCTCAAGACCTCGGCGCGCCGCGACGGCGACCACTACGTGCTCAACGGTTCCAAGGCCTTCATCACCTCGGGCATGCGCGCCGACGCCATCACCGTGGCCGTGCGCACGGGGGGCGAGGGGCTCGGCGGGGTGTCGCTGATCGTGGTGGACGGCGACGCACCGGGCCTCGCGCGCACGGAGATGAAGAAGATGGGGTGGTGGTGCTCCGACACGGCCATGCTGTATTTCGAGGACTGCCGCGTGCCCGCCGAGAACCTGCTCGGTCCCGAGAACAGCGGTTTTTTGGGCATCATGCAGAACTTCAACGCCGAGCGCCTGAGCCTGGCGGCCATGGCCTACGGCATGGCCACCGTATGCTACGACGAGGCGCTCGCGTGGGCGAAGCAGCGCGAGACCTTTGGGCGGCCGCTGGTGCGCCACCAGGTGCTGCGACACAAACTCGTGGACATGGCCACGGCCATCATGGCCCTGCGCGCCCAGCTTGAGCGCATCGCCTGGCAGGTGGACGCGGGCACGCACCCCATCGCCGACGTGTGCATGACCAAAAACCTCGCCACCCAAACCCTCGAACTGTGCGCGAAAGAATCGGTACAGATATTGGGGGGCGCCGGCTACCTGCGCGGCACGGCGGTGGAGCGAATCTATCGCGAGACCAAGGTGCTCTCCATCGGCGGCGGCGCCGAGGAGATCATGAAAGAGCTCGCGGCGAAACAGCTCGGGATCGTGTAGGGGTGGGGGCTAGGGGCCTGCGGTGGGAGCCCTAGGCTCGCGAACTCAGGGCATATTCGACGCCAAAACAGGTCCGCCCCCCGGCGACCTGCGTAGTTAAAACCCGTAAAACCCGAACCGAGGAAAACCCGAACCGAGGGTCGTTTCGGCGGGGGTAGCGCGCGACCTTGAAAACCAACCTCAAAACCCAAAACCCGACCCGAGGGTCGTTTCGGCGGGGGTAGCGCGCGACCTTAGTA
>JBDQGY010000174.1:0-9411 GCA_040265175.1 Nannocystaceae bacterium
ATCTGGGACGACGGGCTCTGGGACGACGGGAGGCGGCACAGCGGGGACTGAGACGACGGGCGTCGGCACGACAGGGGCAGACACTACCGACTCCGACGCGACGGGGACCGACACCACGGGGACCGACACCACGGGGACCGACGCGACGGGGACCGAGACGACAGGGACGGGGACCGACGCGACGGGGACCGAGACAACAGGGACCGACGCGACGGGGACCGAGACGACAGGGACCGAGACGACGGGGACCGAGACGACAGGGACCGAGACGACAGGGACCGACACGACGGGGGCCGACACGACAGGCGCTGCGGAAGTCGAGTCGCGCACGCCTCCTCCGCGATTGCGACCACAGTCGCGGCGCATCAATCGTGAGCGGACAGACAATCTGTTGGCGGTGGACGCCGTAGTGGGATCTGGGACGCTGCGCGTGGGCGTGGGTTGGAAAGATGCCCACGCCATTTGCCGAGAGAATTCTTTTCAAGGCTACGATGAATTTCGGATGCCGACCTTCGACGAGCTTTCGGCACTCGCGAGCAAAGGCCACCTCGAGCTCGGCAGCGCACACTGGACCGTGTCAGTCGCCAAGGGGATGGAGCCTGGATTCGTACGAGCGGTGCTCAATGGCCGCGAGGTCGCGCGCGAGACAGAGTTTGATGTCGCTGCCATCGCGTGCGTGCGTTCCAAAAATACAGTGCCGCGGGAGCGCTAGGGCGCACGCCGGCCGAGACACCGATCCTCATGCAGTTCGGCTCAGGCGCCCCACAAGGGCACCACGGTCGCGCCGCCATAGTAGTGCGACAATATGTTGGAGGCGGAGAGCTTGGCGCGAGCCATGCCCATGGCGCCGTGTTGGCACATGCCCACTCCGTGACCGTGTCCACCTCCGTTCAAGACGAATCTACCGTAGCGGTCTCGCGCGTCTTCAACGACGAACATGGAGCTTTTGAGGCCGCCGAGGGCCTTGCGGATGGCGAACTCTCCGTGGATTCGGATTTCGCCACGCGTCCCAAGGAGCGAGACATCGATGGCGCGACCGCTCACACCGCGTCGATGAATGGTGAGTCCCTCCAAAACGCCAAACTCCCGCGGGACGCCGCTGTTGCCGGCGACACTCGCGGGGTCGAGGGTGGCCGTCCACCGATAGGAGCTTGCGGCTGAAGAGGACTTGGGCGCGCTGTACGACTTGGGCGCGGACTGCAGCCACGACCGTAGATTCTGACGCTCGATGCCCGTCGCGAATTTGCTGTGCAGGAGGGGATCGGGTCGCCCTCGAAGCTGGGCATCGAGGGGGCTGTCCCACACCAGCTCGTTGTGCTCCGTGTGCCCGCCGGAGTTGGCGGAGTAGACCGTGTCGACCATGGTCGTTTGGCCGGGGCGCATGAGAATCTGCCCGCGGGTGGCGCGGACGGCGGCGGTGGTTCGTGGGTGTTCTCGAGACGCACCCGCGTAGACTTGGCAGTGCTGGTGCGCGCACAACAAGAAGGGATCTGCGAGATGGCGCGTGCCCACCTTGGCGACGAGCTGCCCACGGGCGGCGATCGCTTGGGCGGCGAGTGCCTGAGACGGGGCGGAGGCGTAGATCTCGGCGGGGACGAGCCCGGCGAGGATATCGGTCTCTCGGACTTGATTGACGACGCACAGCTTGCCGTCGCGGCCGATGGCCACGTAGATCAGGCCGCGGTACCGCCGGTCCTCGGTCCCCTGCGTTCCGCTTGTCACGCCGTAGGGGACGTCGTGCACGGTGGTGGTCCCCGCGCGACGAGGCTGGAACCATAAGACCTGCTGGGCTTTGACGATCGCGTTCCCGTCGCGGTCGCGTGCGACGAGACGGCCGGTGGGTTGACGCAGCAAAAACGCGTGCACCGTGCCGATAGCTCCATGTCGTTGACGGAGGACCTTCGCGCGACGTGACGCCTCCGAGTCGCTGGAGGCCTCCGCCTCTGCGGTCAAGATGTACCGCCGGGTGTCGAGGACACGTCCCCCGACGCCGAACAAGCTCCCCATCTCTCGCTGGTGGACAGTGAGGCCCTTGGCCTTCCACTTATTGCGGGCGGCGGTGGCCTCGCGAATCCTCGTGGGGCCGAAGGACTCGAGAGCGATTTCAAAGCGTTGTTGGGCGGGCGAGGCGTCTTCGAGGGAGATCGTCCAGGCGGAGCCGGCCGCGATCGAGGTGCCGCCCGGTCCGGAGGGCAGCACGCTCAGCCCGCCTTGCGCGGAGAGGTTCACCGTGCGGGCGTGCTCGACCAACCCGATGGTCGTCCACGGCTCGCCGCCTTCGTCAAAATGAAAGCGTGGGCTGTACAACCGCTCGACTCGACTCGACAGCGACAGGCTGCTGGCGCGAGCGGGGCGGGAGATCAAGCCGGCGGCGGCGTGCACTGCGACGGCGCCTCCCCAAAGTGACAGAAAATCTCGCCGGCGTGTGGCCATGGCCCATCATGGCCCTTCGAACCCGTTGACCAAGTTTTCGGCGTAAATGGAGCACCGGAGCGAGTTCGCGTAGAGGGGGGAGGCGAGCACTCAGGGGTCGACCGGCGCGTGCTCAGGGGTCGTCCCCGGGCTCAGGTTGTTCAGCCCCGAAGAGTCGCTACTTCCTGCTCGTGCGCCGCCCGAGTCTCGCTGGGCCCGCGCGATGTGGCCAAGGTTGAGGTAGTTCACCACAAAGTGGGCGAGCACCGCCGCGCCCAGGTTTCCAGTCATCAATGTCAGCGCACCCAACACGAGCCCCATCACGAGGGCGGAGGCGGTCCACGGCCACAGTGACCAGCGCGGCGGCACGTGGATCAGGCCGAAGACGAGAGTGCTCGCGATGAGGCCCCAGTTGTCCAGCATGGCGCCTCGAAACAAGAGCTCTTCACCCACGGAGGACGCCGCGGCCAGCGCAAAAATCTCACGATGGGAGAGGGGGCCCAATACGTCGCGGAATTCGTGGCGCAGCCGGTGGAGCCAGACATAGCGGGGCTCCATCCACCGAAAGGTGCGGACCACGGCGAACCCCACGGCGATCCCCAACGCGGCCGTAGCCAGCATGGTGGCGGCGGACTGCGTGGGCTCAAGCCTCCAGATGTCGTTGGTGTCTTGGGTGGCCCCGTGCCAAAAGAACGCCGCGATCGCCAGCGCGAGATAAAAACTCGTCACCGAGTGCAGACGCGAGGCGATCTGCTGACCGCCGCGGGCGCGGCGCTGGGGCGATGATGCGTGGAGCACGTCTCGGCATCATAGCGAAAAGCGCCCCCCGGAGGAGCCGGTGGGCTCTGAGTGAATCGATGCCCAAGAATGAAGAGAGCCCCAAAAGGGGCTCTCGGTGCGAAGGGAGGGACTTGAACCCTCACAGCCTTGCGGCCACTAGATCCTTAGTCTAGCGTGTCTACCAATTCCACCACCTTCGCGTGTGGGTTTGGAATGGGGTAGCTATCACGGCTTTAGTCTGTGGGCAAGCACTCAGACAGGCGGTGGAGTTTTATGAGGTTCACCGACGTTCGCGCCTTGATCGGGAAGCCCATGACCATCACGACAGTGGAGCCGCGCGGGACAAATCCGTCGCGCTGAACGGCGAGGTCGAGCTCTTCAAAAATATGCTCCTCCCGGTCCTTGGCGATCTCTAAAAACCTTGGAATTACGCCCCAGTACAAAGAGAGGCTCTGATACGTGTTCCAGTTGGGTGTGTAGGCGATGATGGGGACCTTTGGGCGGTAGTCGGAGATCAGCCTCGCGGTGCCCCCGGAGCCGGTGAACACCACAATGGCGGCGTTTCCATCGAGGCTTGACGAGCACTCCACCGCCGACCGGGCGATAGCATTGGGACCGTGGCCAAAGCCCATGTCGACGCGCGGACCCTGCCACAAGCGCTCTCCGCGCTCCATTCGTCGGATGATGCGGTCCATGGTGGCCACGACGTTGGGGGGATCGACGCCCACCGCCGTCTCGCCCGAGAGCATGAGCGCGTCGCTACCGTCGAGTACCGCGTTGGCGACATCTGAGGCCTCTGCCCGGGTGGGCCTGGGATTGCGGATCATCGAGTCGAGCATCTGGGTGGCGGTGATGACGAGCTTGCCGCGGGCGTTGCAGCGCTCGATGACCGTCTTTTGGATGATCGGAACCTCCTCGGGGCCCATCTCCACGCCGAGGTCTCCACGGGCGACCATGACGCCATCGGCGGTGTTGATGATCTCATCGAGGTGTTCGACTGCTTGGGGTTTCTCGATCTTGGCGATCAGCGGAACGCGACTTTTCTCAGCGTCCATGATCTCGAGGGCTTTGTTGAGATCCGCGGCGCGGCGAACGAACGACAGCGCGATCATGTCTACGTTTAGCGACAGGGCGAATCGCAGGTCGTCCTCGTCTTTTGGGGTCAAGGAGGGGAGGGTGAGCGGTGTCTGCGGCAGGTTCACCCCTTTGCGTGACTTGAGCACACCCGCGTTGAGCAGGGTGCAGTGGATGCGCCCGTTTTCCACGGCGACCACCTTCGCCTCGAGGGCGCCGTCGTCCATGAGCACCGGATCACCCACCCGCACCTCCGCGCCGAGGGTGGCATGGTCGATGGAGACGGCGTGGTCCTCATCGCACGGCGTGCCCGTGGGGCAGAGGATCAGCGGCGCCCCATCTTCAAGGGCGAGACCCTCATCGGGGAGGGTTCCCACGCGTATCTTCGGGCCCTGAAGGTCCGCGAGCACCGCGATGGGGACAGCCGCGTCTTTAGACAGCGCGCGAACTTGTGCGACCGTGGCGCGGTGGGTCTCCTGCGCGCCGTGCGAAAAGTTGATGCGCACCGCGTTCATGCCCGCCGCGAGCAAGGATTCTAGGGTCGCTCGGTCCTGGCTCGCAGGGCCGAGTGTGCAGAGGATCTTGCCTCGTCGAAGCTCCATGGATCGAGATCATGACACAGCCGCAGCCATCCGGGTCACAAGAGCGCGCCGTCCGCGTGAGCGTCCGGTAAATACGATGCGCGGGAGGTGGAGCGCGTTGTGCGGGGCAAGTTCTGGTATGCTCTCCCCACCTGAGGACTCGACCATGACTCTGACAAAATCGCTTCTAGGAACTCTCTCAGTCTCACTCGCGCTGTTCGCTCTGAGCGCCACCGGTTGCAAAAAACCGGAGTACCCAGCCTGCAAAAAGGACAAGCACTGCGAGACGGGGGAAACCTGCGTGGAGGGGCTTTGCCAAAACTGCACGACCGACGAAGATTGCGTGGGCAAGGGCGAGAACGGTGAAGACCTGACCTGCGTCGAGTTCCGGTGCGGTGCCAGCGAGGCCGGCTCGGGCGCCCCGGGCGAGCTTGGATCTCCGTGCACCTCCTCCGACGACTGCACGGGCGGTTGGGTGTGTCGCGACGGCGTTTGTGGCGCGTGCGCCTCGGCGGAAGACTGTGGCGGCGGCGCCTGTAATCTCGACAGCGGTCGCTGTGAGTCTGCCTGCAGCTCCGACGACGACTGCCCCATGGACGAGATCTGCGACGGGGGCCAGTGCATCTTCTCTGGCGACTATGGCGAGGGCTCCGACGAGGTCCTCTGCGAGCTCGAAGCCATCTTCTTCGCGTTTGACTCTCCCAAGCTCTCCCCCGCGACCGAAGCGGCGCTTCAAGCGGCGGCCAGTTGTCTCGCGGAGCAGGGTCGCAATGTGATCCTCGAGGGGCACGCCGACAACGTGGGCACCACCGAGTACAACATCGCGCTGAGCCAGCGCCGCGCCGAGGGGGTGAAGACCTACCTCACCGACCTCGGAGTCCCGGCGGAGACCATGAGCGTCAACCCGAAGGGCGACCTTGAGTCCATGGGCCAGACCGAGGCGGAGCGGTCCAAGGATCGCCGCGTCGAGCTTATTTGGCAGTAGGCTCAACTCTCCAGTGAGACTTGGGGCGCTCAGATGCGTCCCGCGATTAAAGGCCGGCATCCCGGGAGGGGTCGCCGGCCTCGTTCGTGGGGCGTGGGTCTGGGGGAGATCCAGCGCGCCGTTGGCATTCGGCCACGAAGAAGGCCAGCCCCCCTGAAGGAGAGGCTGGCCCGGCTGTCGCCTTGCGACGTGGTGCCTAGGCGCCGAGCATGCCGCCGACGGTCCCAACGGCGGAGATGCTTCCGCTCAGTTCACCTTCGACCCCGCCGATGGCGGATCCGACCGCGTTGAGCTCGGTGAGGGCGCAACCCACTCCGATGCTCGCGCGGATGTCGATGCTTCCGTCGGCGCCGATGGCGTTGACCGCTCCCGTGACCGCACCGCCTGCGTCGGCGATGAGCTGCAAGGAGGCGTCGATGACGTAGTCGGCCTTGGCGACAGCAGCCACCATCGCGCTGTAGCGGACGGCGACCTCTTTCATCGTCACCTTAAACTCCGCCTGGGCGTCCGCGTCGATGCCCGCCGCGAACTGGTAGGAGAGCTCCACGCTCGGAGGTGAACATTCGATCTCTGCCTTGGCGCGAGCCTCCACGGAGGCCTGGCACTCTGCGCTGACCTCCGGGGGGGTCACGTCCGCCTCGCACTGGCCTTGGCAGTCGATGTCGACCATGGCCGCGGCGTCGCACTTGGCGGTGGCGTTGGCCTCGCAGCCAAACTCACCAGGGGTGTACTCGCAGCTGCCTTCGCAGCGACCTTCGCAGGTGCCGCCCGCTTCGAGGCGACACTCGCCCGAGCAGCTTCCCATGCATTGACCGGCGCAGTTGGTGATGAAGCCGTTGGCGTCGGTTTCGCACGCGCCGCCAGCACACACGGAGCACGCGCCGTCGCAGGTGCCCGAGCAACTGCCTTCGCAACCCGCGGCCACCTCAAGCTGACACGAACCGGTACAGCTGCCCTCGCAGGCGAAGTTGGGCGCTTGCCCCTCACACTTGAGGGTGCCTTCTGCTTGGCACATCGCGGCGACGTCGGCGGAGACTTCGCAGTAGCCGTTGCAGCTCGCAGAGATCATGCCGGGCTCCACGTTCACATCGCACTCGGCGGCCGCGCTCACGCTGGCCTCTAAGCTCGCCTCGCACTTGGGCGGGGCGACCTTGATCGAGATGCCGCCAGAGACGTTGGCGCTGATTTTTGCGTCGAGCGCCGCGGAGACCTGCGCGGAGAGGTCGGAGGTCGAGAGGTCTGCGGCACCTTCAACGCCGAGCACTGTGGCGAGGCCGAGCATCTCTTTATTGATGTTGCCCTGCAAGCGCGCCGAGGCGTCGCGCACGGCGATGACCGATCCAAAGAAGGCGTCGACCGAGGCGATTCCAGAGATGCTGGCGTTGCCTTGTACGATGCCCTCGTCCGGACAGGACAGATCGCAGATTTCTTGAATTTGGTCGCAGCCTTGGGTGGCACCGAGGGTGATGCCAGACATAAGCGCGAGCCCTAAAAAGCTCCAGTTACGGTTTTTCATAAACATGATGGTTGGTTGCTCCTACGATTGAAAATTGAGTCTAGTCGGGTGTTTTGGTTGTAGAACACCCGTGATGTGATTGACGATGCGTCGCACGAAACCGATCCGAGCAACCCATGTGCCGGTGCATGATGCCACGGACGGATCAAAGGTGCAGAAGCTTCATCGGATCGCGGCGAAGGGCGAGAAAATCTCGGCGTGAACAGCGGCACCGCACGCGGAGCGTCTCCTCGGGCCTACCGAGGCTTGAGCAGGCGAGGTCCTCGGCCGCCGATCGGTGGCGTCGCCGCTACGGTGTGACAGAGATGTCGTTGCCTGCGACAGGGAGATCCACGTGGATCGGGCAATGATCGCTGAGGGTTTCAAAGGAGGTGTCAGGGTAGGCGTCGGTTGAGCGGAGCGACTCGCAGGCATGGGCTGCGCAATGTCCTCCCGCGTGGGCGAGGAGCGACGTTTGCGCGCCAAAACCACGGACGAATATGAGGTCGAGCAGCGAGGGCTCTTTCCATGCGTCTCGGCGGGGCCCGTCCCAGTAGGCGGAGCACCCGTCCTCCACCGGGACCCTCGTGAGGTTGGCCGGAGCGAGGGCACGGTCGAGGGCGGCCAACTCTTCGCGGGCCGTGCGGCCCTCGCCCCCGACGGGGTTGAAATCGCCGAGCACGATGACCGGGCGATCCACCCCACGGACGATGTCGCGGAGTTGTGCCCACTGGGTTTTGCGCAGGGCGGCGCCCTTGGGCATGGCCTTGAGGTGCACCACGATGGCGTCAAAGCGCGCGCCGGTCGCCCGCACCTCGAAGGCCTGGGTGAGCGCCGGTCGCACGCGTCCGCCCGCGGTCAGTTCCCGATGTTCGCGGGGGGCGCCGACGGGCGCGAGGTGGGCCGGGTCGTAGGCGAATCCGAGCCGCTGATGACCACGGCCTCCGCCCTTGGAGAGGACCATCGTCTTCCCCGGTAGTCGGCTCCGGAGCTCGTCGGCGTCCTTAACCTCCTGCACGGCGACGAGGGAGGCATCCAGGGCGCGCATACCGTCGGCGATACCCTGCAGGTCTTGGCCACGGCCCGGGAAGTTGCGAAGATTCCAGGTGGCCACACGCAGCGCGCCGCTCTCTGGGAGGGCCGAGGCGGTCAGGGCTCGGCGGCTGGGCGGCCAGGCGGGCGCCCACCCACACTGTTGGGCGATCACGCCCCCTACGGTCACGAGGAAGGCGAGGAGCCACAGCGCTCGGCGCAGGTCTGCGCGTAACCTCCGAAGGGAGCTGCGGACCGATCTCCGGCGTCTGCGTCTGCGTTTGGGCATGGGGAAAGAGGGGGGGACGAGGGGGCATCGTCTGGCGCACGCGTGGCAGCGACGGTGATTCTTCACGGGCGCCAGCGGCCGCGTGCTGTCGAGGGTACCGTCCCCCCAATGAAAAAACCCGGCGCAGGGCCGGGTTTTTTATTCGAAGATCGCTTCGGATTAGTCGCGGGGTCGGAACGGACCCTTGCGCAGGCGGCGTTTACGTCGGCGCTCGGCCTCTCGGGACTTCCGCTTGGAAGCGATGGAGGGCTTCTCGTAGTGACGACGGCGCTTGATCTCGCGCAGGACGCCTTCCCCAGCCATAACGCGGCGGAGTTTGCGGATGGCACGCTCCACGCCCCGCTCGTCCACCTTGATCTCAAGTGGGCGACCAAGGACCGGCACGTGGTCGTTGATGATGACGGGAGGCTGTTCTTTGGGCGCGGTTTCCATGAGGGGTGGCACGTATATGCCAGGCCCCACGTCTTTTCAACCCCGTGGTCATGCCTTTTTTGAGCCCTCAAGGTCGTGGCGAGTTGTCGCAGATACACCAGCGGCGCTGGGGGCGGGAGGGAGATGATGGGTGCGCGAAAGACGCGTGTCTCTGAAGACAGTGTGCGGGAGCGAGCAAGAGCCCAGACAAAACCGTGTCCGACTCGAGCGTGCGCCTCCGCCCGTCCAAGGGGGGCTGCCGCCGGCTCGAGGGGCGGCCCGCGAAGTCGGTGTTTCGATCGCAACGGTCCCAAGGGAGTCGTAGATTGCATCGGTCGACTCGGAGGCGACG
>JBDQGY010000175.1:0-9377 GCA_040265175.1 Nannocystaceae bacterium
CCCCCACGTGTCTCCGCCCGCAACCCGGTAGGAGGAGGTGCGCGCCTCTCCCTGGACCCCTGAACTCCGAGGCGTCATCGGTGTAATCGCCACGCCGGGCCGCTCACCCGCGCATGTTGGAATCTTCAACCTCGCGCCCATCAAAACCACGTCCGTCGCGAGCGCGTTCGCGTTCCGCAGCTCCCAGACGGTACACCCCGCGCGTACCCCCACCCGCTCCAAGCTGTCCCCCGCGCGCACCGTGTACTCGACTCCCGGAGTTGGCTCGGGCTTGAGGCGTGCGGCGGTCGACGGTTTGCGCTCTGTCGCGCCGTGAGCCACTGCGGCCAACAAGGACACCGCGAGCGGCCCCGCGAGCACGAGCGCGAACGCTTGAAGCCGTGCCGTCGTCCTCTGTCCTCTGCGCGCCATCACTCGATCTTCTTGTTCGCCAAGAGTTTGCCGATGATCGTCGCGGCCTCGTTGAGAGAGTCTCTCCCCTTATAGCCGGCGAGGGCGACGATGTAGGCCTGTCGTCGGTCTCCCACGAAGACGTAGGCGACGTCGCTGTACCACCCCTGTGAGAAGCCAGCCTTGTGGTAGATTTTTACCTCACCAGAGCTGACCTTCGTGAACTCGCGGAAGAGCCGATCCACCACTTCATCGCCGCGCTTGCGTTCTGCCCGAAGGATCCGCTGTAGCCATCGACGTGAAGGTCGAGAGAGGTCGTAGCGTTTGGACGAGGGCAGCTGATCGAGCATGATGCGTGCCATGGCCTCACTGAGGTCCCGCAGGCTCGTGCACGCCCCGCCGGCGCACTTTGGCTTTGTCTTCCCCGTCATCGCAGGGATGGTCCGTCGCTTTCCCCGCTCACGAATCACGATCTTGGGGGTCTCTCGAAAGGACACTGGTTCACCCAGCGGGACCCACTTTTTGGTCTCATAGGCCCTGCTAATCGCGCTCTTTTCGAACCCATACCGAGAAGAGAAGAAGTTGCTGTTGAGATTGTCAAAGCCCGCAAGCTGGACGAGCCTGTTGTGAGCGATGTTGTCGCTTTTGATGAGAGACGCCTCTACCAACGCCTCTACCGTCGTCTCGTGCTTTTGCGCACCGAAGAATTTCACGCTCGCCTTCCGTGAAAACCCCTTCCGCTCCACGCGAAGCAAAGCCGCGACGGCCGCATAGATTTTGATCGTGCTCGCGGGGTTCCAGCCGTATACGTCATCCGCCGTTTTGTCGTACTCGTGGCGGTGACGTGAACTCACATGCCGCTTGGCGTCGAAGTTGATGACCGTCACCATCGCCTTGAACTTGGTCGGCGGAGAGAAGCCCGCGCGCTCCATCACCGACTTGAGCGTCCCTGCGCCGCGCGCTGTTAGTGGCCGGCTCGCCCCGGAAGATGAGGCGCCTTGCCCACAGTCGGGGATGCGGAGACGTTGACCCTCCCGCAGCGCGGTGCCGTCCATCTTGTTGGCGCGCTGGATGGTCTTGATCGAGCATCCGCTCATCACGGCGAGCTCAGAGAGGGTGTCTCCCGACTGCGCGCGATACCACCCCTTCCCCAGCGTGCTCGGATCTTCGTCACCACTGGAGGCCTCGACAGCTCCCGCCTCTCCTCGATTGCTACACGACGAGGGGAGTCTGAGCCGTTGGCCGACCCGCACCTTCCTGGGGTCTTCAATCTTGTTCACCTTCTGCAATTGAGCCGCGTCGCAGCCGTAGCGGCCCGCGATCTCACTGATCGTCTCCCCTGAGCGAATCGAGTGACTTTGCGTGAGCGCGGCCCTGCACGCTGGAACGACAAGGCGCTGACCCGCACGGACCCGTCGCGGATCTTCGATCTTGTTCGCCTCTTGCAATTGATGCACGGCGCAGCCATACCGGTTGCCGATCTTGCTCAGCGTCTCTCCAGACTGAACAATGTGGGTCTTTGGCGCAGCGGTCACCGTCGCCACGATCGCCCCTGCCGCGGGGCCATCCGCCGCCGCTTCCGCGGCAGTCAGCCATAGCAGCGATCCCGTCGTGATGGCGCCGATAAGCAGTCGCCTCGCGCAGTTACCCCATCGCATGACTCACCGTAGCCTCCCCGTCGCCAGAAGAGTACCGAGGACTGCCGCTGCGTCTCCGAGGGAGCGACGACCCGGATAGCCGGCGAGCGCGATGATGTACGCCTGGGAACGGTCGGGAGCCTCCATGTAGGCGACGTCGCTGTACCAGCCCCGCGAGAAGCCAGCCTTGTGCGAAATTTGAATGCGTGTGTCGTTGAACTCAAAGGCGAGGCGGTCGACCACCTCGTCTCCCCTCATCCGCTTTTCACTCAACACCTCCTGAAGGAAACGAAGGGTGTCTTCGGGGAGCCCGTAGCGACGTCGCCGCGGGAGCTCGTCGAGCATCACCCGGCGAAGAGACTCACTGAGATCGAGGAGGCTCGTGCACGCGCCCTTACAGTCGGGCTCGTAGCGACCGACCGACCCTCGGAACGATCGCGTTTTGTCGCCCTCACGGACCACGAGCGGGGGCGTCTCGCGCAGCGACGAGGCCTCCCCCATCTCACGCCACGCTCGCGTCGCGTAGGCGCGTAGGATGGCGCTGTGCCGGAATCCATTTCGCTCCGAGAGGAAGTCCTGGTTTAAGTAGTCAAAGCCCGCAAGCTGCACGAGATGGTTGTGGGCGATGTTGTTGCTCGGCACCAGCGCTTCACGAACGAGGTCTTCCACCTTCCATACGTGCGCCCCCTTCCGCCCCTTGATCTCAACGGTCGCGTGATGCGTAAACCCGTAGCCGCTCAAGCGGCGCAGCGCGGCCACGGCCGAGAACAGCTTGACGGTGCTCGCTGGATTCCATCCGCGCGCATCATCGGCGGTGCCTCCATAGGCGAAGCGTCGTTCTCCCGCCACGCGACGGCCTTTCGGTCCTTGCTCGAAATCCACAATCGTGACCAACGCCTTGAACCTCTTCGGTGGTCGAAACTGCTCACTGAGCATGAGCTCGCGCAGCCAGGATGTGTTCACGCCGGAGCCCGTGCGCACCGAGAGCTCAGAGGGCTGATTCTTCGGGTCGCTGCAGTCGGGGATCTGGAGCGCCGAGCCTGGCTCGACGTAGAAATCTTTGAGCGCGTTCGCACGGCGAATGGCGCGTCGCGAGCATCCAGTGTACTGGGCGATCCCACCGAGAGAGTCTGCGCCGCTGACGAGGTAGCGCGAGGATGAGGCGGGTACAACGGAGAGCGCCGGCTCATGCTCCTCACCCACGCAGTCGGGGATCTCAAGGAGCCCTCCGCTGAAGACAAAATCATCGTCGTATCGATTCGCCTCCACCAACTCAAGGACGCTGCAGCCTGTGCGCAATCCCAGTCGCTCCAACGACTCGCCGCCGCGGACTCGGTAGCGCTTGCCCGGCGTGGGGTCGACGCTGACCTCCCGTCCGACGCTCCACCGACCATCGACGCTGGCACCACAGTTTGGGATCGTCACGACGTGCCCTTCGGGGATGAGGTAAGGGTTGCTGCGGTTGAACTCCGCGAGCTCGTTCCACGTGCATCGGTAGCGATACGCGACGTCCCCGAGGGTCTCGCCGGGCGCCATCGCGTGCATCATCGGACCTACGCTCGTCGACACGGGGAGCGGCTGAGAGGACTGCCCCTCACAGTCTGCGCCAAGCGCGCACGCTGATTGCGGCATCTCAACAATCGTCCGGTCGTCGGTCGACTGAGGTTGGACAGCCGTGGCCTCTGCGACACATGTCGTGCCCAGGACAAACGTGGTCGCGCCCGCGACGAGGAGCGCCTTATGTGCTCGGACTGTGATGTTCATCCTGCCGCTCAAAAATCGCCCCGATATGCACGCTCGACTCCCCTAGTTTATTCACTCAGCGCCCCAATTCCACAAATTTGGCGTGTTTTCACTTCGCGATCCATACGCCGCCCCATCGCGACGACGCCCCATACCCCCTGTATTTGGAGGAGCGCTCCCGGCATGTTTTGCTGAGCATACCCATGGGTCGACACGTGAAGCTTTTGTCTCTCCACACCTGCGGCGCTCCGCTGCGTCTCGCACCGCTCACGATGTCGCTCCTCCTCTTTGGCTGCAGCGGCTCCCCCGTGGTGGATTCCAACGAGGGGTCCTCCTCCCGTGCTGGCGTGGACTCCAGCGCCAGCGTGAACATCCCTCCAGAGCCGGTCACACCTCCCGCTGGCAGTGACTCCGCCGCTGCTCCCACCGACGCGAAACCATCCCTGCCAAGGGCCAGCGCTGTCGACTCGACCGCGTCCTCTTTAACAGTCCCGGACTCCGGTCCACTCTCCACCGCCCAGCGCGCGGTGTTTTGGGGTTCGCAGGATGATCAGGTGCCCGAAGTTCTCAACGCCGTAAAACGGGAAAACTACGACACGCACTTCTTGTCGAGTGATGAGCTTCATCAGTACCTGTTCGCGGAAAAAATCGAGGACATTGGCGGTGGATATATTGGCGTGGGCACCGACCAGAGCTGGCTCTTCATGGGATGGCAGAAACCGTCCTTGGCGTGGCTCGCGGACTACGACCGGTGGGTCGTTGCGCTGCACTGGTCGTACATTGCTTTCTTTGAGCACGCCTCCTCCATCGACGAATTCATCCGGCTGTGGGACCGGGAGAACCGAACAGAGGCCATCGAAATCCTCTCGAAGGCCTATGCGGATCGCGAAGAGCGTCCGCTCATCATCAAGGTCTTTCGCGAGGCGCGACATAAAGTTGCCCGCCGACTCCGTCGCATCGTCTCCATGGGCAAGAGAACGCGCCCGACATTTCTGACCGACCCAGAGCAGTTCGTGTTCCTCAAGACAATGATCGAAGAGGGCCGGGTCCGCCCGCTCGTGGGGAATATGCTGTCAGATAAGGGATATTCAGGGATGGGAGAATCGGCGAAGAAACTCGGGGTCGTCGTTCGTCACGTCTATCTGTCCAACGCGGAGGACTACTGGTCCTATCCAGACGTGTTCCGGTCCAATATGCGAGGACTCCCCGTCGACGAGCGCTCGGTGGTGTCGCGGGCGCGCGCGTCCAAGCCCACCAACAAGGACTACCGATATATGCAGCAGCCGCTGCAAGGGTTTGTTCAGTGGCTTGACGCGGGCGTCGATCGCTGCCGCGCGATGTGGAAATCTCGACCCATCCAAGAAGACGAGTTCCCCTACACCTGGTTCACCACCCCGCCCTCTTGAGTCCTTCGCGAGCAGCCCAGCCAGGGTTGAGGCCCCGGAGCGCCCTCGGCAGCCGAGCGAGATGGCGCGCGTGTCTTTCGTGGGTGGCTGTCGTTTCATGTGTTTTTTGTTGGACGAAGTTTTCCTCGCGAGAGTATCGTGAGGCCTTCCATGGATGATGTCCTCGAGGTCTTCAGCGTGTTGCTCGCGCTGCTATTCCCCCCGTCCGCTGCGGACGCCCCCCCTGCGCCGGTGGCGACAGCGTGTGACTCCATGAGCGTCTCCGGCATGGCCTGCATCCCGGAGGGTGAATTTATTCGAGGCTCTGACGCCGGGCGGACCTGCCCCCAGGGCGAGGTGCGGCGGATACCCGCCGACGACTCCAACCATCGACCGCCCGCCACGATCCACATGTCGACCTATTTCATGGACACGACGGAGGTGACCTACGCGGCCTATCAGGCGTGTGTCAACGCGGGGAGATGCCGCCGCGCCCGCCCCGCCTACAACGACTTCTCGAGGGCCCAGCAGCCCATGGTGGGCGTGAAGTGGTACGACGCCTTCGCCTACTGTGAGGCCATCGGCAAGCATCTACCCACCGAGGCAGAGTGGGAGAAAGCGGCGCGCGGACCCAACGGCGAGCTCTACCCCTGGGGCAACGAGCCTCCGAGCTGCGAGCGCGCCGTCATCATGGACGCCAGCGGACGCAGCTGTGGAACGCCAAAAGCGGGATCACATCCAGAGAAGGGCCGGACGCTGGAGGTCGGCTCGCGCCCCGCCGGTCGCTACGGCCTGCTCGACATGATCGGGAACGCGGAGGAATGGACCTCCGATTGGTACACACGAAGTTGGGAGGCCTGCGGCGAAGACTGCCAAGGTCCAGACCCGCGGGGCCCGTGCAGCGATCAGCCCGCGGACCAGGCGTGCGGGAAACGATCACGAAAGGTCGTTCGAGGCGGATCTTGGTACTGGAAGCGAGCGTGCGCCACGAGCTGGACCCGGCGACCCCACGTCCCCACCAACAAGCCCTATCATCACTTCGGATTCCGCTGCGCCGCGAGCCTTGAGGAGGCCCGTCTCCTCGCGGACCACCCCGAGACGAGCACGCCACGCGCTCCCGCAGACCAAGCCCCGCCGTCGCGCTGACGTGGGGCGTCGATCGCATCCTGGGCGAGCGTCCACGGGCTAGCTCCGAATCACGGAGGGTCGGGCTGCGGCGAGGTGGCCGTGGCTCCTGCCGATTGCTTCTCAGGAACCTCTTCGATCTTGAACTCGCCGGCCGTAAAAAGACCGCTGAGATCATTCTCGACCGGAGGGAGCTGACCGTCGTAAAGCAGATGGTAGACGGCGTAGACCGAGATGACTCGTCGCACATAATTCCGTGTCTCGCGGAACTCAATCTCTTCGACGAATTCATCCATCGAGAGCTCTCCTCGCGCGTGCTTCGCCCGAACCCATCGCGCGACGTTGTGAGGTCCTCCGTTGTAGCTCGCGCAGATCAACGCCAAGTTCCCAGAAAATCGGCGCATGAAGTCTTCAACCCACATCACGGATGCCTCGAGGTTCGTCTGCGCGTTGAAGAGCGTGTCTACATCTAAAAAACCGTCAAATACCCCACGAGCGCGCATCCTCCTCCGTAACGCCGGAGGATAGATCTGCATCAGCCCAGTCGCGCCGACCTGGGACGCGACGAATGGATTGAAGCGAGACTCCGTATACATGAGGGACCAGAAAATCATGGGGTCGAGCTCCGCTCCGGACGCGGCGCGCTCCACATCCGACCGAAATGGCCTGAGATAGTTCCGCGCCCGATGGGGGTACCGGCCCGACGGCAGCAGCTTCGCATACCAGTGCGGTTGGTTGAGGAGGTAGGCGAGCGCCTCAAGGTCGGCGCGAACCTCCTGCGCAAATCCGTTGTCACGCAGCCGAAGAATCATCTCCCGTGTGGGCCTCGGCTTGGGATATTCCCACGCGTCTTTCCACGAGAGCCCTCGCGCGAGCGCCTCACTTCGAGGGACGCGTATCTTCCTCCCCTTCGCCAAGGACCGTCCATTGAGATACCGATTCACCTCAATGCGAAACGCCTGCGTTGACTCTTCGAGGTAGCCGGCGGCCAGCAACCATTCGCTCCGGTCCAGCCCAGGGAGCAAGGCTCGCGTCGCCTCGCTTCTCTTCGCGAACGCCATCCGCGCGGACGGGTAGTTCAGATGAGGGTTCGAATCTGGCACGGGGAGCAGCCGTGGAGGCGCCGACACCTCGAGCCCCTCACGAACTAGAAGCCACCGCGCCAAGAAGCCGTAGTAGGCCGGGAATCCGCCGAGGATTCCATGACTCTCCACACTCTCCATGCCCCGACGCTCCAACGAACGGAGCCGTTCGATCGCCTCCGTACGTTTCCCCTCTTCTCCTCTCCGCAGCATCGCCTTCGCGAGGAAATACTCCGCCGCGAACCTCCGGTTCGGGCTCTTTCGCTGCAGATAGATCCGAAACCCCTCCTCGGCCGGTGCCAGCAGGCCTCGCCTATAGGGGACCCAGGCCAACAGCCACGCTCGCTCATCCGTATCCACACCGCGACGTGCCTTCTCTCCAAGCTCGTCCAGACGCGTCGAGGCCAGCTCGTAGTCCCCCCCGATCACGGCGCGAGTCACGGCCTTCCAGCGGGCACGGTTGACCTTCGTAGAAGACTTCTCCCTCCTCGCCCGATCGGCCCAGAGTTGAGAAGCCCGCGCATGCTCTCCGCCGTAGCGGAGACATCGCTCATACTGCTCCCAGTAGTCTTCGCGAGACCAGCGGACGCGTGCGCGCTCCATATCCTCCACGCACCCCGCGTAGTCCCGCGCACGAAACCGCGACCTCGCTCGCACGAAATACGCGTCGAATCGGGTCTCCTCAGAGATGTCAGGGCGCCCCAATACGTAGCGCTCCAAAATCTCCAACGCGAAGGCAGGCTGGAAGCGATCATGGGCGTTCGAGGCCTGCTCGAGCCGCTGTTCGACGGTCAGCAGCTCGGGGGGAGCGTCGGGGTTCGATCTCTCTAGCAAGCTCGACAGCGCCTCCTCCGCCCGTCGGGCCACAGGCTCCTCACCTCGCTCAATTATCACCGTTCGGTAGGCATCCGCGATCTGAGCTGGAGAACCTCCGTGCTGAGCCAGCATCCGCGCCCGCTCAAGCATCAGCGCACCTCGCTTGGGGTAGCGCGGATACGTATCGATCACCCTCCCCAGCACCCCCAGGGCGCGTGCACGCTCGTCCACGTCATCAGAGACCTCGGCGAGCGCGCTCCAGAGGCGCGCGACGAACATCTCGTGGGGCGCGACATCCGAATTGCGCGGATCTTTGAGCGCGACGTTCGCAGCGTTGAGCGCTGCGCGCAGGTGCTCCGCCGCGGATGCCTCATCCCCCGCTTCACGTTGCCTGTCTGCGAGCATCTCACGAGCGCGCGCGAGCTCCACGAGCAGCACCGGGTCGCCTTCGTAGGGAACGCCACGACCTCGCAGGCTCTCCAACAATGCGACAGCCGCCTCGGGCCGCTTCTCCATAAGGGCCGCGCGGGCCAACCCCGCGAGCGCCGTCGAGGAAAGCGCGCCGAGGTCAGATTTATCCGTGGACCCAAGATCGATCCCTGCCTTTCGTACACGGCGCAGTGACGACTCCAAGTCCCCCTCTGCGAGGCGCTGCATGGCGCCATCCAGGCCTTCCATCGGGGGATAGCGTGGCGGCTTCCACACGCCCTCGTCGAGACCATCAATATCTCGATGACCAGCCGTGTTCTCGACCCGGGGTAGTGTCTCCCGCTCGCTAATTAGCCCCTTGGCGGCGCTTGACGTCTCCCCCTCGAGCGCAGGTTTGCCACACGCGAACGTAGCGCCGAGGACGAGCACGATCGGCAGCGCGCTCCGAAGCCCCACACTCCCCCGTCTCAGCAGCTCCCTCTCCTCGTGACGACCGGACGGCATGCTCTCCATCATGATGACATGAACCGCCGCGTTATGAATGGACCGGTCCACCGCGAACTCAAAGTGCCCTCAAGGTGCTCACCAGCAATGGGAGGCATGGGATGCTGGAGGGCACTTCGTGGCCCAACCAAAAAAAAAGCCCCGGTCCATCTCTGGACCGGGGCATAAATCTGGCAACGTCCTACTCTCCCACAAAGTTCCCCTTGCAGTACCATCGGCGCTGGAGGGCTTAACTACCGAGTTCGGGATGGGATCGGGTGTGGCCC
>JBDQGY010000176.1:0-9360 GCA_040265175.1 Nannocystaceae bacterium
CCTCCCGAACGTTGAGGTCCTCGACGCTTGGCTCTCGTTCACGGCGACACTCGACGCTCTCCTTGCAGGGGACCCCACTCACAAACACGCAACTGGAGGCGCTGGGGGGCGGGTTCACGGCGCTGCGAGATTTGGATATTTCAAGCTCGGGGATCACGTCGCTGGCTGACGTCGTGGGGGTCGCCTCCCTCAAGATCCTTCGCGCGTCTGACAATGGGCTCGCGGGGCTCCCCGAGGCGGCGTTGTGGTCCGGCGTGGAGGATCTTCGGGTCGGCGACAACCCGCTCGACACGCTCGCGCCACTTGCGGGTGTGCTCTCCTTGCGTCGTCTTGACGCGCCTCGGACCTCGATCGAGTCCGTCGCCGCGATCGCGGAGATCCCCGGCTTTGGCGCGGAGAGCTTCCTTGATGTCCGCGAGACGCTTCTCACCGAGGATGACTGCGCGGCGCTTGGGGTGCTCGAAGGGAGAGGCGTCGACGTGCGGGCGGACGTCGCGTGCGGGCGGTGAGGGCCGCGATCGTCAAAAGGTGGCCCCAAATCCGGGACGGGGGTAGCCTGAACACGTGCGGGCCGTGGTCACGGATTTTTTGGAGCATCTCGAGCACGAGGTGAGGGCGTCGCCCAACACCTTGCGCGCGTACCGCAAAGACCTCGACTCGTTTTTAGAGAGCGTCGAGTGTCGCCGTGAACGAGAGCCAAGCGTCGAGGACCTCAACGTTCGGGAGGTTCGCGCGCACTTGGCCGAGATCCATGGGAGCTACGGGGCGCGGTCCATAGGGCGGCGCCTGTCGGCGCTTCGACGTCTGGGGAGCTTTTGCAGGGAGCGACAATTGCTGCCAGAGAATCCTGTCGAGTTGATCCGGCACCCGAAGCGTCCTCGACCGCTCCCGGTGGCGTTGCCGGTGGAGGATGTGACGCGTCTCATCGAACATTTTGATGGCAGCGAGCCTCGGGATCTTCGTGATCGAGCGATGCTCGAACTAATCTACGGGGCGGGGCTGCGCGTGTCTGAGTGCGCGTCGTTGGACCTCGCGTCGATGAGGTGGGAGGGGGCGTTGCTCTTCGTTCGGGTGGTCTCAGGCAAAGGTGGCAAGGATCGTGTGGTGCCCGCCGGCAAAAGCGCGGCGCGAGCGGTGCAAAAATGGCTCCGTGCACGCGAGCAAATCGTTCGGCCAACCTCGCCCCCCGAGGCGCTGTTTTTGGGGGTGCGGGGCGGGCGGATCTCGCCCCGAACGATCCGGACCGTGGTCGAGCGAGCGTGTGTCGCAGCGGGGACGCGGGCGGTGATCGGACCCCACGGGTTGCGCCACAGCTTCGCGACCCATCTGCTCCAAAGCGGGTGCGATCTTCGGAGTATCCAGCACATGCTCGGCCACGCGAGCCTCTCCTCGACGCAGGTGTACACCCACCTCGACATCGGGCGGATCTCCGAGGTCTACGAGAGCGCGCACCCGCGTGCTTCGCACACGAATGCCGCGGATGACGGGACGAGACCGACCGGGCGAGAAGACTCGGGTGACGGCAACTAGGCTTCGTCGAGGAAGCCGCTCACCGGTTCCGCGACGAGAGCCGCGACGCTGAATCGTTCTCGGGGTGCGGGCGCGTCGCGGCCGTCCACGCGAGTCCACGACATGTCGGGTTCGAGGCGATAGCTGCCTTCAAAGTCATGGGGGGGCGAGCCTCGCCAGTCCGAGGGGGAGAGCATGGAGAAATAAGCGTCCCCTTCGTGTCGGTGATACAGGTGGTAGACCGCGCCGACGCGCTTTGAGAAGCCGCAGCCTGCGCGATGCAGCAAGGCGTTTTGTCTGGCGGAGGTCAGGACGGTGCGAGCCTGCTCTTGCAGCGCGCGTATCTGGGCGACGATGACCTCAAGTTTGGCGTTCGCGGCGGTCCCGATGACCTCGTCGGCAGATTGAATCTCACGCGCGGCGTCCACGAGATCGTGGATGGGGGCCAGCCGACTCATGGGGTAGGGTGAGGTCGCGGCGCTCCCCTCGTGTTTTGTCCCGGCGTTACGGACGAGTGGTGGATTCGACATCGCACGTAGCGTTGCCCGAGAGTGAGGTGCTTGCAAGCACGGGAGAGCCCGTCGCCGAGGCGACGGGGCAAGGAATCAGCGTCAAAGGTCGAATAGCGGCCGCTTGTCACGCTTCGGGCGGGAATCGCCGTCGGCGCGCTGTCGGACTTTTGTCGGGCGCGGAGGCATGAATCGGCGCTTCGGCACACCGTCGACGACCACGTCGTGGAACTCGAGGGGGAGCGCTTGGGGGGACTCCCCTGGCGCGGCAGAGACGAGGTGGACGTGCAGGTGGGGCATGGTGCTCCTCCCGGAGTTCCCCACCTTCCCGAGGACTTGGCCGTACTCGACACGATCTCCAACCTTCGCCGTGACCGTGCCGTTGATCATGTGCCAATGCGCTGTGAACTCCCCGAATCCGTGATCGATGACGACGCCGTTACCCCCGAGCTTTCCCCGCTCCCCGGGGAGGTTTTCGGGCATCCCGTCGCGGGAGAATACGACGACACCGGGCGCAGGCGCGACGATGGTCCCGCCATGTCCGTAATAGTTCTCGTTGGACTTGGAGCCGGGCGCGCGCAGCTCTCCATCTTCGCGGACCACGAAGTCGAAGGCCCATCGCTGCTGCGCGTGGTTAAAGTGCTTGTTTACCGCCAAGGTTCGACCTCCGTGGAGGACGTCCCATTCTCCAACGAGCGGGAAGCGAAAGCGATTGACGCTGAGGTAGTCCTCCGCGACTTCTCCAATCTCGTGCGGCCACGGGTGTCGTTGGATGGACAGCACCTCGAAGCGGCCGTCGGCGTCGAAGGCCCATTGAAAGACGATCTTGGTGAGGGTCGAGCGCCGACGGTGCAAGGTGAGGGCGGTGACCACTCGGCGCCCGTCCTCCTCGTGGACGCGGGCCTCGATAACTCCCACGCGATCGCCGAGCCGCTGGAGACGACGGGCGGCTCGCTTGTACTCGCGCGCGATGTTGCGGCCGCTCCGCTCCGGGAGTTTGGCGCGTACGGGGTCGGTGTCCCGTGCTTCGAGCGCGTTCAACGTCGCCTCGTCGTTCACCTGGTCGAGGGTCCGCTGCGCCGACGCGATGGCCAGCGCCTCCGGGGGCTGGGTCCACCCACTCGGGCCCGGTCCCTTGCTGGCACCGGCACACCCCGCGAGGAACGCGCCGCACCACAGAAACGCGGCCATACGCTGCCAGCCGAAACCGGGTGGCACGAGCCCGGAATCTTGGTCCCTGTCTAAAAGGATTCGCAGCTTCACGCCCCGGCGATCGTACCTGATATGCGCGAGCCTCGCCACCGAATCGGCGGGAGACCCTTTCGCCACGTGCGGCGGTGAACGATAATTGCGGCGTGCCTCTCATGCCTGATTCGGAACTCCGTGTGGGGGAGGTCGACCCCACGACGCTGCCTTTGCAGCCGCAGGAGTTCTATGTCTTCTCGCTGATGACCAAAGAGATGACCCTCGCTCAGTTGAAGACGCGCTGCATCGGGCTTGGCGACGTGGAGGGGAGCGTGGCTCGTTTGATCGAGCTTGGAGCACTCACGAGCCCAGACGTCCCTGTGGAGGGGTCGCGAGACGCGACGCTCGAGGAGCGCGAGGAGGAGGCGCCCCCTCCCTCGTCCGAGGTGCCCGCGGACGAGGCGGGAGTCGCAGATGTCGCGCCGCAGGCCGACGATGCGCACACGGACGGGCGAGAGGCCGAGGCGGTACGCGCGGAGCCACTGCGCTCCGATGCGCATCGAGGTCGGGTCGTGGAAGCGTTACCGGAACCGACCGGGCTTCCCGAGGTTGCCCCCGTCACCGCGGACGACCCTCGGCTTGAACAGGGCATCGCGCTCGACATTGAGTTTCAGCGCACGGTGCTCGCCGCGGTGGAGCTCGGCGAAAATCTCAACGCCTTCCGCGTGCTGGGTATCGGGCCGACAGAGGACGTGCGACGGATCAAGAGAGCCTTCCACGCGTTGAGCCGAAAACTGCACCCGGACGCCTATTTTGGGCAAGACCTCGGCGACTACTCGCGCCATCTCGAGCGTCTGTTCACCCTCGCGAAGTCTTCGTTCACCACGCTCAAAGACCCGTCGCAGCGGGACGCGATCATGTCCTCGTGGTTTGAGGAGGAGTCACAAAAATGCGAAGAGGTGCTCGCGGAGAAGCGCAACAGCGAGGAGTTTGAGCTCGCGCGTCAAAAAGCATCGACGCTTCGGCGCTCAAAACGAAATAAGGAGCGTTCCCTTCAGCGAGCGCGAAAGCGCGCGACCACAAATGTCGAGCATCGTGAGCACCACATCGAGGCCTTACGTGCCCAAGCGCTGAAGGAGTTTGAGGCGGGGCGGCCCGGAGAGGCGCTCGCCAGTTTGCATAACGCGAAGGGGATGCTGCGACCTGGCTCGGAGCTGCGGCTGCAGATCGAAGCGGACGAGCAAAAAATGAAAAAGGCGCGGAGTAAGGAAGCCTATTCGAGGGCAGTAAAGGCGCGTAAGGAGAATCGGTCGAAGGAGGCCGCCGCTTTGTTCGACGAAGCAGCGAGACTAGCGCCGAGTCTGGAGTACCTCTCAGAGGCCGCGATCTCCATGGCGGATCACAACTCCGCGCAAGCCCGTGAACACGCGATGGCCGCGCTTTCGGAGCTGGGCCGACGCGAGAAAGAGGGAGGGTCGTCAGCCGCGCTCGCGGGGCGGGCCAACTATGCCGCGGCGATCGCATTTCGTGCCGCGGGACTCCGCACCTCCGCTCGGAGTGCGGCGCGCCAAGCCGAGAAATATCTCGGAGACACCCCCGCGATTCGCAAGCTTCTCAAAAGTCTCTCCATCCCCTAAGATGAGGGCGCGCACCGTTGAATTCTATGGACTACGTCGTTGGCATCGATCTTGGAACCTCGAACAGTGTTGTCGCGGTGGTGGAGGATGGCGCCCCTGTTGTGATCCCCAACAAAGGGGGCTACACCACCACGCCATCCATCGTCGCCACCTCAGAGAGCGGCACCCGGCTCGTGGGGCATATCGCGAAGCGGCAGTCGGTGACGAACGCACGAAACACGATCATTGCGGCCAAGCGGTTGATCGGACGAAAGTGGGACTCACCGCCCGCTCGCACGGTTCAGCAGTCTTGCCCGTATATGATCGTGGAGGGTCCGCACGGAGACGTGCGCATCATGATGCGAGACCAGGTCTATTCTGTCCCAGAGATCTCCGCCTTCATCCTCCAGGAGATTAAACTCGTGGCGGAGCAGTACGTGGGCGCGTCCGTTGAAAAAGCAGTGGTGACCGTGCCCGCCTACTTTAACGACAATCAACGCCAGGCCACGAAGGACGCTGGGCGGATCGCGGGGCTCGAGGTGATTCGCATCATCAATGAGCCCACGGCGGCCGCGCTCGCCTACGGATTTGGTAAAGACCTCGAGCGCAAGGTGGTGGTTTATGATCTCGGGGGTGGGACCTTTGACGTGTCGATCCTCGACATCGGCAACGGGGTATTTGAGGTCATCTCGACCGCGGGGGACACCTTCCTCGGAGGCGAAGACTTTGATGAACGGGTGAGCGGGTGGCTCGTTGAGCGTTTTCGTGAGATGACCGGGATCGATGTGCGGGAAGATCGGATGGCCCTCCAGCGGATCCGAGACGCGGCAGAGCAGACTCGCTGTGAGTTGTCGACGGTCTCGGAGAGCAGCGTAGATCTGCCATTCTTGTACACCATGCCCAACGGGGACACCCACCACCTCCAAGAAACGCTCACGCGGACCCAACTCAATGACCTGACCAAGGACCTGGTCGACCGCACGATTCAGATCTGTCGCAAGACGCTCGAAGAGGCCAACCTCAGCCCCCGAGATCTTGACGATGTGATCTTGGTGGGGGGCATGGTGCGGATGCCGCTGATCCAAGAGAGCGTGACGAAGTTCTTCCAGCGAGAGCCATGCCGAGGTGTTCATCCCGACGAGGTGGTCGCGCTCGGAGCATCCATTCAAGGGACCGCGTTGACGCAAGGGTCGACCGAACTGCTACTCCTCGATGTGACCCCGCACAGCCTTGGGATCATGATCTCCGGTGGCTATTTCCACGAGCTCATTGGACAAAACACGACGGTCCCAACCAACGCGAGTCACATCTTCACGACGGTCCGTGACAACCAGACCTCCGTAAAGATCCTCGTGCTGCAAGGAGAGAGTGACAAGGCCGCGGAGAACGAACTTCTCGGTGAGTTCATCTTGACAGGGCTCGAGAAGGCGTCCCGCGGCCAAGTCGAAGTGGATGTCACCTTGTCCATCAGCGCCGACGGGATCGTCTCCGTGGCGGCTCGCGATCTCAAGACCGGTCGGGAGCAGAGCATCACCGTCACCGCGACGTCGGGGCTGACCGAAGAGGAACTCAGCACGCTTGTTTCCCAGAGTCACGAGTACATGCTCGATGTGAAAAAAAATGAGGATTTGGAGCGGGGACAGCTGCAGGTGCGCAAGGTCGTCGAAGAGGTGGAGGCGCTGTTCCCGGAGGTTCGCGACGTCATGAGCGGGACCAGCTTTGGTCGGGACGCGATCAGCAAGGCCGAGGCCGTCGTCGCGCGCGCCAAGCTAGATCTTGAAGGCCGAGATGTTCGCGCGCTCGCCGAGGTTCAAGAGAGCCTCGACCGTACCGTGAGCATGTTCCGCGGGGTCGTGACGAAGACGAAGCTGAGCTGATTGACGCCGCGCCCATCATGGCGCGTCTCGCCTCAAGTCCATCGGCGGGCGAGCAATCCTGCCGCGGCCATCGTGACGGCGATCACGAGTCCCCAAAACGACGATCGCCAAAAATTATCGGTCGGCTCCTCTGCGGCGGGAGCGCTCTCCGAAGGTGGCATCAGCTCTCGTTTAGAAGAATTCTTGACGAGGCTCGTCGCGGCGTCCACTTTTTCGAGGGCTGTCTGTGGCGTTGGGCTTGTCATTGTTGCTCCTTGATCCAGGTCGCTACGGCCTCCTCATGTTCGTTCAAGCGCGGGGCCGATGCAACGGGAGCCTGACCGATCTCTGGAGAGAAGAAACTCCGCGAGGGCCCGTCGGGACTCGAGGCGTCTTTTCCGTCTGTCGATACTGGGTCAAGTCGGTCAAGCTCTGCGATGACTCCCGGGCTGTTCGGCTCGTGAACGGGCCCGACGGGGAGGCCTGCGCCTCTCAACTCAGCGACCCACACGTCCATGTCTTGCGCACGGAGCCGGGTGGAGACGGCCTCCACCGCCGCGGCACCACGGGGCCCGGTGTCGAGACCGGCGGCGGCGTGGTCTTCGAGTCCGAGGTGCGCACACATGGCGCGCCAGAACTTGGGCTCAAGACATCCCACGGAGAGCAGTCGGTCGTCGCCGCAACGGTACGTTCGGTAGCAGGGAAGGTCGCCAGCGAGCACAGTTGTGGCCGTGCTTGCACCGGAGAGGGTGTGCTCGGCCAGGGACCAGTGCAAGAAGGGCAGCGGCGCTGTCGCGAGGGGCTGAGATACGTGAACGCCGAGACCGGTGCGCTGCGCCTTCAACAGAGCGGCGAGGACGCCGCTTGTGGCGAGCAGCCCCGCGGTGACATCCGCGAGTTGAATCGACGGTGCGCGGCCGGAGGGAGTGCCCAGATGTCCGAGCAGCCCGAGCGCACCGACATAATTGAGGTCGTGTCCCACCTCTCCCGGGCAGTGATCGGGGACTCCGGGCAGCGAGCATGTGACGAGGCGCGGCGTCTCTTCTCGGAGGGATTGGAGCGACAAGCCCCACCGCTTCATGGTGCCCGGTCGAAAACTCTCTACGACGACGTCTGCCTGACCGACCACGCGACGGAACTTCGCGGAATCGTCTTCTCGTCTCAAGTCGAGCCCGACCGACCAGGCGCCCCGGTAGTGGGTGACAAACCCAAGGCCGATTCCGTCATGCAGGGGAGGCATCAATCGCATCGGATCGCCCATGCGCGGGTCCTCTACTTTAATCACGTGGGCGCCAAGATCGAGGAGGTTCCGCGCGAGCACTGCGCCGGGGAGCATTCGCGTCGCGTCGACGACGACGACGCCGTCCAGCGGACGCGAGGAGACGTGACCCGTGGTCACGAGCGGGACTCCTCTCCGCTTGTGTCAGGGGCCGCGGTCATTTCTTGTCCGAAGAGTTCAAACGCGAGGGCCGCGACCTGATCGCGAAGCGCGTCCATTTCTGCGTCGTTATCGATGACGTAGGTTGCCCTCGCGCGCTTGTCGAGGTCGGGGAGTTGGTTGTGGATGCGGTCTTGGACCTCTCGCTCCGAGACGCCGTCGCGTGTCGTCACCCGACGGATCCGTTCGGCCTCGGAAGAGCAGACAAGGATGGTGGCGGCGAACATGGCGTCGAGATCGCGCTCGAAGAGGATTGGGACCTCGTAGATCATGGCCTGCGCGCCTTCACCAGAAAGTTCGCGGGCGCATTCCAAGAATCGCTCCTGCACCCGGGGGTGTACGATACCTTCGAGGCGTCGTTTCGCGGCAGGATCGTTAAAGACGATCTGCCCAAGCTTTCTCCGATCGAGGCTGCCGTCGGCGTGGAGGATATCTGTCGAGAACGCCTCGACCACCTCCCGCAACCCGTCGGTGCCCGGAGACACCGCGTCGTGGGCGAGGGCGTCGGCGGACAACACCGGGATCCCACAGCGTTTGAAGAGCGCGGCCACCGTGGACTTGCCGCTCCCTATCCCGCCCGTGAGCCCGTAGATCCTCATCAAAGGTGAGCCTACCCCATCCGCGGGAAGCCATCGACTCCGTGGGGTATGCTCCGCCGATCCATGGGGAACCAGGAACGAGATCATTGGCGCGTCGTCGAGTCGAGATTCGAGATGAGCGCCCCAGACGAGGCGCAGGCGCCGGCCGATCAGCTCCCCGAGATCGCCGTGGCGGGGCGGTCCAATGTGGGGAAGTCGAGCCTCCTGAACGCCTTCAGCGGTCGCACGGGGCTGGCGCGCGTGAGCCGTACACCAGGGCGCACGCGACTGCTCAACATGTTCAATATCCGCATGATCGGGCCCGAGCGGCAGTCGTTGAGCTTTCGTTGGGTAGATCTTCCGGGCTACGGCTTCGCTGCGGCGGCGAAGGACATCCGCAAGGGGTTTGGACCCATGGTGGAGGGCTATCTTCAGCGACGGACGGCGCTCCGAGGCATGGTGTTGCTTGTGGACGTTCGCCGCGAGTTCCGCGACGGCGAGTTCGGCATGCTGCATCTCATGACAGCCCGCGAACTCCCGACGCTGATTTGCGTCACCAAGTGCGACAAGCTGGGTGCGGCGAAGCGGGGCACGGTCGCGCGCAAACTTGCCAACACCCTTGACGTGGACCCGCGAGATATCTTGATGACCTCCTCGCTAAGCGGGGAG
>JBDQGY010000177.1:0-9318 GCA_040265175.1 Nannocystaceae bacterium
GCACCCGCCGCCACCGCGCCGGCAGCAGCGCCCGCGCCCGCGCCCGCGCCTGCGCCTGCACCCGTCGCGGCCGCCCCAACCCCTGCGCCCTCACCGGACGCGGCAGCCGCCACGGACCAACCCGCCGACGCCGCAGCCGCCGACGCTGCAGCCGCCGACGCGGCCAAGGAGGAAGCAAAAGCTGAGCCTGCTCCCGAGCCGAAGAAAACCACTCGAACGCGCAAAAAGCGTCGCAAAAAGACAACGAAGAAAAAGTCAACGGCCAAGAAGCCCGCCGCGGATGACTTCGACGATCTCTAGGGAACTAACCCAATGAAACGCATTCTCTCCCTCTCCCTCTCCACCGCGTTTATCGCGGCGCCTATTCATCCCGCAGCAGCCGCTTCCTTCGCCGCATCCACGACGCAAGATCCTTCGACGATGTCGGACGAAGAAAAGTCTGCACTCGCGAAGACCTACTATATCGAGGCTCAGAGCGCGTTCAAAGCCGGAGACTTCTTAACTGCGATGAACAAATACGAGGAAGCCTACTTCCTCGTGCCGGGCAAGCACGGGTTCGCCTTCAAGGTCGGCACGGCGGCGTGGAAGCTCGGCGACTGCGTAAAGGCCGACGAGTACTTCAGACACTACGTCACCTATGAGACCAGAGAGAGCAAGGCAGACAACATCGAGGAGGCGAAAAAGGTCCTCGGTGAGATCGCGCTCTCCGGGTGCGCCAACGTCAAAGAAGAGAACCCCATCGCTGCCGAGACTCCCCCCGAAGAAGACGACGCCCCCGATCTCACCTCCCAGCGAGAGCAGCGCGAAGCCAGCAGCAACGCCGATGGCGAGGTTGACGACGGAGCCCCGGCCAAAGAGAAAAATCCTATGCTCATCGCAGGCATCGGGCTCTCGGTGGTAGGCGTGGCAGGGCTCGCGGTCGGCATCACCGGCATCGCACTCGGAAACTCCGCGGCCAACTCTTTGGTGAGCGCGTCCTCCAACAACACCGCCTCGGGCTTTCCCGAGGGCGACTTCGCAGACAACGATACCTTTACGAAGCAAAACCGCCTCGGTGCCTACAACGCGATGACCCTCGGTGGGTTGATCGGCGGCGGTGTGTTCCTCGCAGCCGGTGGCGCGTTGATCGCCCTGGGCATCATTAACAAAAAGAAAGCGGCCGATGCACCAGCGCCCGCTACGGAGACCGCGGGGCTGCAGTACGTGAGTCCCGTCTGGATGCGTAACGGCGCCGGCGCCGGCGCGTCGTTCAAGTTCTGAGCATGCGACAACGTCCTCGCCGTCTCGACGAGCGAGGCCTCATTCACGCTCGTCTCTCTGGAGAACAGGGGACGCTAGGCCTCGACGCTCGCGCGCCGGTGGTGATGGCGTACCCAAGCCCGTACCGCGTCGGGATGTCTAGTCTTGGCTTCCAGACTCTGTACAGAATATTGAACACCGAGGGCCCTGGCGCCCACCGAGCATTTTTGCCGGATGAATGGGAGCCCGCGACGCTCGAGTGGCCGCAGCGCGCCCAACAGGTGCTGTCCTACGAGGGGCTCAGCCCCATCCGAGATTATCCGATCGTCGCGATCTCCGTGGCCTACGAGCTTGAGATCAGCGGAATCATCCGACTCCTCGAAGGGGCCGGCATCCCGCTCTTGACCAAGCACCGCTCCAAACGCGATCCGATCGTCATCATGGGCGGCCCCGTCACCACGACGAACCCGAGCCTGCTCTTACCATTTTGCGACGTGTTGATTTCGGGAGAGGCCGAGCACACGCTGCCCTTGGCCGTTCAAACGATCCTCGACACACCCGGTCGCAGCGCGGCGGTCGAAGCGGCCGGCGCCCTGCCCCACAGCTGCGTAGGCGAGACTGAAGAGGGGCGATTTGAACCGCTACCAGACATGGGACGCGCGCCTCAAGATCGACTGCCGGCGTATTCAGCGATCACCACTCCGGAAGCCGAACTGTCCAATATGTTTTTGGTGGAGCCTGAGCGCGGCTGCTCGCGTCGCTGTACTTTCTGTGTGATGCGAGGCGCGAGCACCGGCGGCATGCGCATCCTGCCGATCGACGTGCCGCTCGCGACTGTCCCCGAACACGCGAAGAAGGTCGGCCTCGTCGGCGCCGCAGTCACCGACCTCCCTCATCTCGAAGAGCTGGTAGCCAGGATCGTCGAGAGCGGAAGAGGTGTCGGAATCTCAAGTCTGCGTGCCGACCGACTGACCCCGGGGTTCCTCGACAACCTCGCGCGTGGCGGCTACCGCACCATCACCGTGGCCTCCGACGGTATCAGCGAGAGAATGCGCGACGTCCTCGATAGAAAAATCTCCGAGCAAGACCTGTTGCGTGCAGCCGAACTCGTGGGCAGCCGCGGATTTCACCGCCTCAAGCTCTACCAGATGATGGGCGCCCCCACGGAGCGGGAGGAGGACGCAGACGAACTGGTGCGCTTCGCTCTCGAACTCACGAAGCTGACACGCCTGACCATGACCTTCTCGACCTTTGTCGCCAAGCGAAACACACCGCTGGACGGTCAGCCCTTCGTGGGCATCAAGACCGCCGAGGCTCGCTTGAAACGGATCAAAGCGGGTCTCAAAGGGAAGGCTGAGATTCGCCCGCAGCCACCGAAGTGGGCCTGGGTCGAGTACGTGCTGTCGCAGCGAGGTCCAGAGGTCGGATACCGCGCCATCGAAGCCGTCCACCAAGGGGGTAATTTTGGCGCTTGGAAGAGAGCGTTCGCCTCGCTACCAGCGGAGCATGAACGAGCCTTGGTCTTCGGCGATGAGGCGCGCCGCGCATCGCGCACGGGGTTCGCCGCCGAACCATCCCCCACAAGTCCGCTGGTGACGTTGCGCGGTACGACGCCCCGAGACGGAGCCTAGCGCACCGTTTGGATCTCTTGATTCGCGCGCCCGATGTGCGTTAGATCCGGGCATGAACTCGCCTCGTCGCCGCTGGTGTACCTCTGCCCTTTTGATGGGCCTCTGCATGACCGCTCCTATGGGGTGTGGCGGGACGAGGGGAATGCACGCGCTGGAGACACCCGCTGAAGGCGTGACCCTCAGCTACCGGCTCGAGGCAGGCACCGTCCTTGACGGACATGTGCTCGATCGAGAAAGCTCTGGCGCCGCGGGTCAAGGCTCAAATCGGACGGCCGAGTTTGACGTGTCCATGGTCATTAAGGGTGCCGATGAATCCGGGACGGCCTTCGTCAAGGCGCGTATCAAGAACCTACGACTCAATATGTCATTCGGGCAGATGAGTGATTTCGTCGACGCCAAGGCCGTCATCTCTGCGGCGCAAAGTATGGTCGAAGGCGCAGACATTAAGTTTCGTATGGACGCCCAAGGCGTCGTCACAGATTTCCCGAAGGCCTCTGCGGCCGGCGGCGAGCTTGATCCCATGGTGCAGATGGCACTTGAGACGATCCTCGGCGCTCTCAAGCGCAGCATTCATCCCGTGCCGGCAAAGGCGCTCACCGCAGGGGTGACATGGGAAGACCAGAAAGTCACAGGGCGAAAGGGCAAGCTTGGACGCTTTAAGGAGACCACCACCTCCTCCGCGTTCAAGGGGCTGTTTCGGCCGAAGGACGCGGCGCCCGGGGTCCAGCTTGCACGGATCCAACAAGAGGACAAAACCTCCACGGTCACAACCACGAAGGAGGGCGGCCACGAGGTCTCCAACCGTGACACGGTTAACCTGACCTTTGACGTGAACGGTGGATTCGCCCGCCGCGTGCAAGCGGTGGGTACGGAGGTGGATGGGCCCTCCACCACGACCACCCGATTCGAGGCGCGATGGTCGAGGCGCACCGACAAGGCGGTGTCGGACAAGTCCCGAACCTCCTCAAAACAGAACATCGCAGATCCTTGCGACCCGAACTACGTCGGCGCTGAGCGTTGTCCGGGCGCCCCGGATCCTTTCGCCGACGACTTTGAGGACGCTCCCTCCGCGTCGCCGACGCCTGAACGGTGACGAAGAGGGTCCCTCGCGGGCGGCGAGGAGGTTAACGTCGACGCTACGCAGACGGGAAGCGAGCCATCAGCTGTGGCCGCACCGTCAGGCGACGTCCGCGTGCGATGAGGTCCCCCGCCTTCGCCATCGACGTCAGGGTTCGAGACACGGTCTCGCGGCACGAGCCGACCATCCGCGCGAGCTCCGACTGCGTGGGGACCGGGGCGAGCACCCATCCCTCCGCCGCTTCCATCGCAGGCCGACCTTGACGGCGCGCAAGCTGCACGAGCAGTCGCCGCAGGCGGGACTCAACGTCACAGAGGGCGAGGTCACTAGCGACCGCCTCCACGTCCGACATGCGCGCGGCGAGACTCCCCATGAGGCCGCGAAGACTCTCAGGGTGCGCCACAGTGAACGCAGACACCACCTCTCCAGGAATTCGCGCGAGCTCGCTCGGGAGGCTGGTGATGGCCGAGCAGGTCATGGCCAGATTGTCGACCACCACCGTCTCACCGAAAATCTCCCCCGGACCCAGGCTCCCCAAAATAATCTCACGCCCCCCCGGAAGCGAGCGCGCGAGGTGAACCCGCCCGCGCAACACGACATAGAGACCATCCGCGAGTTCTCTTTCCCGAAGGATCAGAGACTTTGCTGGGCGGCTCAGTCGAACGAGCTTCGTCGCGAGCGTGGCCAACTCTCGTGACTCCGTGCCCCGAAATGCGGGGAGCGTTGCCAACATCGCGAGTTCGTCCATGCGATCGATTGGGATCGTTGAGGTGTGTCGAGCAAAACCACTCATGCCAATACGAGCAAGCACACATTGGACCACATTTCCTTATTCGCCAAACCTTTGTATTCATTGATACTTAGCGCGCATCCTTGGTAAAGACCACGACGATCGCAGGTGTGATCTGTTGCACATAAACCACAAGTGACCCCCGCTTTGCACAGGTGTGACCACGGAGAGTCTCGAAGAATGATCTCCTCGGCCCCTGAGGTATCCTCCGGCCGTGCCCGTCCTCCACGTCAACGGCAACAAAACCGAAGTCGCAGCAGCGGCCACCATATGTGACTTGCTCGCTGGTCATGGGCTCGAGAGCGCGCAAGTCGCGGTAGAATTGAACCGGGAAATCGTCCCACGTGCTGCGCACGCGTCCACCACCCTCAAAGACGGAGATCGGCTTGAAATCGTCACCTTCGTCGGTGGAGGATGACGGCCATGGGCGCCGCAGACACTCCCCTCACCATCGCCGGTCGGACCTTCGCCTCTCGGCTCTTCGTTGGGACCGGAAAATACAAGGACGAGGAGGAGACCGTCGCGGCCATTGAAGCCAGCGGAGCGGAGGTGGTCACCGTCGCGTTGCGGCGGGTCGATCTGTCGGCGCCACGCAACCTGTTGAGTTGGATCGACACGAACCGCTTTACCCTGCTCCCCAACACCGCCGGCTGCTACACCGCCGACGACGCCATCCGCACGCTCCGCTTGGCGCGAGAACTTGGCATCGCAGACCTCGTGAAGTTGGAGGTCATCGGCGATCCAAAGACCCTCATGCCCGACAACGAAGAGACCATCGCAGCCGCGAAGATCCTCGTAAAGGAAGGTTTCACGGTGCTCCCCTACTGCCTCGACGACCCCATCGCGTGCCGCAAGCTTGAAGATGCCGGATGCGCCGCGGTCATGCCGCTCGCGGCACCCATCGGGAGCGGCCAAGGGATCCGTAACCCCCACAACCTCCGACTCATTATCGAGCAGTCCTCCGTACCGGTCATCGTTGACGCAGGGGTGGGCACCGCAAGCGACGCGGCCGTCGCCTTGGAGCTCGGCTGCGACGGGGTATTAATGAACACTGCAATCGCCGCGGCGACGCACCCGGTGTTGATGGCGCGTGCCATGAAGGGGGCGATCATCGCCGGGCGTCAGGCACATCTCGCGGGCCGCATGCCCATGCGGGCCCACGCCAACGCATCAAGCCCAACGGCGGGCCTCATTGAGTAGGCCCCCTCGCTTCCGCGGCCTCGCAATTACGCCCGAGCAGATTCCCCCGGGGAATCCCGTCGCCCCTTGGCAGCTGCATATGCGCCGACCGGGAAGCGTAGGGGTTCTCTTGCGACGCGCCCGGACCTCCGGCGCGATCTTGCTTCGCGATAAGCCGCTCATGCAATTTGCCGCTCGATGTCGAGAGGCCGGCGCGAGCGTCCTTTTGTCGTGCACGGTCCAGGAGATCCAGCGTCACCGGCTCTCCGCGGCCCAGCTCGTCGCCGCAGGGATCGACGGAGTTCAGGTCAAAGGAGATCCCGGCCCAGACGCCTTTGAGGCCGTATCGGGCGCGCTCCGCGACGATTTCATCATCGGCCGTTCTATGCACGGGACCGTGCCCCCCGAGGAGGATGTTCCCTGGTCCTATACCGCGCTCGCCCCTATCTTTGATCTGTCGCCCAGTACGGGCGACAAACCTGGCGTTGGGATCGGAACCGACGCCCTGCGGCGATGGTGCGACCGGGTGCCTCGCGTGTTTGCGCTCGGTGGCGTCGGCCGCGAAGAGATCGTTCCATGCCTCGCGGCAGGCGCGATCGGGATCGCCGGGATCCGCCTATTCTTTGGTGAGCCAGCGGATGTCGTGGACAATATGGCAGCCCTGGCCCACGCGATCGACGCCTCTACACCACGCGATCACTCCTGACCGGCATGGGGCGCTAGCCCCATGCGACGGCGCACGCCACCAGAAACAGACCCCAAGCGAAACATCCGTGGCCCCGCCAAGACGGCCCGCGGGAGTCGCCTGGCCCTCTACGTACTGGTGACCGCCGCTGTGGCCATCGGCGTGCGGGCGACGGTGGCCACGGTCTTGCCGGTGCACGGCGACGGCATGGCGCCAACACTCTTGGACGGAGACGTTGTGTTGATGACGCGGGGTCGCTGGGGCGTCGCGCTCGGTGACGTCGTGGTGTACGCCCCCGTGGCCACCGCGCGCGCTTCTGCCACGCCGCCGCTTCCACCCGACCCATCAGGGACGCGAGCGCCACGGGGAGAGGCAGATGATTCGCGCCTTCGCCACGCGCCGTTCCCCAACGCCGCGGTCGTTGACACCGCGCACATCGATGCGGCCGTCAACGCCCAATGGAGGCAGGTCCAACGGCGCAGCGGCGCCAACAATGAGCGCCCACCGAATCGGAGCCTCCGCATCGGTCGAGTCCTCGCACGACCTGGGGACAAGGTGACGTTCAACGCGCCCGAGTCCGCCATGGGCATCGCGGTAAATGGCGTGCCGCTGCGGCACAAGTCGAGTTTCGCGCGGCGCATGGTGCTGCCTGCACCACCCACGCCGGGAGAGCGCGCACGCGACCTCGACGTCGCCAGCGTGCGCGCGACGGCCTACGAGTCGCTCGGGGAGCGCCGCTATCCGATTTTGGTGTCCAGCGAGCGTGAAGAGCTCGCTGGGATCGAGGCCCTCGTCGCCCCCTCGGCCGGTTCGGTGTCGGAGACACCGACGTCCATCATCGCCCCCGGATATCTGGTCTTCTCCGACAACCGACCAGAGGGAGCCTGCTGTGACAGCCGCGCGGTCGGCTGGATTGATCCCGACGCGGTAGAGGGGGAAGTCGTCGCTCGCTTGTCCGGTGCTACCGACAAGGCCCCCGACGCAGATCCCGCAGCACGCGGACCGCGTTGGCTCCCCTAGGGCGGCTCGAGGAGGCCGAAATCCCGCTCTGCGCGCTCGTTGCGGACGATGTCCTCCCGTCTTGACGCAGGGCCCGACTTCGAACTACAACCCCGACTCGACGCCCAGATAGCTCAGTTGGTAGAGCAGCGGTTTCGTAAACCGCAGGTCGCAGGTTCAAGTCCCGTTCTGGGCTCTTTGAGGCCACCTCCACGAGGTGGCCTCTCTTTTTGGTTTGAGCCTCATGTACGCGGTGCTCAAGCGCCGCCGGTACAAAAGTACTCGACGTCCGCTTCAGGAGTCGCCATGGCCTTGAACTCGTCACACGCCGTGCCGCACAGGGTGAGCTGCGTATATTGGATGGAATAGTACCAACCGTCGACGTTGTTCATGCAATCGGCCGCCGTAATCTGATCGTACGTCGCGCCGTTGACGGTAACAGAGATGTCGTCGGGCGACAGCGGTGGCACCGAAAGGGGCAAGTCGCAGGTGATCAAGCTCGCCGCGATCTGGTCCAGGGCGTCGTACAGCCCCGCCGTGTCCTGAGCGTCGTAGTAGGCGGTGTTGCTAAAGCTCCCACCCTCCACAACTTCGATATCGTCGACCCACACTTGGTCCGTTCCCGACGACACAGAGCCGTCTTTGTCATACTGGAAGGTGATCGTATGGTTTCCTGCCCCGACGTTGACTGCGGCGGGTCCCCAGACCCCTCCAACGCCAGCCGCGCTGAACTGGACGCCACCGTCGACGAGCACCCGAAGGAAGTCAAAGCTCCCTTCGCTGTCCGTCCGGTAGTTGAACTTCACATACCCCGATTGAGCCATGTTCACACTCATGGTGAATTCTGCCGTCTGGTTGTCGCCAATATTGTTGTTGTGAGCGGCGAAGACCCCGGAGGACGCGGACTGCATGTCGACGGACCAGGCGGGGTTGTTCCCGTAGTTCCCATTGGAGAAGTCCCCTGTTTCGAAGTCGTCGATGCTCACCGTCGTCCCCGTGTTCATATTCGTGTTGGGGAATCCGCCCGCGTTCGCGTAAGCGTTGAGCTCTGCGTCGGTATTTGCGCTCGTCGAGTTGATGCCCACGACGTAGGTCGGGATACTCGGATCCACCCCGCCGTTGTAGGCCCCGGAGATAAGCGCCGCGATGCTGTTCACGTCGCCCGGCGTGCCACACGTGGTCGCGCCGTCTGCCATGAAAATTACCGCCTTTGCCCCAGCCGCGTTAAAGTTCGTCAGATAGTCGAGCGTCTCCGAGAGCGCTTGCCCCGATGGCGTCGAACCGTCGAGATTGGCTGTTGCCGCGGGGATGAAATTTAAGATGTTGTTCATGTTGCCTGCAGCGCAACCGACGTCGACTCCTGCGTCTACACCACAACTGAGATCAGACGGGAACACCTTCACTCCGAAATCGACCTTCGTGTCGTAGTTGTTGAGGACATTGGTCACCGCCTCGTGAAGCCCGAACCACCGACTGACGTCAGGCGTCCCGCCGTCGCTGTCGTGGTCGTAGTAGTTGCTCGTGTAGAACATGCTCCCCGACTTGTCGAGCACGAGCATAATGCTCGGAGGAATGGACTCGAACGTAAACTGGTCGTTGAAGCAGGGCGTGTCGCACGTCGCAGAGCAGCTGTCGCCGCCGATGGTATTGCCATCGTCGCAGTCTTCAGATTGGCCGACATAGGAATCGCCGCAGACGGTGTAGTTGCAGTCGTCCA
>JBDQGY010000178.1:0-9307 GCA_040265175.1 Nannocystaceae bacterium
CGGCGATCTTTTTAGGTTCGTTGAAAGAGCCCATGCAGCGCTTGCCGGAGTGCCTTGCCCGTGCTGGTTGCGCATGCGACGGAGAGTAAAGTAGAACGCCGTAATATGTCCGAAAAAACGCGCCCTCTGGTTTACGTCGCGATGAGCGCGGACCTGGTTCATCCCGGTCATCTCAACATTATCAAGGTCGCGCGCGAACTCGGTGAGGTCACCGTCGGGCTCCTCACAGACGCAGCGATCGCGAGCTACAAGCGGTTGCCCTACCTCAATTACTCTCAGCGGGCCGCTGTCGTGTCCGAGCTGAAGGGCGTGGCCCGGGTGATCCCCCAAGAGACCCTCGACTACGTGCCCAACCTCCGCGCGCTCAAGCCCGACATCGTCGTGCACGGCAGCGATTGGAGCACCGGAGTCCAGGCCGCGACCCGAGCACGTGTGATCGAGACCCTCGCGGAGTGGGGGGGGGAGCTCATCGAGCCCGAGTACACGGAGGGGGTCTCGTCGACGGCGCTCAACAAGAGTCTTCGCGAGATCGGAACGACACCCGACATTCGGCGTCGTCGTCTTCGTCGTCTTCTGGCCGCCAAGGATCTCGTCCGAGTCGTGGAGGCCCACAACGGCCTCACCGCCCTAATCGCAGAGCACACGGCCGTGGAGGTTGACGGGACCCGTCGTGAGTTCGACGCCATGTGGCTCAGCAGCCTGACCGACTCGACGGCCAAGGGGCGCCCCGACATCGAGCTGGTCGACCTGACCTCGCGTCTGTCGACCCTCAAAGACATGCTGGAGGCGAGCACCAAGCCGATCATCGTTGACGGGGACACCGGCGGAATCCCGGAGCATTTCGTGTTCAGCGTGAAAACCTTTGAGCGTCTCGGCGTCTCGGCCCTGGTCATCGAGGACAAGGTTGGGCTCAAGCGCAACTCCTTGTACGGAGATTCTGTGCCGCAGACCCAAGATGACCCCGACAAGTTCGCCATGAAGATCAAGGCGGGCAAACAAGCGCAGGTGACCGAGGAGTTCATGATCATCGCCCGTGTCGAATCGATGATCTTGGGCAAAGGTATCGACGACGCCATCATGCGCTCCAAGACCTATATCGCGGCGGGCGCGGACGCGGTGATGCTTCACTACAAGTCCAAGGACCCCGCAGACTACTTCGAGCTCACGCGCCGTTACGCAGAGCTTGATCCCAAGGTCCCCTTGGTCGTGGTGCCTAGCACCTTCAGCCACGTGCCCGAGAGCGAGCTGCAAGCGGCGGGTGCCAACATTGTGATCTACGCCAATCACCTCTTGCGCAGCGCGTATCCAGCGATGGTGCATACCGCGGAGACCATTCTTCGCAGCGGTCGCGCGCATGAAGTTGAAGAGCAGTGTCTGTCTATCAAAGACGTCCTGGCCCTAATCCCCGGCGTGTGAGCAGCAAGGATTGTGATGACCCAACGCGTTCCCTCTGAGTCCTTTCGCCACGCTCTCGAGGAGGCAGGCGTGGGTTTGTACACCGGCGTGCCCGACTCCTTGCTCAAGGAGTTTTGCGCCTACATCAGCCGCGAGGTGGCCTCGGAGCGTCACTTGATCACGGCCAACGAGGGCAACTCGGTGGCTGTTGCGGCAGGCAACTATCTCGCGACGGGCAAACCCTCGCTGGTGTACATGCAAAACTCGGGGCAGGGGAACGCGGTCAATCCTCTGGCCTCGCTGGCGCATCACAAGGTCTATGGCATCCCCATGGTCTTGCTCATTGGTTGGCGTGGTCAGCCCGGGGTCAAAGACGAGCCGCAGCACGGGGTGCAGGGCGTGATGACTCCTGAGATCCTCGATTCTCTGGCCATCCCCTACCGCACGCTCTCGCGCAGCGCAGCCGGGGCCTCTGGCGACGCGACGTGGGCCGTCGAGCACGCGCTGGAGCGCGGCGGACCCGTGGCCTTGCTGGTCGAAAAGGGCACCTTTGAGCCCGATCCCGACTCCACGAGCGAGAAGGACAAGAGCTTCCACCGCGCGCGGGAAGACGCGCTGCGCGTCATCGTCGACACGGTAGGTCCGCGCGACTTGGTAGTCGCCACCACCGGCAAGACCGGTCGAGAGCTCGACGAGGTGCGCCTCGCGGCCGGCTCCGACGCGGGGGGCGATTTCCTCAATGTGGGCGCCATGGGTCACGCCTCCCAAGTGGCGATGGGCCTCGCGATGGGCGAGCCGAAGCGGAAGGTGTGGTGCCTCGACGGCGACGGTGCGGTCTTGATGCACATGGGCGCGTTGGCCATCGTCGCCCAGCACGCGCCGGAGAACTTTTTGCACGTGGTGCTCAACAACGGCGTGCACGATTCGGTCGGTGGACAACCGAGCGTAGGTCTAGACATCGACATCCCCGCCGTCGCGTTGGCCTGCGGCTATCGGTCTGTGGCCACGGTCGGAGATGAGGACGACCTCGCGGCTGCGCTTGAGAACCTCGCCGGGAGCCCTGGCCCGTGCTTGTTGCAGGTGGGCCTCGCACCCGGTGCTCGTGCAGACCTCGGCCGACCCAAAACAACCACCCTGGAACGACGCGATCGCCTGATGGCATGGTTGAAGCGCGATGGCTGATTCCAGCGACGAGATGGGCACCACCACCATCATCGCCCCTGGCGCGGTCGCGCGTCTCGGTGAGGCGCTGAAGACGATCGACGCTACCGCGCTCGTGTTGGTGACTGGCGCAGGATCCTATACGCGCTCTGGCGCACGCGCCGCGATCGAGCCGCAGCTGGATGGCTTTGCGGTCGAGCTGGTGAACGGTTTTTCGCCCAACCCCACGGTGGAGGAGGTGGCCGCCGGGCTCGACGCAGTCGAGCGAGCCTCGGTCCATGGACCGCCAGTGATCATCGGGGTCGGCGGGGGATCGGCGATGGACATGGCCAAGCTCCTGGCCGCGGCCGCAGCCCAAGAACAACCACTCGGTGAATTGCTTCCCGCGGGCGCTACGTTGGCGCCGACAGACGCCACGCTGATTTTGATCCCAACCACGGCCGGCACGGGCAGCGAGGCCACGCACTTTGCGACGGTCTACAAGGGCACACAAAAATACTCGGTGGCGCACCCCTCCTTGCGACCCCGGTGGGCGCTTGTCGACCCAGATCTGTGCGCCTCCTTGCCCCCGGCGATCACCGCCTCGACTGGGGTGGACGCGTTGTGTCAGGGGATCGAGTCGCTGTGGGCGGTGGGCTCGACCGAGGCCTCTCGCGCACACGCCAGCGCCGCCATTGCCCGGGCGATGGCGCATCTCGAAGCGGCGGTGCTCGCGCCGACGCCGGAGTCACGGCTCGGTATGTGCGAGGCGGCCAACTGGGCCGGGCGGGCCATCGATGTCTCGAAGACGACCGCTTGCCACGCGCTCTCCTACGGGCTCACGATTCGGTGGGACGTGCCCCACGGTCACGCGGTGGCCACGAGTCTCGGTGAGATGCTCGTATTCAATTCGAAGACGAGCGAGGTGGACGTGGTCGACCCCCGCGGTATTGAGCACGTGCGCGAGGTGATGGCCACGGTGGTTCGCTTGCTCGGGGGACGCGACCCTGAGGACGCGAAGCGGCGCTTCAACGACCTGATGTGTCGTCTGGATTTGGTGCTGAATCTGAGCGCGCTGGGGGCTGGGGAGGCCGACGATCGCAGGTGGTTGGCCTCCCAGGTCAACGTGGAGCGGCTCGGGAACAACCCGCGTCGCATGGGCGCGCCGGAGCTCGACGCGTTGCTCTCGCGGATCGCCCAGTGAGGTCGGGCGTCCAGACCAGACCTCAGCTGTCCACGGGAGAGGGGGCGGGCGCACGCGCGGCCTCGTCGTCGCCGCGATCCTTCGCGGGGTATTTCTCCGCGATTCCGGGCAAGCTCGCCATCGCCGTGTAGCCAATGACGAGTTTCATCAAAAACCGAAGGCGCAAGACGAGCGCGATCTGCAAGCCCGCCTCTCCCGAGAACCCGAGGATCTCAAACACCTCTTGGGAGATGGCTTCCATCACGCCGATGCGACCCGGTACAAAGATTAAGATGTGCAGCACCGCGCGATTGAGGGCGTGATACAGCAACGCTGCCAAGAGGCCTCCGGGGAGTTGGAGCACCTCGATGACCAACCAGATCTCGCCCACCCGCACGACCTGGCTGAGCAGTCGATAGAACATCAACACCATGAAATCGGCGCGGCGTTCGCCGGTCGCCGAGGCGATGTGGGTGTCGAGCCGACCGGCCCAGGCGAGCATTTTGTCTTTGCGACGCTTGAGGAATTTGACCGGGACGAGCGTGATCAGCCGCGTGACCCTGGCGGTGAGGCCTTTGCCCACCAGCATCAAGGCTGTGATCATCGGCAGTGACATCACGATGGAGATGCCCGCCAGGATCAAGACGACCCCGGGCTCGCCGAAGCCAACGGCCAGGCAGACCAGGGGTCCAATGGCGGCGTAGATATTGGAGGCGCCGGTCGCGACCGCGCACCAGACCCCGGCAGACGCGATCTCCTCCGATGAGTACCAGTGCCTCAGCAGACCTATCTTGACGATGTGGCTGCTGTTATTTCCGAAGGGCAAGATTGTATTGAGCGCGGTCCCCGAGCGCTCGACTTGGATGAGCGGCCACAAGGGGACTGCCTTGCCGCGACCGGGCAGGGCGGTGCGATACGCGAGGATGGTGAGGAGCCCAATGAGGATCACGGGGAGCAACAAAAGGGGCCATTGCCAACCAACCAGGTCGAGGATCTGTTTGATCAGCTCGATGCCGCCGTGACGGTGGATGACCCACGCAAGCAGGGCGAAGGCCAGGACTGGCACGATGGTTCGGCGCACCCAGGGGCTTCGCACCGGCGCAGCATAGCGTAGGGACGGACGGTGGGGAAGGAGCCCCGAAAATCCCGGCAGCCCTCACCCCAACCGTGATGGGGGGCTCATTTCTGCCGGGGCGCGCGCAGGCGCTGCTGTGATGGTGTCGCTCGACGCCCGACGTGATTTGTCGCGGAAGCGAAGACAAAATCCGGAGCGGACCCGCGAGGAGATCATCGAGGACGGCGCGACGGGCTCGCGGACGCCCCCAGATTCATCTCGCAGCGACGAGGTGACCCCGGGAGCCGGCTGGGCTGGGCTGGGCTGCGCTGCGCTGGGCTACGCAGCTGAAGACTCGCGTGTTGTAAACGTAGGCTGCTACCGTTCGCGCGATGTCTTCCAAGATCATCCGAGAGCTTCTGGCCGATTCGAGCCTGCTTCACGCGCTGATGCGCAAGGCCCTCCCCGACGATACGATTGATCGCGCCGATATTGAGCGTCGTCTCGAGCTGCTGTGGAGGCTTGACGACCCGCGCCTCGGACTCGAGCGTCTCGCCAAGCAGGTCCACGGCGAGCTCTCCGCCGAGCACCAAGAGGCGTTGGCCAAGCAGCAGTCCCTTGTTGGCGAGCACACTATCTATTCCATTGTCGCCCGTCATCATCGGGTCGAACCCTACGAGGCCGACTGGAAGGGCAAGGGGTGCCAGTCGGTGCGCGTGACGCTGCCCCAGTCCAAGGACTCAGCTCAGGACATCTGGACCCACGTGGGAGTGGTCAAGCCCGGGGACCATCTGTTGTTTTCGATCGACGAGACCGTGGCGCACTATCAAAATGCCTTTGGCCGCGCGCCCACAGTTGGCCGAGTCGACCTGATCACGGGCGCTCGTCACCTCGACATCGCTCGCTTTTCACCGATCTCGATCGTGCTCGCATACACCAACGCTGAAGACACGACGCCGGCCTTTTACTTTCTGGAGTCAGGAAGCGCGCAAGGAAACGCGGCGGCCCTGTACTACGCGCCGGACATCGGCTCCGATATCCACACCCAGGCGGACTTTCGGTTCTCGCCCATGGCCTGCAAAACGAACTGGTATGCGGGCGGGCTGAGCATGGACGCGCAGGGTGTGGAGCCCACGCAGGTCTATAACAAGGTCGCGCAAAACAAGGACGGAGCGCGAACCTATTTGCACTTGGCAGCGGACTACACGGTAATCCAACCCGACACCGTGGCGTGGCCGGTCAGCGCACAGATTGAAGCGACGCTGCGGGTGTTCGCGCTCGCTCGCGGCATGGGGGGGGAGGTCCTCGGTGACGGATTCATCCTTGACGAAGTGGAGGAGGCCTTGGCTCGCTGCGCGCTGGAGATTCTTGATTGGGATGTGGAGCCGCCGACCTCGGGGACCGCCGAGGGCTACTTTGGCTGCCCCGGCAAGTGAGCGGCGCACGGCAGCCGTCCTGTGCGTCCTCGCTTCCCTGACCCTGTTTCCGTGAACCAGGGTCTTTTGTTTTTTTGGGATAGCAAAGATACAGGGCGAGCCCTACCAACAAATCCTGATCGACCCAGGGGGGGGACCCCTTGGTGGGTTGAGTTTGTGGCCAGGTTTCGGGCACGCCGCAGCGCGCGACCGTGGAATTTCGCGCGGCTCCACGATCGAGGAGGGCCCCGCGTCGGCGGCGAGGTAGTACCGGGGGCCGGACTAGTTGGGGGTGAGCACGAGCGAGAGGTTGTCGGCGTAGCCGTCGTTGAACCCCTCGGACCAGTCTCCCGCGAGCGTCACGGTGATGGAGCGGGTCCCCACTGGAACGGGCCCGTTGTCCGTGCGCTCCAGCATGCCGGTGGCGTTGCCACGGTCCGCGGCGGTGACGGGTCCGATCGTCGCGGTCGCCAGCTCGGCATCGGCGTCGTCGCGGAATGACGCAGTGAGCGTGGCGGCGTCGTCCTGGTCAGCGTAGCCGCCGAGCCACGCCGACAGCGACCAGCTCGCTCCGGCGTCGATGCCCGCGCTCAGGTTGCTCACGTCCATCGACCACGTGGCCCAGGTGTCTTCGGAGATCCATCCGCCGGCGAAGAAGTTTTCACCGCGAGAGGCGGGGCCGGGATCGGTGCTCGCGGGGTAGCCTCCCGGCGAGTCATAGCGCACCGTGGTGAGGTAGCCGGGATCCGACCAGCCGGGCAAGGAGGCGTCGGGCACGTCGGTGTAGCCGGTGTAGCCGCGCTCGTACTCGCCGTCGCCGTTGAAGATGAGGTTGTCGCCGAAGGCCGCGACCGGTGGGGCGGAGGGGGCGAACCCGACGGCGACACCGTCGATCCCCCAGGCGGGATCCACCGTCGCACCGAGATGTCGCATGGTGGTGGGGAGCACGTCGACGGTCTGGGGCGGCGGCCAGATCTCCCCGGGGACCACGGTGGCGCTGCTGACGATGAACGGGGTCGTGCGGTGCTCTGGGAGGTTGTAGCCGTGGTGCAACATGGGCTCCCCGCCGTGGTCCGAGGTGATGAGCACCATCCAGTTCTCGCCGCTGTAGGTGGGGCGCGCCTCGATGGCGGCGACGATGTCGCCGATGTGTCCGTCGATTTTAGAGAGCATGGCCTGGTAGCTCGGGAACTGGGCGCCATAACCCTCCGCATGGGCGACCCCATCGAGCTCGCCAAACATCACGACCAGCAGGTCGACGCTCGGCTCGGCGGCGAATCCGATCACGTCCTGGGCACAAAAAGTGTCGGCGCTGTCGGCGTCCCAGTAATCATTGGAGTAGTCGTAGTAGTCGTGGAACGAGCTGAAGTCGGGGGCCGAGGGGATGACCAGCCCCGACTCGATGGGCTCCCACGACTGACAGCCTCCCACCACCGCGTTGGGCAAGGCTTGCTTGACGCGCGCGAACAGGTGGGGATGCGCGCCAAAGTTCGGGTTTGCGAAGGCGTTGTCGGGGACTTGGTGCTTGTCCCAGTGGACGCCCGTCAAAAAGCTCGCCCAGCCCGAGCCGCTGATGGTGGTGCTCTCGGCGCGGGCGTTGCGGCTCCAGGCTGCGTTCGCCATGAGCGCGTCGATGGCCGGGGTGTCGCTGGTGTCGATGCCCTCCGGGATGAAGCCGTCGATGAAGACCACCAAGGCCTTGTTGGCGATGTCGCCATCGCCATCGCCGTCGCCGTCGCCGTCGCCCGCGGTGGTTGGACCGCCGTCGCTCTCGCCGTCGCCGTCGCCCGTGGTCGTTGTGCTGCCGTCGCCGTCGCCGTCGCCGTCGCCGTCGCCCGAGTCTGCGGTGGTCGAGGTTCCCGAGCCCGAGGTCTCCGCGCCCGTTGACGTCGTGTCCGTGGAGGAGGAGCCACACGCCGCAGTGGAGAGGAGCAACGCCGCCATCGAGCCTGGGATTGTGTAGCGCATACCCGACAGTATGGGCCACGCGAGGGCGCGTCTGCAATTTGTCGGGGCCGGCGGGTTACAGGTCGTCGGAGGGCGTGACCGGCTCGTCGGCCAGCGCCGCCTGCTGTGCGGTGATCCGGAACGTCTCAGAGACGTTCTGGGCGTTCTGGATCATCTCTTGGAGACTCAACAGGTCGGCGTCGTCCGGCCGAAGGGCGAGCGCGTCTTGGACGGCGAGCGTTGCTGCACCTCATCACAATTGCGTCTTGAAAAGTCCAGAATGTGATGACGCGTAGCAGTGATCGACCCGGGGGTGAGTGACCCGGGGGTGGGGGACCCACGGTTGAAGACCATGGAGGAGGGACACAAAGTCCCCCAATTGACGGCCAGACACCCGGGTGTTGAAATCCCCCCATGCCCTCGCTGAACTTCGCCGCGTTTGCCGATGTCGCGCCCCAGGTGGAGCACTACGGGCGGCTGGCGGAGCAGGCGCTGCATCGCGACCCTGAGGTGGCCGTGTGGCGCGTGCGGCAGGTCATCGAGAGTCTCGTGGCCTGGCAAGAGCACCTGGCGGGCATCGCCGTGGACAGAGAGTCGCTGCACCAGCGCATCGAGAGCTTGCGTGGCCGCAACGACGCGTTCGGGGAGGTCGACGTCATGGCGCGGCGGCTGGCCCTCAAGGGGATCACCGCGATCCGCAAGAGCGCCAACGACGTGGTGCACGTGGGCACGTTCTCGCGGCGCGCGGGTGGGGCCAGTGACGCGTCCCTCGACGCGGTGCGGTGGCTGGAGCGGGTCCACGCCTACGCTCATCGTCTGCTGGGGCGGCCCGTTGAGTTTCGCATGCCGCCGCGTCCTGGGGTCTCCGAGGAGGTCACACGGCTCACCGGCGAGCTGCTCCACGTGGAGACCCTCATCAACATTGAGCGCGACGCCGCGATGGCCACGCAGGAGCTCGACGCCATCGAGCCGCGGGTGCAGGCGCTGAACCCGGGCAAGGACTGCCCCGAGTCCACGCACCTCGAACTCGTCCTCGGCTGCCACGCGCAGCGCCAGCGGCTGGCGAACAACGCGGGGCGCCTCGAGGTCATCACCGTCCCGGCGGACCTGCGAAGGGCCGCGTACACCGGGGGTTCGGGGACGGCGCGAGAGCTCGTGGTGGAGATGCAAAAC
>JBDQGY010000179.1:0-9249 GCA_040265175.1 Nannocystaceae bacterium
CTTCGCGAGTCGCCTCTCAATCAGTCGGGCCCGGCCGCGCTCCGAGAGGGCCCGGCCGAGCGCCCGCCACTGTGAGTTGGAGAAGGGGCTGCGACGCAGGGCGTCGAGGCGATGCTCATTGAGTACCCGGTCATCGTCGCCGTGTTCCAGGGTCCAGTCGTCCGCAGGGGGGACGGCACGAACGGTGAGCGGCACCATGAGGAGGACCGCGCCAACAACGACGACGCGCCCCACTCCTCGAGCGAGCGCGCTCTTTCGGTATCGGCCGCCGATCCCGCGTATCAGACGCAAACGCCCCTCACATCGAGATCCTAGCAGCCGGCAGCCGCGAGGGGATGGCGTTTTTTGCGCAACTTGACCTTCGGTGCGGTAGCACGCATTTTGGCCCGACCGATCACGCCATGCCCATGTACGAATACCAGTGCGACGGATGCAACGATGTCTTTGAGTTCATCCAGAAGTTCAGCGACCCACCGATGACCGAGTGCGAGGCCTGCGGCGGCGGTCTGAAAAAAGTGCTTAGCGCGCCCTCGTTTCATCTCACGGGGGGCGGCTGGTACGCAGATGGATACGCCGACGCGAAGCCCAAAGACAAAAAATCACCGGGCGGAAGCGACAAGAAAAACTCAGGAGGCGGCGCTGAAAAGGTGAAGTCGACGAGCGACAAGGGATCCGGGTCGTCCAAAAAATCCAGCGGGAGTGACTGAGCGCTGCGCCGCCGGAGAAGGTGCGGGCCTCGCCAGGGAATTGTGGTACTCCCTTGGGCGTGACGGACACCACGATCATCGACGGTAGAGCGATCGCTCGCGACGTGGAGGCTCGCCTCGGGGCCAAGACCAGCGCGCTTCTTGAGCGGGGTGGGCGGCCATGTCTCGCCGTGGTGTTGGTGGGTGAAGATCCCGCCTCACAAGTGTATGTCCGCTACAAAACGAGGGCCGCAGAGCGGATCGGCGTGGAGGCACGCGACCACAAGCTTTCGGGAGACGTCTCCACGGAGCGTCTGTTGGCCGAGGTGCGCGCGTTGAATGAAGACCCGCTCGTCGACGGTATTTTGGTGCAGCTTCCACTGCCGCCCCAGGTCGATGAGAATCGGGTGTTGCTCGCCATCGCTCCCCACAAAGACGTGGATGGGTTTCACCCGGAAAACCTCGGCCGCCTGGTGATCGGCGAGCCGCGATTCGTGGCCTGCACACCGCGCGGATGCATGGAGCTCATCGGCTCGGTGTGTCCCGACATCAGCGGCAAGCGGGCGCTCGTGGTGGGTCGCTCGACCATCGTCGGTACACCCATGTCGTTGCTGCTCACGCAGGCCAACGCGACGGTGACGGTGGCGCACTCGAGGACTCAGGACTTGGCGGCAGAGGTGGCGCGCGCGGAGATCGTGGTGGCGGCCGTGGGTCGGCCGAAGATGATTCGAGGCGAGTGGCTTCGGGAGGGAGCCGTGGTCATTGACGTCGGGATCAACCGCGGCGACGACGGGAAGCTCCTTGGCGATGTGGACTTTGAGGCCGCCCTCGGGCGTGCGGGAGCGATCACGCCGGTGCCCGGCGGCGTCGGGCCTATGACCATCGCGTGCTTGATGTCCAACGTGGTCGAGGCGGCCCAACGGCGGCTCGACGCGCAGGTGTAACGGACCTGCTCAGCTGCCCGGGCCGTCGATGATCCGGGTGAGCAGACGGGTGAGTTCGTCGAGCTCGGCGTAGGGCAGTTCGATGACGCCCCGGTTTTTGGAGCGCTTCGACACCCGCAGCTTCGCGCGGATTCCGAGCGCGCGAGTGAGCCGCTCCTCAAGGTCTTTCACGATGATTGCGCTGCGCTTGGCCTCGTCGCTGAGGGGCGGGGTGCTTGGGCGCAGCAGCCCACGCACCTTTGCCTCCGTGGCCCGGACGCTCAGTTTGTCTCCGACCACTGACTTGGCCACTGAGATCATCTGCGCGTCCTCTTGCAAGGAGAGCAACGCGCGGGCGTGACCCATGCCGAGCACCCCGTGCACCACCATGTCGCGCACGGGAGGGGGCAGGCGGAGCAGCCGCACGGCGTTGGCGACGGAGCTGCGGTCCTTACCGACGCGCGATGCGAGCTCTTCTTGGGTCCAATCGTTGAGATCCATCAACTGCTGGTAGGCCGTCGCCTCTTCGATGGCGTTGAGGTCCGCGCGCTGGAGATTCTCTACCAACGCGAGTTCGAGGCGGTGGTGACCGGGTGTGTCGCGCACCACGACGGGCACTTCGTGGAGGCCCGCCCGTTGCGCCGCGCGCCAGCGGCGTTCCCCCGCCAAGATGAGGTAGCGATCCACACCCTCTTTGTGGACGACGATCGGCTGGATGATGCCCACCGTCGCGATGCTCTGGGCCAGCCCTTTGATGGCGGCCTCGTCGAAGTGCCGTCGCGGCTGCTCTGGGTTGGGTTCAAGCTTCTCGATGGGCAGACGCTGCGTGGGTGCGCTCGGGGGAGCCACCTTGGCGCCTCGGGGGGAGGCGGTCGCGTCCGCGGGCTCACCGTCGCTCGACGTGGGCTTCGACGCCGCCTTGGGGATGAGGGCGTTGAGGCCGCGGCCAAGCGCTGGACGTTTCGTGGTCAAAGGGTGGACTCCTGTTCGAGCGATTCGAGCAACTCTCGCGCCAGCGCGAGATAGGCTTGGGCGCCCTTGCTGTCGATATCGTACAAGATCGCAGGCAACCCGTGGCTAGGACTCTCGCTCAGGCGGATATTCTGGGGGATTCGAGTGTTGAACACGAGCCCCTCAAAATGTGTCTCCACCTCGCGCACGACCTGCTGGGCGAGGTTGGTTCGCGGGTCGAACAGGCAAAACAAGATCCCGCGGATGTGGAGTTGGGGGTTGAGTCCTTCCCGCACGCGTTCGATGGTCTCACGCAGCGCGGACAGTCCCTCGAGAGAGAAGTACTTGGCCTGCATGGGAATCAGTACGCTGTCGGCGGCGACGAGCGCGTTGAGCGTCAACAGCCCAAGGGAAGGCGGACAGTCCAAGATCACGAAGTCGTAGGGCGTCGAAGCGCGCTCCAACGCGGCTCGAAGTAACGTCGCTCGATCTTCAAGCTGTACCAGCTCGACCTCCGCCCCGGCGAGATCTGCGGTCGCCGGTAACACGTGGAGGTTTTCAAGGGGCGTGGGCCGCACAAGGGTGTCCACGGAGGCGTGTCCCACGAGAAGATCGTAGCTCCCTGCCTCCACGTCGCCCCGGGGGAACCCAACGCTCGAACTTGCGTTGCATTGGGGATCAAGATCTACGAGCAGCACCCGACGCTCCGCGGCTGCGAGGCTCGCCGCCAGATTGACCGCGGTGGTTGTCTTGCCTTCGCCTCCTTTTTGATTGGAGACGGCCAATACGAGCGGGCTGTTGGCGTTGCGGTCGGGCACGGGCGGAAAGGCTTACCACCTTCCGGCCGTGTGCCGCATGGGCCCTCCACAAATTTGTCAGGTTTTTACCTACATGTAGTATTTGCGATTACACTGTAAGAGCAAGTGGGATGGTTCCTTCGCATGCCCTTCAATTCACGTCCAATGACCTTCAAGCGTCCATCGCCAGAGAATCACAGCCGAACGATCGTTCGGATTCAGGGATGGATCGAGGACGGTACACGAAGGGCGCCGGCGAAGAGTCCAGATCTGCGCTTGCAGATCACTGCGGTTCTCTCGACCCCGAAAAGAGCATTTCAATGAGCTACTACCGACACCAATTTTCGAGTTTTCAAGAGTTTCAGCGAGAGGGCCTGCGTGCCTCCGGCGGTCACACCTCCGAGCTAGGCAAGGACGAGTACGAGCTGCTCCGGGCGCTAGAGGACGACGAGGAGTTTGACCAACGTCCTCGGGCCGGCCGCCGCGACTGGTGGGACTAACCCCGCCACGCCCCTGCGAAAGGGGCCGCATGGCGTGTGCGCCCGGGCGAGATCAATCGTTAGATTGACGAACGGGCGGGCCCGATCCCACAAAAGGGATCCGCCCCTCCGGAAGCACGGTGTCGGGCGCTATCGTTGGATAGCAGGCCGCACGTGCGGGAGGCCTTGGGTGCGGGGGAGCGGGCGCAGCCGATGAGCATGGCGACGTCTCGGGTGCCAGTTGGCGGGCCACAAGGCGGTTTTTTTGCCGAGTCGCAGGAGAGACCGAGCCGCCTCGTGACCTCGCCTTGGAGCCGCGGAGATCGGCCTAGGCACCTGTTGACAGCGGGGTTCCGGGTGTTACGGTGACAGCGGAAAGGGCGCTCCTCCACGCATGACGACTCCGACGCCGTCCGAAGAAAATATAGAACTTCCCGAAGTCATCGCCTTGTTGCCCCTTCGCAATCAGGTGCTGTTCCCCGGGTCGATCATCCCCATCGACGTTGGCCGGCCAAGCTCGGTCAAGTTGATCGAAGAAGCCATCGCCGCGGAGCGACCCATCATCGGGATCGTCGCGCAAAAAGACGCCCAGGTGGAGAGCCCCGAGCGCGATGACATCTATGACGTCGGCTGCGGCGCACGCATCCTCAAGGTGATCAAGCTGGCGAAAGACAGCTACAGCGTGATCTTGCAGGGCGTCGTGCGCATGCACATCCAAGAGTTGACGGCGACGGAGCCCTTTTTAGAGGCCCGCGTCAGCGAGGTGGGGGACATTCTCGTCTCGACCGTGGAGTGCGACGCGCTCGTGGCGAACATTAAGGAGACCGCGAAGAAACTGGTGTCGTTGCTGCCCGAGTTGCCTCGCGAGGTCGCGTCGCTCCTCGACAGCGTCACCAAACCCGGAGAGCTCGCCGATCTCGTGGTCTCGAACCTCGAGATTGAACCCGCAGAGAAGCAAGACCTGCTCGAAGCGGAGCGCATTGATGAGCGGCTTCAAAAGGTGCTCATGCTCCTCACCCGTCAACTCGAGGTGCTGAAGATTCGCGAGCGGATCAACAGCCAAGTCCAAGAAGAGATGGGCCACAGTCAGCGCGAATATGTGCTCCGGCAGCAGCTCAAGGCCATCCGCGGTGAGCTTGGAGACGCCGACGACGAGAGCGAAGAGGCCGACGAGTTTCAGCAAAAGATTCTTGACGCGAAGATGCCCGAGGACGCTGAGAAAATCGCGCTCAAGCAGCTCGACCGACTCAAGCAGATGCAGCCTTCGAGCGCTGAGTACACCGTGACTCGCTCGTACCTCGAGTGGATGGTGGACTTGCCTTGGGCCGTTACGACCGAAGACCAGCTCGATATCCCCGTGGTTCGGGAGGTGCTCAATGAGGACCACTACGACCTCGAGAAGGTCAAAAAGCGCATCTTGGAGTACATGGCGGTGCTCAAGCTCAACGCCTCCAAGAAGGGTCCCATCTTGTGTCTGGTCGGCCCTCCTGGGGTCGGAAAAACCTCGCTGGGCAAGTCGATCGCGAAGGCCATCGGGCGTAAGTTTGTTCGCATCAGCTTGGGCGGCGTGCGAGACGAGGCGGAGATTCGCGGTCACCGAAGAACCTACGTTGGATCGCTTCCTGGACGGTTGATTCAGGGGCTCAAGCGAGCAGGGACCAACAACCCCGTGATCGTGCTCGACGAGATTGACAAGCTCGGCGCGGACTTTCGTGGGGACCCGGCCTCGGCGCTGCTCGAGGTACTCGACCCAGAGCAAAATCACACCTTCAGCGATCACTATCTTGAGGTGCCCTTCGATCTCTCGAAGGTCATGTTTATCGCCACGGCCAACAGCATCGAACCCATCCCTCCGGCACTCAAGGATCGCCTCGAGCTGCTGGAACTCCCTGGCTACACTCGGCAAGAAAAGCTCGCCATCGCGAACCGCTTTTTGATCCCGAAGCAAATCACGGAGCACGGCCTCTCGAGCGAGGCGCGGGGGGAAGGCTTCGAGGTGCAGTTCTCGGAGGAGGCGGTGTTCGCCATGATCGACAGCTACACACGAGAGGCGGGCGTTCGCAACCTGGAGCGTGAAGTGTCGAGCGTTATCCGAGGCATCGCGGTGAAGGTCGTGGAGGGCGAGCTGTCAGGAGAGATAGAGGTGACTCGCGACCACGTCACCGACTTTCTTGGTCCTGAGAAGTTCATGCCTGAGGTGGCCGAGCGGACAGCCCAGCCGGGCGTCGCGACGGGTCTCGCGTGGACGCCTGCGGGCGGAGAGATCATGTTCGTGGAGGCGACCCGGATGCCTGGCAAGGGGGGTCTTATGCTGACAGGCCAGCTTGGGGACGTGATGAAAGAGTCCGCGCAAGCGGCCATGAGCTACCTCAAGAGTCACCTCGATACGCTCGGTATCGACCAGGAGAAGATCGAAAACCACGACATTCACGTGCACGTACCAGCCGGGGCGATCCCCAAGGACGGACCATCTGCGGGTGTTGCGATGCTCTCGGCGCTCGTGTCGTTGCTGACGGACACCTGCGTTCGGCATGACGTGGCCATGACCGGAGAGATCACCTTGCGCGGGCTCGTGTTGCCTATCGGCGGGGTCAAAGAGAAAATGCTTGCCGCGCACCGAGCGGGGATCAAGCGTGTGCTGCTGCCCGAGCGGAATGAGAAGGACGTGGTGGACGTGCCCGAGGAGATTCGTGAGGACATGGAGATCGTGTTCTGCAAGCAGGTTGGAGACGTCCTCGCGTCGGTGTTGACGGACACAGCCACGGCGACCGACGCCTAGGGGCTGATCTCGCACAGCGGCGCGGCGCTCCGCCGCAGCGCCCAGACCCCGAGCGATCGTTCGGGTCCAGGGAGGCCGTATACGGCGTCTCAAGGACCATGCGCGAGCGTCGGGGCTTCAATGGCAGTTTGAGGCGCGGTTTTGGGGCGGCGCCGCGCATCGCGCGAGGTATGCGGAATCTCGCACGGATGGCCCTGTTGACACTCGCCCCCCGACGCTTATGTTGCCGTCCGCAGCCGAGCAATACGGACCAACGCTCCGTCCTCGGCGCCACGAAAGGTAACCAAAGCAATGGGCAAGATCATCGGAATCGACTTGGGCACGACGAACTCTGTCGTCGCCGTTATGGAGGGCAACGAGCCCAAGGTCATCACCAACGAAGAGGGCGGACGCACGACGCCGTCGGTCGTCGCGTTTCAAGAGAGCGGTGACGTCCTCGTCGGGCAGCTCGCGCGGCGTCAAGCCATCACGAACCCCGAGAACACCATCTTCTCGTCCAAGCGACTCGTCGGCCGACGTTTCGCAGAGGTCGAGGGTGAGGTCGGTCGTCTCCCGTACAAGGTCGTCAAGGCCGACAACGGTGACGCGCACGTGGAGGCTCGCGGCAAGGTTTACCCCCCGCCCGAGATCAGCGCGCGCGTGCTGATGAAGTTGAAGAAGGCGGCAGAGGACTACCTCGGAGAGTCCGTGACAGAGGCTGTCATCACGGTCCCGGCTTACTTCAATGATTCTCAGCGTCAGGCCACGAAGGATGCGGGTCGCATCGCTGGGCTAGACGTCAAGCGCATCGTGAACGAGCCGACGGCGGCGGCGCTGGCCTACGGTCGGTCCCGCGGCGGCGAAGAGGAGAAACTCATCGCGGTCTACGACCTTGGCGGCGGCACCTTCGACATCTCGATCCTCGAGGTGGCGGAGAACGTCGTGGAGGTCATCGCGACCAACGGCGACACGCACCTCGGCGGTGATGACTTTGATGAGATCATCATTCAATGGCTCATCTCTGAGTTCAAGAAGGAGTCGGGGATTGACGTCAGCAAGGACAACATGGTCATGCAGCGCCTCAAAGACGCTGGCGAGAAGGCAAAGATTGAGCTTTCCAACCAGTCCGAGGTGGACATCAACCTCCCATTCCTTACGGCGGACGCGAGCGGCCCCAAGCACCTCCAAATCAAGCTCAGCAGGGCGAAGTTTGAGTCGATGATCGGCGCGCTAGTCAAGCGCTCCATCGAGCCGTGCAAGAAGGCCCTCAGCGACGCAAAAAAGTCTGTCGGTGATATCGACGAGGTCCTGCTCGTCGGTGGCTCCACCCGGATTCCTTGTGTACAGCAGGCGGTCCAGGACTTCTTCGGCAAGGAGCCGAGCAAGGGCGTGAATCCTGATGAGGTGGTGGGCCTCGGCGCGGCGGTGCAAGCCGGCGTGCTCGCGGGTGATGTCTCCGACATCGTGCTCGTGGACGTCACCCCGCTGAGCCTTGGAATCGAGACGCTCGGTGGTGTCATGACGGCGCTCATCCCTCGCAACACCACCATCCCGACGCGCAAGTCGGAGGTGTTCACCACGGCGGCCGACAACCAGTCCTCGGTGGAGGTCCACGTCGTTCAAGGTGAGCGCTCGATGGCGGGCGACAACCGCACGCTCGGTAAGTTTAGCCTCCAAGGGATCCCTGCGGCTCCCCGCGGCGTCCCCCAAATCGAGGTGACCTTCGACATCGACGCGAACGGCATCGTCAACGTCTCTGCCAAGGATCAGGCGACCCAGAAAGAGCAGAAGATCACGATCACCGCATCTTCCGGGCTCAACGAAGACGACATCCAACGCATGGTGGATGACGCGGCCCAGTTCGAGGAGGAGGACAAAAAGCGCAAGGAGGCCGTGGAGGCGAAGAACACGCTCGAGTCCATGGCCCTGCAGACGGAGAAAATGTTGTCCGAAAACGGCGACAAAATCGCTGACGCGGACAAGGCAGAGGTCGAGGCCGCTGTGGAAGAGGCCAAGGAAGCCGTGGAGTCCGGCGATGGCGACAAGATCGCGGCAGCCAAAGAGAAGCTCGAAGCAGCGAGCCACAAGCTGGCAAGCGCCATGTACGGACAAAATGGCGCGGAGGGAGAAGCCCCTGGTGGCGCGGACCCCTCGGCCGGGGCGGGCGAAGCGCCTGGTGCTGAAGACGCGGGGGCCAGCGAGGGCGACGTGATCGACGCGGAATTCGAAGAGAAGACCTAGACGACCAAATCGTCATCGAAACGGGGGCTTCCACCATGGGGGGCCCTCGTTTTTCTTGTGCGCTGCGGGAACGTGAAAAACAGCGCTTGTTTCTTTGGAGTCCCGCACAAGTTAGGTGAGACTCCACAGGTGCGACGTGGACCCAAGCTCATCGCCGCGGCGATGATGACGATGACCGTGATGTTGTCTTCGTGCGCAGCCCCTGGGCTGTGGACCGACTTCACGAGCGTCTCGCACGGGATGACAACCGAGGGGCGATTGCGGCACCCGAAGATGTTGCCGCTGCGGGGTCGCGGGTACGAGGTCCCCGACGAGTGGCGCTCCCGTCGGCGAAATTTTGGGACTGACGAGCTTGTCGCGGCGATCCAGCGGGCTGCCGCGACCGTGCAGGCGGGGGATGAGAGGGTGCGGCTC
>JBDQGY010000180.1:0-9159 GCA_040265175.1 Nannocystaceae bacterium
GCCACTACCCGACCATGCGACGGAATGCCGAGGTTGCCAAGGCAAATCCGCCTCGCACCCCACGGTCACGCTCGTGTGACCAGACACCCCCTCCCACGATCAGAGCGGTGGGTTTTTGTTGGCGTTCAAGAACGCTTCGGCGTCTTTGACGGCGTCGGACTTCTCGCGGGTCTTTCGCATGGCGCTCGTGGAGATCTCGTTTTCGAACCGGGCCATCATCTGGAAGAAGGCCAGCCGACTAGAGGGTGCAGGCCCTTCGACGTTCCTCGGGTCGTCCTCGTCGGGATTCGCGATGTCGGGGCTGCAACGATCGATGATGCACTTGTGGGCATTTTTGAGCCGCTTGTCTCCGGATTTGATGGACTCTTTCAACCCGCCGAGGAGCTCGAACTTGCCCTTGTAACCCGCCACGAGCGCGTCCACGGCTGCTTCACTTCCGCAGCGGGCGTACTCGCCGTCGTATTTGTCGGGCACGATACCGCCTTCAAAGTCGGTGCCCGCCGTAGCGAGCATTTGGTAGTCGTTAAACATGTGCCGGTAGATGTGGGACTTGAGGTAGGCGCGCTTGCGTTGCGACTCCTTGGCTTTCTTTGGGAACACGAAGACGAACTCGTTGTAGCCCATGCCGAGGTCGTCTCTGTAGACGCCGAAGCCCATGTCTTTGTCGATCTTCACCTGGCTGGCCTTGTCGGGCATGCGCTCGGAGCCTTCCATGAGCCAGAGGGCGTGGGTGTCGTTGCGAAACTCCTCTTGATCGCGAAGTTCGGCGAGGTTGGTGAGGAGTTTCATGAGCCCCTCGTCCTTGTCGACCGCTTGACCCCACGCCGCGAGCTCAGGGTCGTGGGCATTTTTGAAGGCGATGGGATCGGGCTCGGCGCGCCCAAGCTCTTTTCGGATGCTCTTGAGTACCGGACGGAAAGGCTGGTCAGAGGCGACCTCGCGGCGCGCCATCATCTTGACCTCCATCCACTTGTTCCAGATGGCCTCGGATTGCCCTTTGTATTCCTTCGCCAGCGCTACGACCCCTGGCTTGACGTCTGCTGGGAGTTTGTCGATGAGGGTGTCAGTCTCTGGCTTAGAGAAGAACTCCAGCAGTTTAAGATCTGCGTAGAGCGCGAGGACTTGATCGCGAGTGGTCTCGTCGAAGCTGAGCTTGAGCTTGTTGATGTGCTCGGCGTAGTCCTTGCGCGCGTTCTTTCGAAACACCCAGGCGTCAGCCTCGGCGGTCGCGAGGACGATGGCCCGCACCCGGGGATCCTTCTTGCCACGCTGGAGCTCTCCAGGGAGACGGATTTGAGCGAGCACGCCTGCGGTCAGCTGGTACGGCCGATCGGGGTTCTCCACGATCACCTCGGCGTCGAGGACATCGGGCAGCGCTGTCCCGGAGTAGAGGGCCTCGAGGAGGGGGCGCAGGCTCTCTCGCATGGGATCCGCGGGCACCGCCGCCACCTCCGCGGATGGATCTGTCTTCTTTTTCTCCCCGTATTGGTAGGCAAGCTCGCGGGCGAGCGTGTCTTGTCGGCTCTCGCAGCCGAGTGAAGAGAGGGATGCGATGGTGAGCAGGCCGAGCCCAAGTCGTGAAAAATGTCGTTTCATCGGAGACAATCGCGGTCTTTAGACCGTGCGTAACCTCAGCTGAGATGCAGCGAAGGAGGGTTGGTGCCGGGCCCGCATGACGCGCCCATCCAGGGACTGCGACGGTAGGCGCCGGCCCCACATCTGTCAATGGAACGCGCGGTGGGCCCCGCTGCGCCGGCGCCTGCGACCGCGGGCGGATCCTGCGTTCCTAGCCCCAAACCCCCAAATTAGCATGTGCGTGAACGCGCGCGACCCGGTTCCTCGATTCGTTGCGTGATCCCGAGTTCCAAATCATGATAAGGAGAGTCGCGAATCCCGCGAGCATCCGTTATGAGCGAGCCAACGATATCCACAACCAGCGATTCCGCGTCCACCGAGCAAGCCGTCGATCCCTCGATGGCAGGAGCGTTGCTCCTCACCTCCATCGCTGCGGAGAAGGTCTCCGAGATTCGTGAGGCGGAGGAGATTGAGTCCGGCTACGCGCTCCGGGTGAAGGTGCTGGGCGGAGGTTGCTCCGGCTTTCAGTACGACCTGTTTTTCGACGAGCCTGACGACGCAGACATGCGCTTCGAGAGTCAGGGGGTCGATCTCGTCTCCGACCAGATGAGCTTCATGTACCTGATGGGAACGGAGATCGACTACGTCGACGGCCTCCAAGGTGCTGGCTTCAAGTTCAACAATCCGAACACCACGGGCAGCTGCGGATGCGGCAGCTCCTTCTCGGTCTAGCTGTTCGAGGTAGCGGAGCGCTCCCGAGGGATCTTGCGGGCGAAGTAGAGCGCGCTGAGGATGAAGCCAATGATTCCCGTGATCGCCGTGGCCACGGCCGCGTCTTGATAGAATTCGAGCCACGAACGATCGCCGGCGAAGAAGTTCTTGTACAGCAGGATCCCGACGGACCCGAGATATCCCATGGCGTCCGTGACGTAGATCATGAAGACGGAGGTCGCGACAACTTGGGTGGCGGCGATGATACGGTCGAAGAGCACGCATCCGTAGGGCACGTAGGCGAGATAGAGTCCGCCGCCGACGCAGCTCATCCATGTGAGCCCTGAAATCGCCCCTCGCTGCCACGCCACGGTGGACCCCAGGAGCAAGAGCATCCCGGCGAGCATCACGCCGTGAATCAAGAACACGGCGCGGCGGTTACTGCGGACGGCGTAAATCGCAGCCAAGACCACCAGCACGGCGAAGGCGGAGATGGTCTCGGTTTGGGCGAAGGCGGAGGCCTCGCGGATGCCGAGTTCATCGAAGAGTTGGCGCTGGAAGTTGTCGCGAAAATCACGGAACGCGGTCAAAAATATGTACAGCGCAGTGAGCGGCAGCAGGCCGGGGGCGAAGGACCTAAAGAAGCTGCGGCGCGCGTCGGCGTCCATCGGCGCGCGCAGGGTCCGCGAGCGAATGTCGGCCTCGCTCGGAGCGGGGAGGGCGGAGAGCGACCAGACGCACAGGGCAAACAGGGGAAGAAACAGCAGACCCGTGGTCGCGGGCATCCACACCTCGGCGACGCCGGCGTTGTCGGTGAGCGCGCGGCCGACGGTCTTCACGACGCCGCTCGCGACGATATAGCTGGTGCTCAGCCCGGCGCCGAGGAGTTCGGAACTCCGGCGCCCTTCGAGATGGGCGAAGACCAGACCCCACACCATGCCCAGCGGGAGCCCGTTGCAGAACATCGCCACAGGCTTGAGAGGAGTTGGAGCGAGCGCGAAGGCGACGAGGGCGAGCTCCGCGAGGCCCACCAATATGAGCAGCGAGGTCGCGCGGCGGCTCGCGGAGATCTCCGGGACGATTTTGATGCCGATGAACTTGCTCAGCGCGTAGCCGAGCACCTGGGAGATCACCAAGAGGATCTTGAGATCGACGCCGTAGAGCTCTCCGTTAAAGTCACCCGCGGCGAAGGGTTTGCGCACGGCGTACATGCAAAAGTACGCCCCAAACGCCGCCGGAATCGCGTAGGAGGCGAAGGCCACCTGCCCGCGGCGTTCGAGCCACGAGGTGACATGTGCGCGGGCGTTCATCGGGTCAGCCTACGCTATTTGATTGTGGTGACAAGGCGTGTCCGCTCGAGGAGGCGCGGAGGTCTTGGGCGGAGAGGCTCACCCCCGCGAGTGAAGTATGGGGGCCGTCGGCGTGGGTCCAGATCCAGGTCACATGGCCCGCGTGTACACTCGCGCGGGGGAAGCCCCAGTCTCGACCGATCCCTACGTCGTGGAGGTGGAGGGGCGGACCGAGCTCACCGGAGGGCAAAATGAGTCGGCTGAGCAGTCGTCCCCGTCCGGGTCGCGTGACGTCTCCTTCGATCCATGTGAGCACGAGCGCACCGTCGTCGAGCGGAAGCAAATCGACTCGGCCGACGGGGTTGCCAAGGTCGACGCGCCGCGGGGTGCTGAAGCTCGGTGCGTGGGCGGGGCTTTGGGCCATCCATACTCGGGGCTCGCCATCGGCGGCCGTGAACCACGCGGAGAACATTTGATCGCCGCTCCTTGAGAGCGCGGGACCGTTGACGGGACACCCGGGCATGATCCATCCGTCGCGATGGACCTCGAGCGAGGCCGTGATCGTCAGGGGAGGCGCGTCACCCTCGCCAGAGGTTGGTGCGCGCCGCATGGAGGTCACTCGGATGTCACGTCGCTCCGTCTCGTCGCGGTCTCGATAGACCACCCATGGTCCCAACGACCCCATCGCGCCGTCGAGCTTGCAGCATTCGCAGGTGCGTTCGTCCACCACCGTCGACGCCCGGTCTGGATGTCCCTCGCCGTCGACATGCAGGGCGCGGAGGGTCATGACCCCCGCACCATGACCGCCGTGTTTGTCGGACGCGGTGGGACGGTGGCGCGTCGGTGCCGCTGTCCCGTGGGGCTGGTCGTGGGGCTCCATCTGGCGCCCATCAAGCCACAAGAGGGTCGCGCCGTCGGCGTCGCCGACGATATCGACGAAGCCAGTCTCGGGTCCTCGCGCCACGCCGTCGGGGATCCACTCATCGAGTGGTTGAAACGCCTGATCAAAGCGCGCCACGACCAGTCCGTAGTCACGCCCGCCCTCACGACGGCGCTGTGGATACGCCAAGATCCATTGGCCCGAGGGGAGCTCATGGGCTGCGGGAACATCTGCCCAGTTGGCGAGGATGCGAGGTCCTCTGGCCATGACGCGTGGGGAGGTCCACCCATTCTTCAGCTGTTGGGAGAGCAATATGGTGACCGTGGAATCCGTGGCCGACGTGTGCGTCCAGGTGAGGGTGGGAGTGTCAGTTCCTGTCGCGAATCGAGGCCCGACCGCGGAGGGAGACGGTGGCAACACGAGCGGCGTGACCGCGGGCGTTGCGATAGACATCGTAGGGTTGGCGGAGGGCGTGACCTCCGGCGTCGCGCGGGGATCGGCCCCGCTCTCGGAGCCCTTCGAACAGGCGACCAAGACGAGCAGCGCGCCGGATGCTACGAATCTCGAAAAGCTCTTCCGAACGGCCATAGGGCGAGAGCCGCCAGCTTAACATGCTGGACCGCAAACGGAATGCCGATGATGGTGATCGCGCAGATCAGCGCGAACACCAAGTGAGCGCACGCGATCTCGAGGCCTACGCACACGAGCCAGATCGCGTTGATGACGATGGTGAACGGCCCCAGGCTGTGTTCAAAGGGATCGAGGTCGCGCCCGAAGGGGGCGAAGCTCAGCGCCGCGAGCTTGAAGCTCTGAATGCCGAGGGGGATGCCGATGATCGAGATACACAGAGTGAGGCCAACGAGCGCGTAGGCGAGGCTGACAAAAATGCCGCCCGTGACAAGCCACAGCAGATTCCCGAGGAAGGACATGCACCTGTATACCCCTCGTCTGGGCGGGTCATTCCGGCGCTCCTGGCGCGAGAGCGGAGTTCGCGCTTTTTGGAGGGGGCCGTGGCGAGAGCCGGAAACCGTCGCTTCGTCCGGTGGAGGATGGCGGTACCCTCCACAATTCGAAGGATGCCCACAACTCCCGGACATCGATTTTTGCGCGTCTTCGTGGCGGTTGTCTGCCTAGCCATCACCGTGGTCGCGGTGGGCTGCACCTCGGGCTCCGCCCCGAGCGAGGCGCGGGCGACGAAACCACGGCTGGTGAGTCTCTCTCCGGGGGTGACGGCGACGGTGGTAGCCCTCGGTGGTGCGTCGAGCCTGGTGGCCGTGAGTGACTACTGTGAGCTTCCAACGGGTATGAATGAACTTCCAAGGGTTGGTTCTGCCCTCACGCTCAACCTGGAGAAACTCGCGGCGTTGAGACATGCCGGGAGCTTGACGGTCGTGGGCCCCAAGATGCAGCTGCAGTGGTCGGATGTGCTCCACAAGCTCGCCACGGTGCAGGTGTTGCCATGGAGTACGCCCTCAGAGCTTGTCGAGAGCACGATCGTGTTGGGTTCATTGCTCGGGGAAGAGGCCGCGGCGACGGAGCTCGCCGGCGAGCTTGAGGCGGCGTTGCCAAAAGCTGCCCCCGCCTCAGCGGCTCGAGTCGCGTTGCTTCTCGACGCTGGAGAGGCGTTTGATGGGACCTTCTGGTTCGTGAAGCCGGACTCAATTCACGGGGCCGCGCTGCACGGAGCGGGCTATCGGAACGCGTTCCCGGACGCCGTGAAGGGACCGCCTCAGGTCAGCGCCGAGCAGCTGATCGCGGCGGATCCCGACGTGGTCTTGTTGATCTCGAATCGAGAGATCGACGCGGCGCAGCGGCGGCGCAGCCTCGCGCAGTTCGAGGTGCTCACGCCGCTCACAGCGGTTCGCACCGGTGCGGTCGACGTGCTCGGATACGAGGGGGCGCTTGTCGAGGGACCCGGCGTGGTCACGTTCGTGGCTCACCTTCGAACGTCCCTACGTGCGCTGCAGGCTGGGCCACCAAAGGAGGCGAGATGACCGCGCCGCTGATTCTCAAAGACATCGAACTCGCGGGTCGAGAGCGGCCGCGACTTCGGGTGCCGGAGCTTCGGTTTGAGTCGTCTCGCATGATCGCGCTGGTGGGTCCAAACGGCAGCGGCAAGACCTCCTTGTTGCGGGCGATCCTCGGGCTTGAGCGAGCGCTCAGCGGTACGATCCGCTGCGGCGAGCAGGACCTGCTCACGGCGACCACGAGGGCGCGCGCGGAGAAAGTTGGGTGGCTGCCACAGCACGAACCTCGTGGGGAGGGGGTCAGCGTCTTCGAATTTCTACGCGGGGCGTGCTTCCGCTTCGATGCATCCCGAGGGGAGATCGACGGGCGCATTCTCGAGGGTCTTCGTGGGAGGGAGCTCTGTCACTTGGTGCACGCCCAGCTGAATCAACTCTCGGGGGGCGAGCGACAGCGGCTCGGTCTGACGGCCCTCATGCTGCAGGGCGCCTCATGGTGGCTTTGTGATGAGCCGGCCAACCACCTCGATCCCAAACAACAGCTCTTGACCTACGGCGCCCTCGGCGCGGCGTGGCGGGGGGGGCAAGCGCTCGTTTGTGTGACCCACGACGTCAACCTTTTGTGGCACGCGGTCCCTCGAGATCGATGGGGCGAGGTGCGCGTTGTGGGGATGGACCGCGGTGAGGTCGTCGTTGACGACTCGCTGCTGTCGTCCAGGCTCGCAGAGGGCTTGAGCGAAATTTATCAACTCGACGTGCGCCTCACGTCGAGGGAGGAGACACCAGTGTTCACCATGAACCTCGCCGAGGAGAGCCCGTGAGCGGTCCGAGGGTGCTCGTTGTGATGCTGGGATGCGTGGCGGTCGTGCTGGCGGCGCCGTGGGTAGGCGCGCCCATGGACGACGGGGCGCGGGACTTTATCTTGACGCAGCTTCGGATCCCGAGGGTGTGCATGGGGGCGCTCGTCGGCGCGGTCTTGGGGGTCACGGGCGCGGCCTATCAGACCATCTTTCACAATCCCCTCGCTACGCCGAGCACCGTGGGCACGAGCGCGGGCGCGACGCTCGGGGCGTTGAGCATATTGGTGCTCTCGCCTGGCGGCGAGGTAGTGGGGCTCCCGCTATTGGTGGTAGCGGCGTTTGTTGGCGCGACGCTCGCGAGCCTCCTGGCGATCGGCGTCGCGGCCTCCGGTCGCGCCTCCTCCGAGGACATTATTCTGGCAGGAATCGCGGTCACTCTGGCGGCGAGCGCCCTGGCTTTGGGCCTGCAGTTTCAAGCGGATATTAACACCACCTTCGCGGCGGTGCGGTGGTCTCTCGGGAGCTTGATGGTCGTGGGCTTTGATCGTGTGGTCGTCTTTGTTCCGCTCGCTGTTGCCAGTGTGACGCTTTTGTTGGCGCAGACACGAGCGCTCGGGGCCCTCGCCTCGGGGGCGGAGCGAGCCCAAACCCAAGGCGTTCATGTGGTCCGCGTGCGGACGATCTGCCTGCTCGGCGGGGCCCTCGGCGTCGGTGCGGCCGTAGCCTTGTGTGGGCCGATCGCTTTCGTTGGACTCCTCGTCCCGCATCTCGTGCGGCGCAGCGTTGGCGGGTCGCAGCGGGTGCTGCTGCCCTCGTCGGTGGTGGTGGGGGCGGCGCTGTTGGTGGTGTGTGATGTCCTCGCGCGCACGGTGTGGCCGGGACGGGAGATCCCGGTGGGCGTGTTGACCGCGGCCCTCGGCGCCCCGGCGCTCTTGTTCGTGCTGTTCCGGCGGCGGACCGCCGCGTAGCGCGCAGGAGAGGGGTTCATGTCGCCCGGCTTGGAGGTGCCGGGGATCAACGGCGCGAGGGGAGAGCAGAGAAAACGCTCATGGAGGCGCTTGTCTCGGGCGAGGTCGCTCGCTACACACCGATCAGACGATGGCGACCGACGCACACACAAAGATTTGGGAGCAGCACGAGCTCGCCTGTTCACGGGGAGAGGCGACCTATCGCGACCCGGCGACCGGCTATCAGGTGATGACGCGGGTTGGACTCGTCAGCCGCGGGCAATGTTGCGGCTCCGGCTGCCGACATTGTCCGTTCGAACACGCCGAGGTCCCCTCAGAGCGGCGGCCGCCCGAGGCGCACTGGCTTCACGACGCGAAGCTGCCCGAGGTCGCCAGCGAGGGGATCGATGTGCTGTTTTGGAGTGGCGGCAAGGACAGCTACGCCGCGTACCTTGGTTTACAAGAAGAGGGCGCGCGTCCGTGTGTGCTCTTGACCACCTATGACGGCGTGGCAGGCCGGGTGGCGCACCAAGAACTGAGCTTGGAGGTCATCCAACGCCAGGCGCGGGCGCTCCAAATATCCTCACTGGCGGTGCCGCTCGCGAGGGGTGGGGCCTATGTCGAGCAGGTCGAGCGGGGCTTGCAAAAGATCATCGCGCGGGGTCCTGTGTCGCGGCTCGTCTTCGGAGATCTTCATCTCGCAGAGATTCGACGATGGCGGGAGGCCATGCTGGGGTCGGTGGTGGCCGCTGCGGGCGCTACGCTACACTTCCCGTTGTGGGGGGTGGACTACGCTGTGCTGAGGCGGCGTCTCGAAGGGTCCGGCGCGAGCTTTCGCGTGTGCGCCACGGAGGTCCCCGACGCGCTGTCGGTGGGCGCCCCGTGGACTCCGGCGCCCTCGCAGGGACTGCCGGACACCATCGATGCGTTTGGCGAACGCGGAGAGTTCCACACAGAGGTCATCTTGCCGTCTCCCTAAGGGCGGCGGAGTCC
>JBDQGY010000181.1:0-9154 GCA_040265175.1 Nannocystaceae bacterium
CGGCGCTTGAAGTCATCGCCGAGGGTGAGCGTGCCGTCCGGTCCGAGCACGGCCCCGTAGTCCTGCGCGGGCATCACTCCTTGTTCCACGTAGTCTGTGATGTCCGCGAGCGTCAATGTGACCTCCGGGTTCGAGAAGAAGTAGGCGCTGTTGCCACACATCATCGTTCCGCCGGTGAGCCCTGAGCCGTTGGGGACGCCCATATCGTCGTAGCCGCTCAGGGGGAACCCGAAATTATAGCTGTCAGGGTCTCCGTCGTTGCAATGGGCGCCGCCCATGCAGTGGCCGAACTCGTGATTGATCGGCAAGAACTCGACCCAGTACGAAGACACGTCGCCGCCGCCCCAGGCAGCCCCAGACTGGCTCTCCGCGGTACTCGCGACCATCAATATTTTGTCCGCGCCATACGTGGAGCGATAGCTCGAAAGCCACGCGAGGGCGTTTCCAATATTGTCGACGGTGTCCGCTGGCCACGCGCCGACGCGGGCATAGTCTTGTTCAACGAGGACGTGAAATCCCAGGGGGCGAACGCGCGACGAATCGATCAGGCTGCGCTGCATGGCCTGGTTGAGGTCGACGATTCTCCAGTTGAAGAACTCTTCGGGAGTCTGACCACGCCCCGCGATCTCTTGAACCGCTTGCTCCGTGAGGACCACGAGGGTGTCGATCATCAACATCCCGTCGTCGTCAAACTCCGAGTAGACGAAGGGTCCCTCGATCCCGTCGCCGTCACCGTCACCGTCACCGTCACCGTCACCGTCACCGGTCCCACCGTCCTCGGTCCCACCATCTGCACTTTCCTCTGCGTCCGGCTGGTTCGCGTCGCCATTGGAACATCCCGACAAAAGGGCAAGAGGGATCGGAATGATGAGGAGCGGTGAGATGAATCGGGACATGGGACCTCGAGCAGATAGGGAGGATACTGTACCGCGGCGCGGCGCGCCGGCGCGCCGGTAGAGGCTCCGTCGTGGCAGGTTTTAGAGGGGGCGCGCGGTGTCTCAGTCGGTGGATTCTAGGGGTCCGCTACTCGTGATCGGGCGGCCAACCGTGAAAGCAAGGGGTGGCGAACGCGAGCCGATCGGCGATGACTTCAAGCGCCGCGGGGTTGCTGTCTACCAAGGTGCACGAGCGGCCGAGGCGCAGCGCGGCCTCTCCCGTGGTGCCGCTCCCCGCGAAGAAGTCCAGTACATGATCGCCCGGGCTGGTGTGGACCTGGAGGATCCGGTTCAAAATACCCAGGGGCTTTTGGGTCGGATATCCCGTGCGCTCCTTGCCGTTGGTTGGGACAATCGTATGCCACCACACGTCCGTGGGAGTCTTCCCGCGCGCCGCCTTTTCGGGGGTGACGAGCCCAGGGGCCATGTAGGGAATACGATCCATTGCCTCGAAATTAAATGTGTAGGACTTTGGGTTGAGCGCGTACCAATAGATGGTGTCGTGCTTGGATGACCATCGATTCTTAGAGCGGCCGCCGTAGTCGTAGGCCCAGATGATTTCGTTCATGAAAGAGGCGCGACCGAAGATTTGGTCCAGCAACACCTTGCAGTAGTGGGATTCTCGATAATCGATGTGGACGAAGAGGGAACCTGATGGCCTCAAGAGTCGCTTCGCCTGTTCGAGGCGCGGTCGAAGGAAGGAGATGAAATCATCGAACGAGTCGGCGTAGCTTCGCTCCTCAAGTTTGACGGTCTGGTAGCGCTTACCTTGAAAACCGAGCCGGTCGCCGGTGTCATCTCGGACAGTCTTCGTCCGTTGGAGAGACTGCACCTTCTTCGTATTGAACGGAGGGTCGATATAGATAAGGTCAAATTGCGCATCCGGGAGTTCTTGGAGCACCTCCATATTGTCTCCAAAATATACGTGTGCGGTGGCCGTCACCCGCTGAGCATACCCCGGTTCGTATCGCGGGCGGTTCGCACCGACATCTTCGAGCCCGTATGAACTTCTCCACGGCGGCCGAAGGCGCGACATGAGCGCAGGTCTGTGACCGCGACGCACGTGTCGCCGTCGATCCTCCGTGATAGAGTGGAGGTACAAGCGATCGATGAAGCGAGTTCACCTACCTGAGATCGAGGACTGGAGGATCACCCCTCGTTGCTTGCGGGACTCGATCACGGGACAAATTCGAGTGATGTGTCGAGTCATGGGGTTCGAGCACGCGGTCGCAGCTGTTCTCGGTGATGTGCTCGCGGAGACGAACGACCGGCACGTGGTGGATATGGGATCCGGGGCGGGAGGCATCATGCCCGAGGTGTTGACGGCCTTGCGGGCTCGGGGGGGTGGTCTAGAGGAGACTCGAATGACGTTGAGTGACCGGTTTCCAAACCGAGAAGCGATCGCGGTCGTCGATGCCCTCGCCGTCGACGGGTTGGACTATCTCGGGATCCCCGTCGACGCGACCGACCTTGAGGGGGCGCCGGAAGGCGTCAAGACCATGATCAACAGCTTTCACCACCTGCGACCCCGAGAAGCGAGGGCGGTGCTGGAGTCGGCGCATGCTGTGAAGACGCCGATCTTGATCTTTGAGCTGGCCGACAATCGCCTGCCATTTTTATTGTGGGCGGTCACTCTCCCGCTGGGTTTGGCGATCACGTTCGCTTTCTCGCTTTTCTTGAGCCCTTTTGTACGCCCGTTGACCGCCCGTCAGCTCTTCTTCACCTACGTGATCCCGCTGGTGCCGTTGATGTATGCGTGGGACGGGCAAGCCTCCTACCCGCGAATTTACGGACCCGCGGACGTCCCCACGCTCACGGCGGGCCTCGAGGACGGCTACACGTGGACGAGCGGCGATGGCCGCAACCACCGCGGAAAGAGGACCGGTTTTTACCTCCTGGGGAAGCCTACGCCCGCCTCCGCCGACCAGTAGACAGCCGGCGCCGGGTCAGTCTTTTCGTTTTTTCTTTTTGAGGGCTCCGTGCCCGCCGCCCCGTCCGGACTTCTCGCGGTTGCCGGCGTTGGATCGCTCCTGCGCCGGCGCGTCGTGGTGTGCATGGTCGCTGGAGCGCATGTATTCGTTGTCATCGCGAGGGCGCTTGGAGGAGTCTGCAGGTCTCGCAGGTTTTTTGGGTTTCCCGGAACTAGATGGTTTTCCTGGGTTGTCGGTTCGGGGGCGCTTGGAGGCCTTCGAGTCGCGGACCTTGCCCCGACCTTTGCCTGGTCGGCTGGGTCGCGAGGGCTCCGCCTCTCCGTCCGCTTGAATCGTCATTTGGAGTTGAACGCCGCAGACCCATACTTTTTTGAGGTGTGCGAGCACGCCCTCGGGCATCCCCGCCGGGAGCTGTACGGTCGAGCGGTGCTCTCCAATTCGGATGGCCCCGATATATTGACTCTCGAGCCCTGCCTCGTTCGCGATCGCGCCGACGAGGTGACGCGGCTCGAGCCCGTGTTCGTGGCCAACCTTGACCTTGTACGTGACGAGGGGGTGTTCGGATTGGGATTTTCGCGGGCCCCGCTCTTGATTGTCTCGCGGTCCCTGTTTTTTTTTGTCCCGCGGCCGCTGCTCCCGATCTTCAATTTGAACGTCGCGAATCTCGAAAGGTCGCTCGCGTTGGTAGAGGTAGGCGAGCGCGGCTGCCAACGTACTGGCGTCGTAGCCGGTCTCATCGCAGAAGCCATCAACAATCGCGCGAAAATAGTCGAGCTCTTGCTCATCCGCGGTCTTGGCCACCAGCTGCTTGAACGCGGCGATGCGACGCTGGCCGATCTGTCCACCAGTTGGGAGGGTCAGCTTGCTGATTTTTGTTCGTGTGGCCCGCTCAATGGCCTGCAACATTCGCTGTTCGCGTCGGCCGGCAAAGAGGATCGCCTTGCCACCGCGTCCTGCCCGGCCAGTCCGCCCCACTCGATGCACGTACGCCTCGGTGTCAGAGGGGATGTCGTAATTGACGACGTGGCTGATTCGCGGCACGTCGAGGCCGCGTGCGGCGACATCCGTACACACGAGGATGTCAAAGTCGCCGTCCTTAAACCGATCTACCGTCCGCTGTCGGAGCTGTTGCGTCATGTCCCCGTTGAGTGGAAACGCGCCGTGTCCACGGGCTTCGAGGCGCTCCGCGAGCGCGGTCGTCGTGACGCGCGTTCGTACGAAGATGATCATGCCGTCAAAGTCTTCGACCTCTAGGATTCGGGTGAGGGCCTCAACTTTGTTTCGCTCTCCGCTAACAAGAACCACCTGCTGGTCGATCGCCTCGACCGTGGCGGCCTTGCTCGCGATGCGAACCTCTTGAGGGTCGCGGAGGAACTTGCCGGCGATTCGAGCGATGGGTCCCGGCATGGTCGCGGAGAACAGAGCCGTCTGCCGATTCTCTGGCGTGCGCTCAAGGATCTTCTCCACCTCTTCGATGAAGCCCATCCTCAGCATCTCATCTGCTTCGTCGAGGACGAGCATGCGAACTTCATCGAGGCGCAGTGTCCCCCGCTCAAGATGGTCAAGGAGTCGGCCAGGTGTGCCGACCACGACGTGAACGCCACGCCGCAGGGCCTTGAGCTGCGCGCCCATCCCTTGGCCGCCGTACACCGGGAGGACCGCGAGCTTATCGAGGTGTCGGCCGTATCGTTGGATGGCTTCACAGACCTGAAGCGCGAGCTCGCGAGTGGGGGCGAGCACCAGCGCCTGCGGACGAAAAGACTTGATGTCGATCTTGTCGAGCAGCGGGAGCGCGAACGCAGCGGTCTTCCCCGTGCCAGTTTGCGCCTGTCCCAGGAGGTCTTGTCCCTCCAGCAGCACGGGGATTGAGCGGGCTTGGATTTGCGTCGGCTGTTCATAACCGAGGCTCTCAATCGCTCGAATGATCGGCGCGCGGAGTCCGAACTCGCCGAAGTTGTTGAAGACTTGGGCGTTGTCGGTATCGCTCAACCTGCCCTCGATTCTTGCGCGAGGACCGTGTTGGAGGGGGCGAAGATCATAGGGCGGAGCCATACCACACTCTGTTAGAGGCCGCGAATCACCTCAGGGCGGTCTTAGGGGCGGCGTCGCGGCGCAGGGGGAGAGCAGACGTGGTGGTCGCGTGTACAGTGTGAAGCCGTTGGCAGGCTCAGGGCGCGAGGGCGTCAAGCGTATGTGAGATGGCAGCGAGGCCCTCTTCAAGTTCCCCGGTGGGGCAACCAAACCCTAGGCGAACCGTGCCAGGGCATTCAAACAGGTCACCGGGCACGACGAGCGCTCCATGGTCGCGGAGCAGTCGATCTGCAAACAGCATGGCGTCCGAGCCTCGAGGAAGCCGAAGAACCCCGCACAGACCGTGGTCGGGCCGATTCCAGAGGACGCGTCGTTCCTTCTCGCTCCATGCCTCCACTGTCGTCAATCCCGCCTCACTGTACCCGCGGGCCCTCGCGGTGAGGGCCTCGGCGTGAGTCAAAACTCGATGCCCCATCAGCGAGGTGGCGACGGGAACCTCTACGTGGAGATAGCGGCTCGCGTCCTTAAGGGCGGCGAGCGCCGCCTCATGACGTGTCACGATCCAGCCAGCGCGGGCCGCCGAGACACCGAAACACTTGGTGGAGCTCGACCAGCTAATGCCCGTCTCCAAGATGTTGGCAGCGGGCATGGCGAACGATTCCTCGCGGATGTCAAAGACAAAATCGAGGTAGACCTCATCGACAAGCACGAAGACGCCTCGCTTCGCGCAGCGCTCTCCGATGTCTTCGAGGAGGCTGCGTTCCAAAAGCATTCCGGATGGGTTGTGGAGGTTCGTGAGCAACACGCATTTCGTGTTGGGGGTGAGTAGGTCCTCAAGCTCGTCTGGGTCGATCTGCCAGCGGTGGGTGGCTCTTCGAGGTAGCCTCACGATCTCGGCACCAAGAACCGCAGGGGCGCGGTAGAGGGCCTCGTAAGCCGGTTGCTCCACCAGGACTCGATCGCCGGGGCGTACGAGCGCCATGAGGGTGTGCATGATCGAGAGGCTGGCGCCGAGGCTCGGCACGACGTGGTTTGGCGTGACGCCATAGCGCTCAGCGACCGCGGCCAAAAAATCTCGGTGGATGGCACGGCCGCTTGGACCTCGCGCGCTCAGAGGCTCCGTGGGGAGCGTGTCGCGGAACTCAGGCCATGCGCCGCCATCCTCGTCGACCACGTCTGAGACCCCGCTTTGCGCAAGATTCAAGCGCGCCGTACCTGGAAGAGACTGCGCCCACGCCATATATCGAAACGGTGGGATGAGAGGGGTCAATGAAGGCTCAGATCACGACAGCCTGGCGATCATAGAGCGCCGACCTAAAGGACTCAAGCGCAACATGAGCGCGCCTGTCTTGGACAAGATAAACAAACTATCTCGTGTCGAGGTCAGGGAGCGGACCGAGGTCAGGCAGGTCCTCGAGTCGGGTCGACTGCGGCGTGTCATCTTCCAAGGAAGGCAGGTCATCGGGCGTGAGAATCCGAGATGGCGGCGCGGGAGGTCCGGGCCGAGTGGGGCGCCGAGCCCCGGTGAGGGTACGGCGCGTGGACCTCGACGTTGAGGGAGAGGCAGGGGGGGCGGCTGGCGGTCGGGCCTCTGTTCTTGCGGCGTCCACTCGAGGCGTGAGGGCGGGTTCAGGCGCGGTCGGTGGTGGGGCGTCGACACGGTTTAACGGTCGCGTCCACGCGGACGACGGTGGTTGTTGGGAAGGCGGGGTAGACTCTTGGCTCGGAGATGGCGTGGTGTCGTCGTCGCTGCCAGCACTGCTGGCTTCGACCGCATCCGCCTGCGACCCCAGACTCGAAGAATCGTCGAGGTTGTCTGCAGAGGCGTCGGTCACGGCGTCGGGTGCGGGCTCGGATTCGGGCTCGGGCGCTGGTTCGGATTCAGGCGCAGGCTCGGGTGGAGCAGCGGAGTTGGCCTCCGGCTCGGGCGCAGGCTCAGGTTCGGGCGCAGGCTCGGATGATTCGGGCGCAGGTTCGGGTGGAGCAGCGGAGTTGGCCTCGGGTTGCGAGTCCGGCTTGGGCGCAGGCTCCGGCTCCGGCGCAGGCTCGGATGATTCGGGCGCCGGCTCAGATTCGGGCGCAGGCTCAGATTCGGGCGCAGGCTCAGACTCAGGCGCAGCCGCGGACTTGGCCTCGGGTTGCGCTTCCGGCTCGGGCGCAGGCTCGGGCGCAGGCTCAGATTCGGGCGCCGGCTCAGATTCAGGCGCAGCCTCAGATTCAGGCGTAGGCTCAGACTCAGGCGCAGCCTCAGATTCAGGCGTAGCCTCAGATTCAGGCGCAGCCTCAGATTCAGACTCCGGCTCAGGAGCACGCTCAGGCGCAGGCTCGGCTTCAGGTTCACGTTCGAGTTCAGCCTCGGTACCGGATGCTTTCTCCGCGGTGCCTTCGTCGGCTTGGCCCTCTTGAGGAGCGGGCTGCTCCGTCACCGAGTCCTGCGCGGGTCCTCCATCGATGACCGCGCTCGTGCTCACTTCACCACTCGAGAGTCCGGTCGCATCGGGGATCTCTCCGCTCGCCATGCTGAGCATGGTGAGGTCGCTCATCGAGTCTTCTGGATACACCGTGTCGAGGAACGCGGGGATTTTGATGCTGCTCTTCCCCGCGAGAGAGGCCAGCTCTGCCTCTGCCTTGGCGAGGTGCTCTTCACGTCGCCGAAGACGGTCGCTGCGCACCTTCGCGTGCTGTCGGACCTTGTACCATTTTCGACCGCTGCGCAGCCCGAGCCATGTGGCGGTACCGAGGGTCAAAAGCCCGAAGATGCTGGCCACCAAGATCGCCACCCAGTAGCGGGTGAAGAACAGCTTTCGCGCCTGCGCATCCATTTCGTCGGAGATTTCAGGGAGGTTCTTACGAGCTTCTGCGATTAGCTTCTCACCCCGATTGAAGCGTCGACTGTCGATGGAGCGTTCGATCCGCTCTTGAATCACGGATGAGTACAAGGAGCGGAAGGACGGACGTTCGAGCGCTGGGTCGAATTCAAGCAACATATCGAGTCCCTCTCGGAATTCGGTCGCGCTGAAGGCGTTCCTCGCGCGCACAAGGACAAGCACCTCTTTCGCTTTTTCAGGGTTGGGGAACGGCAGCGTCTCCAGGAGCTTCATGGTCCTGTTGCTCTCCACCGGAGACTCAGACCGCATTCGTGTGGCCAGCTGCGCGAGAATCCGAATGGTGTCGTCCTCACGTGCGACCACCCGCATCGGCGCGATTTCGACGAGCTTGTTTACAGCCCGGACGCGCGCAGAGTCGGAGGCCTCTTCCTCCGCCTCTCCAAAAAACTGATCTTCAAGGTCTTTCGCGTAACGGTCAATGAGCTGGAGTTCTCGTGCTTCGTAGGCTTCCAGCGCGGTTCGCATCGAGACGTTGGATGAGAGCATGACTCCGCTGGAACGAATCGTCGCGATCGCCACCTCCGCGGCGTCGCTCGGGGCGAACATGAGCAGCTCGCGAGCGATGGTCCGCTCGCCGCGAGCGATGGGGTCCATGTAGAAGCGCAGCAACGACGGCACGATGGCCTTCCCGTACGCTCTCACCGCTTGCACCCCGATTGTATCAACTTCATTGGGATGTTCGATGAGCCAGCGGACCATGGGCTCGATCGCCGAGGCACTCTTGATCGCGATATAGAAATTCAGCACGCCACGCTGTATTTTAAGGTCGTCGCGGGCGGCGTGGAGGATGTCCGCGGTCTTCTTGATGTCGAGGGGTTTTAGGACGCTCTCGGCGGCCTGATGGAGATCTGATCGTTCGAACGCGGTGCTCCGTTCAGGGAAGTCCAGCGGGTCATAGGCGAACTCAAGGAGCTTCGGGAGCGCGTTCCGGCGGAGCTCACGAAGCGCTCTCTTGTAGGCGTCGATAAGCCGATTGCCAGAGGGTAATGAACGCAGCCCGTGGATCGGAAGCTCGAGAGTGTTCTCCTCAGTCTGCGCGATCTCGTGGCTGAGGGCTGCGCTCATGAGAAGGATCGTCATCGGTCGATCGAGCATCAAGAGGGTTCGGATGTCCTCCGGGCGCGCGAACTCGGTGATGATTCCAAGCAAGCCATGGATCCGTCGAAAGTCACCGGGGCCTGGAGGCGCTCGCAGCCGTTGAAGTCGCTGCGCGATCTCGCTGATGAGGGTGTGGCGTTCCGCTGCGGTGTACGCTTCGCTTCTCGCAGAGCCGGAATCGAGCCATTCTGTCAGCGCGTAGAAGTCCGTGACGTTTCCATCTACGACGATTCTTCGTAGGTCGTTGAGCGTCGGATTGACGAGTTTGTAG
>JBDQGY010000182.1:0-9060 GCA_040265175.1 Nannocystaceae bacterium
GCCCCACCCAAGGGAGCCTCCGCCGAGCGCGATCCTGCAATCCTTGAGCGACTCGTCCTCGACACTCCACAGGGCTATCAGCAGGCGCAAGCCCTCGCGGAACAAAAAGACGATCGCGTGGGTGAGGCTGAGGCTGTGCTGCTCCGGGCGCTCCGCTACGGGCCCGACCCTGTCCTCGCCGCCAAAGGCCTCAGCATGGTCAGCGAGCTCCGCGGAGATCCCCGCCCCGAGATCCACCGCGTCGCCGGCCTCGGGCACCTCGTTCAATCCGAACCAACCCAGGCGCTCGCGCTCTTCGACGGTGAAGATCGACGCTCCAAAATGTATCGGGCCTGGGCCCTACACGAATTAGACAAATTCGCGGAGGCCCTCGCCGTCTCCCAAGACATCGCCGAGTCGGCCACCAAGGAGGACCTCGCGACCGCGCTGACCCACGCGGAGATCCAATACGACGCCGGAGACTCGAAGGGCCTCGATGCCTTGGTGAAGCTTCACGAGGAGAATCCATCGCACCTCGGGATCTGCGAGGCGCTGCTGCGCGCCGAGATCAACGCGGGCGCCCTGCGAAACGCCGCGCAGCTGGCCGACTCCCTCCCTTCGATTGAGACGACCAGTGACGCTCACCAAGCCAACCTGTTGGGTCTTCGCGCGAGCCTCGCCATGCGCAAGGGCGAGGTCGCTGTCGCCGCGCGCCTGTTCAACGAGGCGATCAAGCGATCCGACAACCGTAACCTCGTCGTGATGCAGCTCGAATTTTCGAACGCCGCAGGTCGCTACAGGGCCACACGTCAAAACGCCAATCGTTTTTTGGCCGAGCAGCCCAACGATATCGAGGTGCTGTTTCACGGCGCGCTCGCGGACATCCGCGCGGGCGAGGGAGAAGACGCGCTCAAAAAGGCCGCGACGCTGTCCGAGCTTGGAGCGTCTCTCAAGAGCGGTGAGGTGCAAACGCGCGTTCTCGGGATCCGAGATGATCGTGCAGGCGTTCAAAAGATACTGACGGAGCTCAGGGACACGGACCTGTCCTTCGTCGATGCGACCTTGGCCGACGCGAAGCTGCAGATCTCTCGTCGTAGATTCGAGCAGGCTCAAAAAAGCCTCGAACAACACATTGAGGTGCTAGAAGCCGTTACCGATAGTATGCCCCTCAAGGACAAGAGCTTGAGCCGGCTCCATCTCGCGCGCGCGAAGGTGTACGCGTCCATGAGCGAGTGGGGCAAGAGCCAGCAGGCCGCCGCCCTCGCGCTCAAGAAATATCCAGAAGAGAATGACGCGATGCTTGCCCTTGGCGTGGCGCAAATCAACGGAGGAAAAAAGAAATCCGGCGAGAAGGCGCTGCTCAAACTCTTCGAGCGAACGGCGGGCTACCCGGGCCTCACTGCGCCCCTCAGCACGATCCTCTTGAAGCGGAATCGACTCAAAGAACTCGAGGACATTATCGGCTCCCAGCTTGTCCACCCCGAGGACTCCAGCGAAGAGCTGGTCATCGCGGGCGCTCGACTTCGACTCCGACAGGAAAAGATGGAAGAGGCGACCAAGCTCGTCGACGTGGTCCTCGCCATGAACCCGACCTCGTGGGAAGCCCACTTGGTGAAAGGTCAAATTCTGATTCGCTCTGGCGATTTCGCTGGCGGGCTGCTTGAACTCGAGCTTGCGAATCCAAAGCAACAGTCCGCGGAGCTTGAGATGTGGCGCGGTCAAGGCTTCGAATACAACGGCCGGATCAAAGAGGCGACGAAGGCCTATCAACGCGCCGTCGCGATCGATCCCCTCTACGACGAGGCGGCCGCGCTCTTTGGGCGGCAGCTTGCCTACGCGGGGAGCGCGAAGAAAGCGCTGGAAGTGCTCGAGCCGCTCACGCAACGCAGCAAGCAGTACCCGTACGCCTTCACCGCGATCGGGTTCGCCAAGCGAGACCTCGGGGACACGGAGGGCGCGCTCAAGGCTTTCGAGCGCGCGGCCGCACTTGACGGTCGAGACTTTGAGCCCTTGTATTGGGCGGGTCGACTCTACGGCAACGGAAACAAACACAAGGAGGTCATTCGTACGCTTGGCAAGGCGCGAAGCCTGATCACCAGCGACGACCCCTACTTCTTCGATCTGCTCAAGCGCTTGGGCCACGCCCATGAAGCGCGAGGCGACCGGGACAAGGCGCGCTCGATCTACACGCTCTATATCGAGTCCGCGCCCGAGGGTGACGCAGGTCTCCCGTCGGTCAAACGGAAACTCTCGCGACTGTAGGACCACGCCTCGCGGCGACGCGAAGAAATGGCGGCGACGCGCGCCATTTGAGGAGCGAATGGACCGCTCCACTCGGACCTTGTAAGTTGGTCACGCTTCGCGGATACTCCCAGGCCAACACTCGGGGGAGTGGTCGAGTGGTTGAAGGCACCGGACTTGAAATCCGGCGAAGTTGAAAGGCTTCCGTGGGTTCGAATCCCACCTCCTCCGCCAGCGAGATTCGCACTCGAACGCGCACGAGCCCGCCCAACACGGCGAGCTCGTGCGCGGCTCGTGCGGGTCATGATCCCTCGCGACCGAGGGCCGCTGCGCCTTCAGATCGAGACATCGTTCGGCGCCCTTCCCCGACGCCGGCCGGGCGGCACCCTGTCCGCGCCATGTGGTACGCGAGCCGACGCCTGCCTACCGAGTTTCCTGCCCGACGCTGCATCACGTTTGCGCGACCGCCGCCGGCAGCTCTGAGTCATTTTGAGAACCAACGGAAAACCAGGAACGATGGGTCCCTGTTCGAAGACCTCGACATTTCGCAGAGCGCGATTCTCATTTTAGACAGCGCTTGGTCCCTCGTGTTTTGAGGATCGACCATGGCGCAGACGACAACACCCACGCCCACATGTCGTCACACTGCCCGACACGACACGCGCTAGAGGTTCGATCTTCTCGACTAAATCACGCATAGTTGTGGAGCATGAACGCGATCGCATACGTCTTGTCGCCCCCTGTGACGACACAAGGTGTGGTGCAAGAAGCGCTTGAGCATATCGGGTTTCGTCAGCGTATCTTTACGAGCGGCAAAGCGCTGATCGACGCGCTGTATCACGGGCAACCGAGCCTTGTGTGCCTCGATGTGGCGGAGCTATCCGACGATCCCTACGAGCTTGTTCGTCGCATTCGACCTCGGGCACCCCTCGTTCCCATGATGATTCTCACTGCTCCAGAAGACGATCTAAGCAAGGAAACATTCCTTCAAATGGGCGCCGACGATTGTTCCATTCGAACCGTCAACCCCGACGTGCTCGCGAAGCGGACACGCTCCTTGATGGCGCGAACCCAGGCCGCCTACTCCGACGCCAATAACTCGGGGACCTACGCCGTCGGTCTTGACGACGCGCGCACGCTGGCCCACGAACTAAAAAACGAGCTTCATCCCCTGCGCATGCTGGTCTCCATGATGGAGGACCCCACCCACCCTCACGGTGAACTCATCCCGCTCATGCGACAGGCCGTGGAGCGCATGTGTGTCCAAGTGGAAGACATGCTCGACGGCACCCCTGGAGCCCGTGGTGACACCGCCTCAGATCTCTTCACCGTCTGCTCCAACTGCTGCGCGATGTTCCAGTCGGCCTATCGCCATCGCTCAGATCTTGAGATCAAGTTCTCAAGCTCGTTCTCCGCCGGCGACGCCATCCTAAATGTCCGACCTGGTGTCTTGCATCAAGTCCTCTCCAATCTAGTTGGTAACGCCATCGACGCGTTGTCGAGCAGTGATCGAGAAACTTCAAGGGTGTGGCTCCAAGCGGACACCGACTGGTCTGTCGCGATGATTCGCATCGGAGACAACGGCCCAGGCGTCTCCCCTGAGATTCGAGCCCAGATGTTTGAGCGTGACTTCACAACGAAGGGGCAGGATGGGAGCGGCATCGGCCTGTCCGTCGTCCGTCAGCTCATCTCGAAGCTCGGCGGCAACGTCGATGTGGTCAGCGACCCTGGCCGCGGCACAGTTGTGACGGTCGCCCTGCCGCTGCGCTAATCAGCTTCACGTGAAATTCCGGCCAAGCGCTTGGCCTTTCGAAACGCGTCCCGCAGCATGGGCTTGGTCAGCCTCCCCGTGAACGTGTTGAGTTGGCTTGGGTGGAAACAGCCCATCACCGTGTACGGCCCTACGCGCGCCCGAACGCCATGCCCAAACTTGGGCTTTGGAGACAACCGATGCCCGTGCTCCCCCAGCGCCCAGAGCACGCCGTCCCACGCGAAGCCTCCCAGCGCCACGATGACCTTCAGTTCGGCGCCGCACAACGCGATCTCTCGCGCGAGGTAGGGGCGACACGCGTCCCGCTCTTCGCGGGCAGGCTTGTTGCCCGGCGGAGCGCAGTGCACAACACCGCTGATCCGCGTGCCGTGGAGCTCTTGACCGTCCTTGCGTGAGGTGGAGTGAGGGTGCGCGCACAAGCCCTCGGCGTGCAGCCCCTCGAACAACCAGTCACCAGAGCTGTCCCCGGTGAACATTCGACCGGTGCGGTTGGCCCCGTGCGCCCCCGGGGCCAACCCAACGATCAAGAGGCGCGGACGATCATCGCCAAACGAGGGCACCGGCTTCCCCCAGTAGCGCTCGCCGAGATACGAGGCGCGTGGGTTTTTCGCCACATGATCACACCAGTCGCGCAGTCGCGGACAGCGATCACACCGGACGATCTCCCGATTCAGCCCGGGCAGGGTCCTCGCGCCCCGTCGGCTCAACTTCGTTGCCCCTCCACGTGCTCCGCGAGCCCCATCACAGTCTCCGCGACAATGTCCGCGTCAAACGGGCACTCCGGGACCGCCGAAGCGCCACGACTGTTGGCGCGGGTGACGTGAGCTGTGGCGAGGCCAAATTGCCGCGCCGGCACCAGATCGTGAAACGCGCTCTGCCCGGCGTGGAGCCACCCGTGGCGCGAGCCGGACTCGGTGCGACCCAAACCCTCCGCGGCACGATCGAACAGACGCAGATCTGGCTTGTACGCCCCGACTTGCTCTGCCGTGACCACCAACGAAAACGGGACCTCAAGACGACGTAGGGTGTGCGCCAGGAGATCGTCATCAACATTGGAGATGACGCCGATGGGCAGCAGCGACGCCATGCGACGGAGACCGCGGATGGTGTCGGAGAAAATCGGCCACGCATGGAAGGTCTCAAGCAGCACCCCGGCGTCTTCCGGCCGCGGGGTGAAACCGAGGTCTTTCGCCATATGGACGAAGGTTCGGCGCAGCACCTCGGAGTAGCAAAGAAACGGCGCGCGAGCTTCAATCGCCGCCTCCGCCCTCGCGAAGGCCTCGAGGACCCGCCGGGAATCTTGTTCGACGCCATAATCCGAGAGCAAGGGCAAGACGGCCGATAAGATCCCGGACTCCCAGTCCACGAGCGTCCCGTAGCAATCGAAAGTGACGACTTGGATGCCCGGGGAGTCCACGCCCCATGTTGCCGATATTCCCCGCTGCTGTCACGCTGTAAACACCACGGACCGTCCATGGCGACCTCCAAGACCCACCGACTCCTGCTCTGGGCAGCGGCCACCGATCACACCTTTGAGGAGCAAAGGGTCGGTCCATCGCAGCAACGGGTGCTCTCGGGTAAGTGCATTCACTGCGGCCGACGGCACACCCTCACCCCAGCCGGTGAGCCCCTCTCCTCTGCCACCATCGAACACATCGTTCCTAAGAACCACGGTGGCGATGACTCCATCACGAACCTGGCCATCGCCTGCACACGATGCAACGTCCTCAAGGGCTCACGCCTCGACTGTCGCCAGTGGGACGATCCGGTTTTGCAACGGGTGATCGCGACCCTGCAAGACCGACGAGCACAGCGGCGGCGCGAGCCACCCGCGTGGGTGGACGTCGACTCGAAGCAACCCCCTTGAACCCGTCAATTCAACGTCAGGCTGACTGCGAGACAGGCTACACTGCGGCCGTGCACCGACGCCTCACAGCCACGCAGTGGATGCTCTTGCTCGGGCTGGCCATGTGCACCGGGTGTGGACCGGGGACCGCGGCCCTCGCTGCCTTCGCCATCGGCAGCGGATTCGGGCTGCTCTTCGTGTCGCAGCGGCGCGCTGAGCTCGCGCTGCATCAAGCTGAGACCCTGCGCAGAGCTCTCGAATCTGGCCAGCAACGCAGCATCGAGCAGAGCCTCCGGCGTCGTCTCGCCATGAGTGAGGAGGGGGGCGTGAGCCCGGAGCGTCAGTGGCTCGCCCGTGCGCAGCTCGGGGGTCTCTTGGTCGCGGAGTGGCGACTCGAAGAGGCCTCCGAAATCTACGCCGCCGACGATGCAGACGCGCCACCAATTTTGCGCGCGCTCGCGACATTTGGACGCCACGAGATCGCCACCTTGAGCGCCACCCCCTCGCAAGACTTACTCGATCAAATCCGCGGGGATAAACGTGATCGCCTCACGACGGTGCCCGCGCCGTTTCGCGGCCAAGCCGCGGTGGTCTGGGACGCGCTCGAGGGTCTGTGTCTGGCGCGCATGCGTCGATTTCATGAGGCGATTCCTCTGTTGCGAAGTGGCGTCGATCAAGTTTTGGATCTAACCCCTGCTCGGATCGTCTACATCTATCATCTCGCGCAGAGCTACGAGCGTGTGGGCGAATTGTCGGAGGCGCATCGCTACTATGAGCTCGCGTCGCTCGCCTCTCCCGGTACACGTCTCGCGAGCGAAGCGTCGTCGCGGCGCCTCGCGCTCGGGCCCGCAGGCGAACGGAGCGGGTTTCGAGGCATGCTTCCCGAAGCGCCCGAAGCTTTCGAACCGGTCGCCATCAATTCAACGCGCCCTCAAGATTCCGCATCGGACGCCGCCGCCGTCCACACCGGCGAGACCGACGAGAGCAGCGACCACGATCTTTCTTTATCGCGATCCGCGAACGACGACGCACGCACCCGCGCGGCGGCCGTCGAGGCGGTCGCGCAGAGGGAAGAGTCTGAGACTCTCCCGGACAGCGACGCCATCACGGCGACGGCGCAAGACAGAAAATCTAAGCCCGACACATAAGCGGCGTTCGGGCTCCAACGCCCGCGCGATTTTCGACGACGCGAGACCTACTCAGGCGACCTCCCGAACCGCGAAATCCCGTTCGCACCGCGTTCAAACCGCGTTCTGAAGCCACTCGGAATTCGCAGATCGGATGAGAAATGAGCCCGCGGGTGCTAAGATCACAAGGATGCGGATGTTGGAAGATGTTCGACTGCGGGTGCAAACCGCGGTGGACACAATCGCCCACGGCGTCGATTATACGCGCCACCTCGTGCGTGGAAATCGGATCCCCATGGAGCGCGCAGTCGTCCAAGCCGATGCACCTCCAGTGATCTTGGTCCACGGGTTTTTGGGGACCCGCGGCACGATGCTTCCCCTCACCCGTCGCCTCCAACAAGAAGGCCGCGCCGTGTTCACCTACAGCCACGGCACGTTCCAGACGGCGTCGCTTCGACGCTCCGCGATGCTCCTCGCGAGACGAATTCGGAAGATCTGCGAAGACCTGAACGTCTCCCACGTCGACGTCATCGGATTTTCCATGGGAGGCCTCGTCGCCCTCCACGCGATCAAGTTCATGCAATCGGATCGTCACGTGCGAAGGCTCGTGACCCTCGGCAGCCCCTTCGACGGGACCTGGATCGCGCTCGCCGGGATCGCCACGCTCGGCGCGGTCAGCCCGTCGGTGTGGCAAGTCCTCCCCGGCTCAAGATTCTTGCGCGAGCTCAAGGACGCCCCCACTCCGCCCAACGTGAAGATTCGACAGATCCACGGAAATTCCGACACGATCGCCCCGGTGCCCGCGCGGCTCGACAGCGTCGCTAGCCGCGACTGCCTGGTCTTGCCCGGCGGCCACTCCACCCTCGTCGTCGCCGACTACGCCTACGAGGCAATTCAAGAGTTTATCGCTCCGCCCCTCAACCACCGGACCGGGGCGACCATGCCCTCGCTCCAAGAGCACGACGACGTGTATCTACACGAGGGCGAGCTCGCCTACGCAGAATAGGAATCCTCCCCGCATGAGGTTCGCCATCGTCACCCACGATCACTCGTAGGTGACAAAGCCCGCGCCAGCGAGCTCCACGATTCGGGTGCTCAGAACCACGTCATCGTCCTCGAGGAAATCGAGGATTTCGGACCACTTCTTCCCGCACGCCACCGCGTGGAGCATGTCCAACTTGGGGCCATCAAGGGTTGACCAGGCGGCGTCTGCGGGGAGCTTGAGGGCCAAATCAGAGGTCGGGAGGGTCTTTCGTTCCGCGAGGTGAGCGAGCTCGTCTTGGATCCGCGCCGCCTCCATCAACAGATGATCGAGTGGGATCGTCAGCTCGTCGTCCACCTCTTCGACGAGCGCAGAGTCGAGGCTAAAAGTCCCCTCTGTCCAGCCAAGCATTCGCAACAGCGATTTTTGCGGCCCGACGCCGCTGCCCTCGATGCGCGCGTAATACACCTGGCCCTCACGAAGCGAGAGGCTGCCCACGTTCGCGCCTTGCACCACCAGGGAGCCCGTCTTTCGACTCGTGGCCAGCCACTGCAAGACATCGGTCAAAGGGATGTCGCTCAACGAGCCCGTCATTGACTGGCCGCTCGCGCTCTCTTTTTTATTCTGCCGGAGATTCGCGCGGCTCAACTGACTCGTCGGTAACAAGTCCACGCGAATCAAGCTCGCCCCGATCGCAATGCGATCGCCCTTCTCAAGACAGTGACGCAGCGCCTTGCGTCCGTTGACGTGCGTACCGTTCCGCGAGCCAAGATCCGTCAGCCAGACCCGACCGCGATGATGACTGAACCGCGCGTGCTTTCGGGAGACTGCGTCGTCTTTTAATACGAGATCCGATTCACTGGAGCGGCCCGTGAGGTGCACCTCGTCCGGGAGCAACGCGTACTGCTCACCTTCATATTTTCCCGAGACAAACTGCAGCACGTGAATGTCTGAGGTCGCTCCCATCCCTTTGTTTCTACAAAACCGTTCGAATCACGTCCACGCACAAGTGCACGAAGCAAAGAGTATTTTTTGCGGCATCGGCAAGGACCCGTGGGTGGCGAGCGGCGACGCGGACCAGGCAACAGACGCGGTGGTGTCCCAAGGGTCTACC
>JBDQGY010000183.1:0-9045 GCA_040265175.1 Nannocystaceae bacterium
GGGGATCACATCACCGAAGGGTGATATGGACGGTTCGATGGTCGCACCGACGTATGCGCGAGGCGACATCGAACGCATCGCCGAATACAACGTGGGTGATGTAGAGGCCACCGCCCGCATCTATCGGCGCGCGCGCTCGCTGCTCACGGTGTAGGAAAGCCAGCTAGTCCGCTTGCAGGGCGGCGGTGGTCGCTTGCGGGTGGGCGTCGAACAGGCTGAACGTCACAAAGCAAAGCGCGATCCACGAGACAGTGGCCAGGCCCAGGTGCAACAGCTGCATATAGCCCGGAGCGGAGAGCCAGATATTGAGGACGCCCAGGGCGACCTGCGCACACACCAAGGTGATCATCACGCGACAAAGCCGTCTCGTGAGGGGTCGATGGTCCCGCTCCGAGATCTTGGTCATTGCCAAGATGATCAGCAGGGATCCGGAGACGGCGAGGATCGGATGAAAGGCGCGCGCGCGCTGCAGCAGGTGGGCCCCGGCGGCTTGATCTTGCGCGAGGACGTCGAGGGCGCTCAGGTCTGTCTCGGGTGGGAAGAGCGTGTCCCCGAGGGCCGTCACCGCGCCGGTCATCATCACCGCGAGGGTGACAGCACAGGCGCCCAGAGCGAGCGCTGCGCTGAATCGATCGGGTCGGGCGGACTTCGCGTCTCCACGGCGAGCTCCCCATAGGGCGAGGGCAAGCGCGCCGGTCAAGAGCGACGTGTTGACGAGATGAACGGAGATGCCGAGGGCGCGCTCAACGCTCGCGTTGTCGGCGACCAGCTCAAACTTGACGATGCCAGCGCCGATCAAGGACTCCGTGATCATGAACAACACGCTCAGCACGGCGCCGAGTCTCGCCGCAGAGGAGACTGGCCGCAGGCGGAAAGAAGTGACGCAGAGCAGGAGCGAGAGCAGCCCCGCCGCCCCTGATGTGATCCGGTGGGTCAGCTCGATCACCGTCTCCATCGACTGAGGCCGATGAAGGATTTCCCCGTGGCATGTGGGCCAGTGCTGGCCGCAGCCGGCGCCGGACCCGGTCACCCGCACCCACGCCCCAAAGACGATCACGAGGACCGTGTACGCGAGGACGAAGGCGGCGACGCGCGTCGCGAGAGTGCGGTCCCTGAACACGCTGAGAGTGTACCTTCAGTTCTCGGGTTCAACGTCGGGCACGCTGTGAGTTCACTTATCTCCGAGGTACGCCCAGGCGCTGAGGAACAGCAGGACGCCGAAGATAAGGAGGCGCTGCCAAGTCCAACGATGTAGGGGGGAGGGGCCTCGCGCGGGCGCTGGAGCGGGCAGATCCTTGGCTCCGTCTTCGCGGGCGCCCACGCGCTCCATAAACCGTTGCACCGCCTGCTCGATACTCACGGCGTCGCGGACGGCGCGCTCCGCTTCGCGTCTGCGCGCCGGTTCCCCGCCACAAAGTGCGAGTACTCGAGACTCCTCCCCACAGTGCCACGCGAGTCCAAGCCTTGCCTTCGCGCGGGTGCCCACGGGAATCTCTCCGCTGTTCAATTGCACCGCATTCAAGATGCGCTCGATGGGGCCGCGCCAGCGGCGCTCACCCGCGGGGGGGAGCGGGCCGCCCAACTCCTCGCCCTGCGTTCCGGGGCCCTCGTGGCCGTTGACACCGAGCGCGAGTTGCAGTCGACCGTCTGGTTCCGCTCCCAAATATGCCAAGGACAGCGCGCGGGCGCCGGGCACGGCCCACGCCGCGCAGGACGACCGGACAAGATCCTCGCGCGCGTCAGCGAGCGCCACCGCAAGTAGGTCCGTGGGTAGGGGGCCGAGGTCCTCCAACACGATGAGGGTGGTCTCGGCGAAGGCGTTGACGACGGCGTGGAGCGCTGGAAATAGCCGCGCCAGCGCGTCGACCTCCTCGGATGTCAGCGCAGGGTTTTCACGCCACCACGCGAGAATTGGTGCGGGCACAGACGCACAAGGCTCGGCAGATTTTGAATGGCTCATGCCCAAGGCCATCGACTCCGGTGCCGTGGTGGTGGGATGGTGGGCGCGCGGGTGGTCGAAATCATCAAGCATTTCATGCTGATGGTCGGTGAGGCTGACAAAATCACTGGACATGGCTGCGCGGTCGGTCTTGGGTGGGTTGTACCACCTTGGCGGCGCCCGGTCTTCGAGCGTTGCGGATCCGGTGGGCTCGCTACACTTAGGCGTGTCCAGTGTCCCTGAGAGCCGTGTTCGCGCGGTGGGTCCTTCATCGATCGACGAGAACGGTGAGTACGTCGTCTACTGGATGATGGCCGCGCGCCGAGCCACCTGGAATTTTGGTCTTCAGCGGGCCATCGAACATGCAACGCGGTTGCGCAAACCCTTGATCGTACTGGAGGCGGTCCGGTGCGGTTACCAGTGGGCGTCTGCGCGCCACCACACGTTTATCCTTCAAGGAATGGCGGACCAGGCGCGGGACTTCGCATCAAGTCCGGTGCGCTACATCCCGTACGTGGAACCCCAACCGGGGGCCGGGAAGGGATTGGTCGAACACCTCGCAGCGCGCGCCTGCATGGTGGTCACAGACGACTATCCCGCGTTCTTTTTGCCGCGGGCCGTGGCTGCCGCAGCCGCGAGGATGTCCGTCCGCGTGGAAGCCGTGGATGGCAATGGCGTCTTCCCGATGAGAGCGACGACACGTGTCTTCACCACCGCGCACAGCTTTCGCGCGTTCCTTCAAAAGCAGCTACCACCTCATCTCGTACAGGCACCAACCCCCGATCCGTTGCGACGTCTGCGACTGCCCGAGCTGTCCTACGACCCCATCGCGGGCACACGCTGGGGGGTGCACGACACCTCACTCGCTATCGAGGAGGTGGTGCGGAAGCTGCCAATCGACGCTGAGGTAGGCGCGGTGGAGGCGCGAGGAGGCGCGCGCGCCGGAGAGCGCGTGATGGAGCGGCTCTTGGACGATCGGTTGGCAAGGTACGCGGAGGATCGCAACGACCCGGAGCATGAGGCGGCCAGTGGCCTGTCTCCCTACCTTCACTTTGGCGCAGTGTCGGCCCACCAGGTCGTTCGCCGAGTGCTCGACGCCGAGGCGTGGTCTCCGGCAAGGATCGGGCGTGAGACGCGGGGGGCCCGACGCGGCTGGTGGGGCTTATCAGAGGCTGCGGAGGGGTTCCTGGATCAGATCATCACGTGGAGGGAGCTCGGGTTCAATATGTGTGCCCAGTGCCCGGACACCTATGATCGTCTCGAGTCACTACCCTCGTGGGCGCAGCGCACCCTCGAGGATCACGCCCACGACCTGCGCCCCTACGAATACGATCTCGAGGCACTAGAGGGGGCGGCGACACATGACGAAATTTGGAACGCGGCGCAGAGGCAGCTGCGCCGAGAGGGACGGATACACAATTACCTCCGGATGCTGTGGGGAAAAAAGATTTTGGAGTGGGCGCCGTCACCCGCCCACGCCCTTGATCATCTGATCCAACTCAACAATCGTTGGGCGTTAGACGGGCGGGATCCAAATTCCTACAGCGGCATCTTTTGGACCCTCGGCCGCTACGACCGGGCCTGGGGTCCTGAGCGCGCGATCTTTGGGAAAATCCGATACATGTCTTCGGACTCGACCCGTCGTAAACTCAAGTTGCGCACCTATCTACAACGGTACGGCACCCCACCTGGCGCGCCGAGTCAGCCGAACCTGCTGTAGCGTAGAGGCCAAAAGGGACGCAGGACTTGTCGCCGCGCGCGCTTTTCTGCAAACTCCGGCTCAGATCGGACGTGACCTACGCGCGGGGACATAACGAAGGTGTGGCTCCAAAGCCAAGCACCGCCGCGAGGCTGTGGCGCCTTGGATCCATGGGGCTGCTGGTGCTGCTGGGCGCCTGTGTGTACTGGGTGGCGCGCACGAATCGCCCTATTGTGGGACTCGGGAACCATGACGTCGCAGGAATCACCTACAACGCCGACATGATCCTGCGGGGCGGTTTGCCCTACGTGGACACCGCAGAGATCAAGGCTCCCGGCGCATTTTATCTGGTCGCGCTCGCGTTTCAGGTGATGGGGCGCAGCGTCCACACAGTGCATCTCGCATGCGAGTGGTGGCTATGTTTCGGGATGCTCGGGGTGTGGTGGGGGACGACGCGCCTGTACACATTGCACGGGGGAGACCTACGGTCGGCGCGATGGTCCGCAGCGAGCGCCTGCGCCTTGTACTGGGTGTCTTGTGCCTCGTTTCAGTCCAACTACACCACGTGGATCGTCCCGCCCACCGCGTGGTGCTTCGCTTGTGCCGTTCACAGCTGGCATCACCGTGGCTGGTGGTGGCCTCTGCTCACGGGTTTTTTCGCGGGTGTCGCCTTGTTGATCAAGGCGAATGCGGTGGTGCTCGCTCCCACTGTCTTGCTCGCATGGGTGCTGGCACGCCGGGCAGGGGCACCGTACGCGTCGTGGAACCAGTGGTGGTTGTGGGTCGCAGGCGGCGTCGCAGCGGGGGTTCCGCTTGGGATCCACTACACGGTCCAAGGTTCCGATATTGGGGTGCTGGTACGGGCGGTGTTTCCGCTGGACGCCGCGGCTGCCTATTCGTCTCGCGAGGTCGATGCGCCTTTTTGGTATGTGCCGTGGCGGTTGCTGCTGCACCTTGAGGCGAAGTTTCCCCTGCAAATCATGGCCGCAGGGGCGGTCCTCGCGAGCGTGGTGACCAATCGATTGGTGGGCGGTCAGCTGCTGCGCCGGGGTGAGGGGCTCGGACTCGCGGTGGTGTGCGTCTTCGTCGTCTTCAGCGTCGTAGGAGGAGGACTCGGCGGCATGCGCTATTTTCGACACTACGCGCCTCAGTACATGCCCGGGCTCTGCATCCTCGCGGTTCATCCCATCCTTCCTCGGACGCTCCGCAAGTTGGCGCGGATGGTACGACAGGGGCGTCGTGGCGGCGGTCTACATGAGCCGGCAGCGATCGACAAACAATCGCTGTGGGACGCGCAGCGCCGGGCGACCCCACGCGCGTGGCTGGCCACGGTCGGTGTCCTGATGGCGGCCTATCTCGCGCTCGGTGGTCACACCGTCGTCGAGCTGCTCCGCGGGGGCTCCCGCATCGCGCGGGGGAAGTACAGCCATGGATGGCGTCCCTCGAGTGCAGACCGAACCATCGCGAAGTTCGTCAAGGCAAACAGCACCCCGCAAGAACGCCTGTTCGTGTGGGGGTGGCGGGGGTGGTCTGTGTATTTCTACGCCGATCGTTACGCGCCCACCCCGATGTACAAGAGCCTCGGGACTATCACGACCTACAACTACAACGGCATGTTTTTGCCGAAGCGGTCGGAGCGGCCCACGCGGCTGCACTTTGTCCCAGGACCTCGGGCGCAAGAGCTCGTGGATGCGTTTCGAGATTCTCCTCCCGCGTTTGTCGTGCGGGCGCGCCCATTCTTTGACGGCGCCAAAGGCGATCCGATGAAGGAGTTTGAGGCGCTCAACACGGAGCTGAGCACGAATTACGAGGAGGTGTTTCGGTCCGGAAAGCTCACGCTGCTTGAACACACACCGCACCGCACCAAAAGGCTTAAGAAGGCTGGGCGCCGTCGGCCGAAGCCAAAGAGAAAAAAACGTCGAAAACGTGGAAAAACGAAGCCGCGTCCATCGCTCTAGGAACGAACAGGGGCAGACTTTCCGAACGCCGTGAGGACCGGCGCGGGGCCGTCGGTAATCAACACGTCAACGCGGGCGGCGACGGCGTCCTCGATCTCGCTCGGTTCATTCACGGTCCATGCAATCACCGTGAGGCCGGCGTCGTGGGCGCGTTGTACCCAGGACGGCGTGAGATGGAGATGCCACAGCGCGATGGCGTCGAGGCCGTCAGCTTTGGCCTCCTCGATGAGCGGGGTCTGTAGCGGGCCGCCGTGTGGCGTCTCTTGGTGGATCCTCGCCACGAGGATCTCGGGGGAGAGTGCGCTGCGCGCCCGTCGGCAAAGGGAACGGTCGAAGGACATGCACGCGCTTCCCGAGAGAGGAGGCCGCTCTCTCCAGATACGGGCGACCTCGTCCACGCACACGGTGCCGTACTTAATCTCCACGTACCAGCGGATGGCGTCGGCGCGAGGCGTATACACCGCTTCAAAAGAGGGGATGGTCGCGGCCCGTGCTTGCGGTGCAGGATTCGGGGGGGAAAATGTCACGCGGGTCCGAGAGACGTCGATGGCGTCCAGTTCGTCAATCCGCGCGTTCCTATCGGCGATGCGTCTCAGCCGCGGATCGTGCAGCAAGAACGGCACGCCGTCTCTGCTCGCGCGCAGATCAATCTCCACGCCCTCAAGTCCGGCAACGATGGCGCCGTCCACCGCCGCTGCGGTGTTCTCTGGATAGAAATGACTCAAGCCCCGATGCCCGACGAGCGGGACGTTCGCGGTCGGCGCAGCCTTTGAGGCAGAGCGTGGTGTCGAAGTCTCCATGGTGGGGGGGAGCCCCATCATAGCCTCAACTGCGGTTCGGCCACGGTTACAGTCGATGTGCCAGCTGCTCCTTGCTTTCTCCCGCATCTCGCCGGACAACTTTAAGTACGGCAGTTGTCCCCATGACCGATTCGAGCACCGCGAGCCTCCCGGCCATCCGCTATGACCCCGTCGACGGGGTGGCCCGTTTTGGAAGCAAGTCCGCCAAGAGACCGAACGCGGGATTCTGCGCGGTTTTATGGCCGGCGTCTGTGATGCTCGTGCTCACCGGGAACGCTGGTGCCGCGTTGGGGGTGGCAGGGGTCGCGTGGGTTGTGCGTCACGTGTGGGAAGGCGGCGCCCTTGCCGCGGCAGGGCGGATGCGTGATCACGCAGGCTGGGCGCTGCGATCGGGAAATTATCGCCGGGCCCGTCATATTTTCGAGCGCCTTTTTGAAGTGCATCCCAACGTGCGGTCTCGTTTCTCGGCCTTTCAACGTCGGGCAGACCACCTTAATTACTCGACGAGCCTGCTCCTAGTTGGGCACATCGACCGCGCAGTTGAAGTGCTGACCGCGGTACCCTTGACGGACTGGGAGTCCAGCCCTGAGCTGCACCGGCCGCTAGGAGCCTTGTGCAGCCGCCTCGCTGAGCGTCTCCTCGAGGCGCGACAACCGGCCTCTGCTCGGGAGATGCTGGGGATGAGCGAAGCGTGCGCGGGATGGCGTGCGGCTCGAAACACGCATCGAACCCCGGCTGAACTTTCAGAGACAGGATGGCTGTGGCTGCGCCTTGGCGGGACTGAACTCGCGATCGAGTGCTTTTTGCGGGCGCTGCAGGGCGCGAATCCGCCGCTGGAAACGGACGGCGTGAAGTCGGGCCGTGACACAGGCCCGTACCGCGTGGTGCCCACGGCCTCTCGAGACATCCCTTTGCGGGACGACTCTGCGTTGCTGGGCCTCGCCGAGGCCTATCTCCAACAAGGCCGGTATCACGCGGCCTTGGATGAATTCTCGGGGATCACGGAACACAAATGGGACCCAGGCCGAGATTCGCCGGTCGCCCGTGGTCGCGCGGAGCGTGGGCGAGCGCGGGCCCTCGTCCTCCTCGGGCGTCATCGAGAAGCGGTGTGCGCGTACGAACGGGCGCTGTCGATGGACCTGCAAGGGGATCTACGATTCGGTGGAGCGGTCCACGATTGCCTGGAGTTGACTTGTGTCTTCCGACACCTCAACGAACCTGAACAAGCGGCGCAGGCGCTGGAGCAAGCGCGGGTCGTAGCAGTTCGCCCGGACCACCGACACATGATCGACGCATTTGTCTCTGGAAGTCCGGTGTCCGCGGCGCGGGCTCTATGGTCCGACGTGCCTGTCCCGGTGTCGGAGGGTCTCCCGTCAGCGTCACGCCGACTGGGCATCACGGGCGAAGAACCGCACGAAGGTCTTCCCCCATAGTCCGCGATATGAGCCTTCTGGCTGGTAGGCCTCGAGGGACCAACCATCTTCGATGGCGCGGAGCAAGCCGCGCGTAATCGCCTCCACTGCTGCACACTCATCTTCCCGTCGTTGGAGGCTGGTTCCTCGGAAGGGAGCGGGGGAGTCGACGACGCGTTCATCGGAGGCGGCCATATTCGTACCTTCTGGTACCTGCTCGGTTTTCGCAAAAAAGTGGAGGAACTCGCGGCACCGCAGTGGCGCAAGCCTCCAACGACGGGGCGTTGGCGTGGACCTACCGGACAGGGCCGCGTTGCCCAGATTGTCACTCACCTGGGAGGTAGGTGTGATTACGAATCCTGGGCGCGTCATTTCGGCAAAGGCCTCCCGAACACTGTTTAGTCGTGGTTCTACGCGTTGTGAGATTTTCACCAAGGCAGGTTATGTGAGCGTCTTGTCCCAAACTGGTCTTTGAGTGGACCATCCACCCGGGCCGCTTGAACGGACCGAAGACGATTAAAAAATGAACAAGTTCACTGCGATGATCGTGATGCTTGGTGCGCTCGGTTTCGCGACCGCGTGCACGGATGCCGACACCACTACATTGGAGAGCGTCGATCGCTTGGAAGCCGCAGGGCATCAGGTCACGTTTCTAGACCCCTCCCTGGAAGACGCTGTCCCCGAGGCGAAACCCGTCGCGGAGTGCCCCTCGGGCTGGGTGGATACGTCCATCATCGCCATCGACTGTTTGCCGGAGGCAGAATATGTCGAGAAGAAGTTTAAGGGTCTGACCTGCGCCACCTGCCAGCTTTCCTCGCCGACATCTTCGAAGTGTGGAGGTTCGTGGACGCCGATTGACGCCGAGCTTTTATGCGCGCCGGGCTACGTCGAGGAATACAACAACAAGGGGACCTGCAAGCGCTGCACGGAGGACACCACCACCACCTGCCTCGTCGGCGGCTGTAGCGGCCAGCTGTGCTACGATCCGAACACGGACAGTGGCATCACAACATGCGAGTTCAAGGCAGAGTATGCCTGCTACAGCGACGCGAACTGCGGCGCATTTGGACCTGGAGGCTCCTGCGCGTGGGAGCAAACGGACGCGCTGACGACGTGCATTGAGGAGAACTCCGGCACAGATTCAACGACGCTGTAGGCTCCAGTTGAAATCGACAATGGGCGGAGGCGGTCGGCAGACCCCTCCGCTTTTTCGTGTGTCGGCGATCAGTACTCACAC
>JBDQGY010000184.1:0-9015 GCA_040265175.1 Nannocystaceae bacterium
ATTTGTAATGTCCCCTCACAATTTGTGCGGTCGCTGCTAGGATCTTGAGCATGGGGATTCACCAACGAATTGCGATCATCGGGGGCGGGCCCGCGGGCAACCTGACCGCAGCGTTGCTCGCCTCCGCCGGCCGGAGCGTGGTGGTCTTCGACCTCGACAAACGACCCGAGCTTATCGTCGGCGAATCGATGCTCCCTGCCGTGGTGCCGTTGCTCCGGCGGATCGGTGTGGAAGCGGAGGTTCGCGCCTGCTCCGTCCACAAACCCGGCGCGTCGCTCACCTCCGAAGACCGAATCTACCCATTCGCCTTTGAGGCCGCCATGGGAGAGGCCCCCTCCTACTCCTACAACGTCGACCGACGCGACTTCGACCGCATCCTCCGTTCGGCCGCGCGCCGACATGGAGCTACCCACGTGGACCTCAAGGCGACCATGGCCGACGACGGTCGCGGAGGCGTCGAGCTTACGGGCGAGTGCAACGACGTCGCCCGCGAGATCCTCGACGGCCCGCCCGACGTCATCGTGGACGCGAGCGGACGTCACGCGCTCATCGAGCGCACCCTCGGCCTCAAAAGCTCCCTCGGTAGCCGCAACGACGTCGCCCTCTTCGCACACCTCGACTCCGCCACCCTCGAGCACGAGGGACACATCCATGTGGACCGGCTGCAACACGGCTGGTCGTGGCGCATCCCCCTGCGCGACCGGACCTCGGTGGGGCTCGTGGTGTCTCGCGACCACCTGGCGCGGTACGGAGACACGGCCGCGGAGCAGTACGACAGCATGCTCGACGCCTTTCCGCGGCTCGCGGCGAGGGTCTCCGGTTCCCGGCGGCTCTCGTCGGTGCTCAAGTACACCAACTACCAGCGCCACGCCACGCGGCTCCACGGTCCGAACTGGGTGCTCGTGGGCGACGCGGCGGGCTTCGTGGATCCCGTGTTCTCTACGGGGGTCTACCTCGCGCTTCACGGCGCGACCCTCGTGGCCGACGCGCTGATCGACGGAGCGCCTGCGCGCCTGGTCGAGTACGAGCGCGCGTGGCTCCCTGAGCTTCGACGCTGGCGTCGCATCATCTCCCACTGGTACGACGGCCGGCTGCTGGCGCTCTTGCGGGTCGGCGGCGTGATGTCCCGCGCGCCCGGTGGCAGCCACGTCGATCGCCACGTCGCCAAGCACGTGACACGCATCTTCACCGGCGAGGCGGGCGCCGCCTCGTACAGCCGCCGCCTGCTCAACGTGCTGCTACCCCTCGGCCGCCCCTCGCAGGCGCGTCACGCCATCCACTGAGGCGCCGTCGCCCCCGCGAGCGCGCGTCCGGCCTGGCGCCTTGCGGGTCGCGGCCTATACTCCGAGTCCATGTACGACGACCCGTACTATTCGCACCACGCGACCCGCTCCCTCACCCGCCCGGTGGCCCTCGCTGGCTTTATCGGCTCGGGCGCAGCCGCCGTTGGGCACGCCGTCACAGCGCGCACGGGCATCCCCTTGGTGGACCTGTTGCGATGGGTGGAGCACGCGCGGGGCAAGTCCATCGCCAACCTGGTCTTGCACGAGGGCGAGTGTGCCCTGCGCGATCAAGAGCGCGAGGGACTGCGCCGCGCGCTGACCCAACGTCCGCACCCGCTGGTGGTTTTGGGTCACGGCACCCTGCTGTCCCCTCACTGCCGCGCCCTGCTCGCCGAACGTCAGGCCATGATCGTCTACCTGCGAGCGCCGCTGGCCACGTTGGCCGAACGAGCGCGAGATCAGATCTCGAAAGTGCGCACCAAACACGCCCCCTACTTCACCGAGCTCAGCGACGGCGCCGCCGACCTCGAGGCCCTGTTCGCGGCGCGGCTCCCAGGCTATCTCGACGCGGCCGTCACCATCGACCTCGCCGAACTCAACCAGCACAGCCTCGCCGAAGAGGTGCTCCGGGCGCTCCCGGTCGCACAGGCCTTAACCACCGCTGGCTAGGTGAGCTCGCGGCCGCATCCAGCTCGCGATGGTTCCAGAGCACAATCCCCTCATGGATTCGTGCCTGACCGACACCCACCCCCATGCCGCACTCACAGAACATCTTGTTGCCCTCGCGTACAAGGGCGAGCGTCTCCTCCGATCGATTCGGTTCGAGCGTGCACACGGCGAAGGCGTGGCTGATGAGCGCGTACGCCCTCGGCACTGGCGCCCCGCCCTCCATGGCCAACGCGGCCGCGAGGTGTCCGTTGATCTCCACCAGCTGACGCTCGGCTAGCCAAAACCGCAGGAGCGCGGCGCTAATTCGACGGGTCGGGTCGTCCCGCGTCGACCGCGTGGGTGATCGCGGCGACGAGGTTCGCATCGTCCGCGCGCACATCCTTCAGCCAATTGATCTGGTTTGGCCCACGCAACAGCTGGGCGACGTTCTCGGCGTACCCGGCAAAATACTCTGCGTGATCGTCCCGCGCCTGCCGCAGCTCCGCGGCGTCCGTGCGAGCCTCCGCGAACTGGCGCAGCGGCTCAAGCACCACATAGCGGCTAATCTCGGGCGTCCCCGCGGTGCTCCGCTGCACCATCGACTTATTGAGGAGCTCACCCAAGGTCTCCAACAGCTCGAGATCGTCCTCGGTCTCATGGAGCGCCGCTGTGGCCTCCATGGTAAAGCTACCGCGAAACACCGACAGTCGTCGAAACAGAAGCTGCTGCTCGTTCGAGAGCATCTTGTAGCTCCAGTCGATGGCCTGATCGAGCGTCTGATGGTGAGGGTTCGTGTCCCGATCCTTCCGACGTAGGAGCCTAAAACTCTGCTCCAATCGGCGGTCAATCTCTGCCGGAGACAGCATCCGCAGTCGCGATGCCGCCAACTCGATGGCGAGGGGAATGCCAGCCACCGTTCGAGCGATTCTCGGGATGGACTCCGCGGTCTCGGGGTCGAGCGTGAAGCCAGGCTTGAGCACCCTCGCGTGTTGAACAAAAAGCTTCACCGCGGCGTTCGCCGAGAGGGTCTCAAAATCGTGGCCGATGTCGGGAACGGGGGAGGCTCCCTACCTCAAAGGGCCGCTCTTCACGGAGCCCGAGCGTCTCACGCGGTCCGCCAGCTCCAACGCCAGCCGGGTTTTTCCCGCTCCACCAAAGTCACGAAGGGTGATGAGCCGCGCGTGGTCTTGAAGCAGCCATCGTTCAAGCTCCTCAAGCTCCGCCTGACGCCCAACCAGCGCCAACGACGGCAGGTCGAGGTTACCGCCGCTCGCGTCCACGCTGTCCGCGACGCTCCGTTCAATCTCCAGCGGTGTGGGCTCTGCGGGGGTGTGACGACGACCACCTCCTTCGTCGACGCTCTCTCCCAGGGTCTCGACAACCGCTCCGCGGGCGCTCGCTCCTACGAGCGAGCGTCCCGATCCAGCGTCGGGCTGACGCGCCGGCGACGATCCTGCGTGGCGCATTCCAGACGAGCCTGGCTGGTGCTCCGCCCACCACGCCTTCGCCATTGGGGGGGGACCAAGCATTCGATTCGGGGACGCTGTCGAGCGCCGCCGCGACCTCCGCGATGGAGTGGGGTCGATCGCTGGGTTCTTTGGCCATGCACCGCGCCACGAGCTCCGAGAATTCGGCAGACACCGGCGTGGGCGAGCAGTCCGCGAGCGACGTCGGGACCTCCGAGGCGTGGGCGAGCAAGGTCGCCATCACAGACTTGCGAGTGAAGGCAGAGACGCCCGTCACGAGCCAGTAAGCGACACACCCCAACGCGTAAATGTCTGCTCGCGCGTCGGCGCCGTCCTCCATCAATGTCTCCGGCGCGATATAGGCGGGCGAACCAATCAGCGCCCCGGTACGCGTGAGGGTCGCGGTCGGCACCGAAGAGTGTTTAACCACACCAAAATCAAGAACCTTGAGGTGGTCGACCTGGGTGCCCATCCGCGCCACAAACAGGTTGGCCAGCTTGATGTCACGGTGAACCAACCCCACCTCATGTGCCTCCGCCAACGACATGCAAGCCTGGGACAACATAAAGACCGCACGTCTCGGGTTGACAGGTCCGAAGTGATCCACCAGCGACTGCAGGTTGCACCCCTCAAGCAGCTCCGTGGCGTAGTACAACACGCCGTCGGGCGTGGATCCGAAGGCGTACAGTTCCACCGTGTGCGGCGATCGTAGCTGCGCGATCGCCCGCGCCTCTTGCTGCAAGCGAGTCAGCAATCCGTCACCTGCCTCTACTCCGAAGTCTCGAATCAACTTCACCGCGACGTCTCGCCCGAGAGAGCGGTCGACGGCGCGGTACACCGCGCCCATGCCTCCAGTGCCGATCAGCTCACCGAGGGTGTAGCTGCCACAGTCTGCGGTGTGCTCCTGCGACGTTTCAGTCATCCCTAGATTCCCGCTTGGATGATTCACATCCTTGTGTCTGACGACGGTCGCAAATTGCCCCCCCGTGTTCAAACATTCGAGGACGAAGCGTGCGCATCGCACTGACTGCGCCGCCAGATCTGGCGGAACAATGTTCTTGAGCGAGTCTGCAGACGCGGTACTCGTTGGCGGCCTCGTCCCCGTGCGCGGCCGCCTCGGGAAAGACACCGCTCCCACCGCCACCCGCCAGCCGCAACGACCGCAGGCCGTCCGATTCGTCGACACAGAGCCGTCTGTTTTGCGGGCGCTTGTACTCTCCGTGTACAGTACGATCAGCAGAATGCCCAACACCCGCCGCTACCGAGCCTCCGAGAGACTGCTCTGGGACTCCATCACACGTACTCCACGGGAGCGACACGTCCATCTCCCGAGCACCCAAACCAATGTTCGGATTCAGGATTTTGGTGAAGGCGATCCGGTTTTGTTCATTCACGGCGCCCCGAATTCGGGGAGCACTTGGGCCCCGCTCATCTCGCATCTCGACGGATTCCGCTGTTTCTTGGTCGATCGGCCCGGTACTGGCCTCAGTGACGATCGCGTCCTTCGACCCGACGAATTGTGTGATGTCGCAGATCGCTTCGTGGCAGAGGTGCTCGACGGACTTGAGCTATCACGGGCACATGTTGTCGCCTCCTAACTCGGCGGATTTATGGCGCTTCGGTCTGCGGCCGCGACCCCGGATCGTGTCGACCGCATGGTCCAGATGGCGTGCCCCGCGTTCGCCCCGGGGATGCGCACACCAGACTTCATGAGAGCGATCCAGATTCGCCCGTTGCGCTGGCTGATTTCGAGGCTGCCACCGAGCCGAAAAGCCAATGACGACATCATGCGGAAAATCGGTCATGGCGCGAGCCTCGATCGCGGGAGAATCCCAAGCTCCTTCTTTGACTGGTACGCGGATCTTCATCGCTATACACATACGATGAGGAACGACTTTGACATGATCGCCGCGGCGCTGAACCCAAAATCATTCGATCCCACGGCGGGCCTCCCACCGTCCTTGCTCGGGGCGGTAGAGGCTGAGACCCTGTTTTTGTGGGGTGAAGACGACGGCTTTGGCGGGCGCGAGGTCGCCGATAACACCGTCGCTCCCATGCCCAACGCGACCTTAAAGATGCTCCCAGAGTTCGGGCACCTCCCGTGGATGGACGACCCCTGCTCGGTCGCGGCGAGTACCGCGGCGTTCTTGAGCGACACTATGTCGACCTAAGGGACCAGCCTCAGTTCACATCGATGAGCCCGATCGACCAGCCTGGGACTGCGGTGTTCACAATCATGACCTGTAAAAACTGGTCGTCTGCATCGTCGATGGAAGGGTCTCCCGTCACGATCCCCCACAGCCTGGCACCCGCGGACACGCCCGCGTCAAACGTGACCAGCGGACTCAGCGGTGGCGCAAAGGGGATACCGGCGTCGGCCGCTCCGAGGACATAGGACCCCTCCGGCAACGTCTGCTCCTGGCTCTCCGAGCGCCACGCAATGGGCGCGGTCAAAACGTCTGCCTCCTTGATTTCTCCATCCGTCACAGCGCCCACGTAGATCTGGGTGAACGAGGCGCCGTGGATGAACCGGACCTGGGCGACACCTTGACCGTCGAGGGTGAACCGCTCTTGAAACGGAGCGACCTGGATCCCCGGCTCCATGTCCACCGGGGTGACCTCGCCGGTGAGCAGCAACATATAGCGCTCTCCCGCCTCGAGCGGGCCTGAGGCGGTGCCTCCAGGATTCAACGCGCCGGTACACCCTGAGGGGTAATTGTGGACCTCGAAGTTGTACTCTCCTGGCGACACGAAGGCGTTTTGCACCTCCCCGTAGCTGAGATTTGCCGCCACGGCGGTCCCGCCCGTGCCCGTACAGTTCTCGAGCACCGCCGCGTCGCGTGCACCATGCACGGTGAACACCTGCGGATCCTGGCGGATTCTCCCCAACGCGCCTTGATCCCCCACGGCGACGAGCGCGAACCCGTCCTCTTCCCGCGCCAGCGAGCCGAACAAGCCGGTCGCCACGAGCAAGACCTGGTCCCCCTCAATCAAGGGGGGTGTCGTGAACGAGGTGCGCAGGCCGTCGCTATCCAGCAGCCCGATCCGGTCTCCGCCCGTGGTGGAGATGGCTACGCCATCAGGGTCGCTCCCGTCGAATCGATCGACGATGAAGTCCGGCCCCTCCAATCCCGCGACCGTGAGACTCGGCGCGTCCGAGCCCGCGTGAATCACCCGGATGCGCGCTCTGTCCGCGAGGCTGGTGCCCCACTCTTCTTGCACGGTGACCAGTCGCAGTTCGTCGTCTGCCGCGCCCATGGTCAACCCCGCAGCGACGATGGAATTGGACGCTCCTTCGACCACCGTGACCACCTCGCTGACAAAGAGGGCCGGCTCACCAGGATCCGCCCCCCCCGCGCGGAACTCGAAGGTGTAGTCCCCGGCGTCCACAGTCAGCCAATCGGAGGCGTCTGCATAGTCGAGCCCCCCCACGAGCGGCACGCTGTCCCCGGCGGCGTACACGTCGACAGGTCCCAGGTCTGGCGCGGCGTGGACGAGTCGCGCCATGGCCTCCATCGTCTCGCCTCCGGTGTCGCTTGCGCCGTCGTCGGAAGGCTCACCCGTGGACTCCGAGGACGAGTCGTCTGGCGCGGATGTGGTCTCCCCCATGGAGTCGCCGGTGGCGTCCCCCGTGGTCCCGCCGGTCGAGTCTGCGACGCCGAACGCAGACTCGCACACCCCCGCGACGCACAGCTGGCCTCCGTCGCAATCCTCGTTGACCACGCAGGGGTATCCAAACGTGCTCTGCGCCTGAAAACAAGACGGCAGCAACAGCAATACGCACCCGACCAACTTCTGGAGATGATTCGCCATAACTAAAATCTCCCCATGATCGTGAGCCCTGCGCCCTCAGGGGTCGCCCACGCGGTCGAGCGGACACGTCGCCGCTTGGCTCCGCCCACCGCGGTGAAGACGATCCCGGAGGTGATGAGGACGCCCGCGGTGATCGACCCCGCCAGAATCATTTGATCCCCAAGATCCCCTTTCGCCCTCGCGTCGTCGCGTTCCTCGCGGCTGGGGCCGTCCGCGTACTCTTGTGTCGCCTGGCTCGCGAGCACCGCCCCCGCGATGGCCGCCCCGCCGCCGAGTACGCCCAAGCTGATCAACGTGCCGCCCGTGGCGAGGGAACCGCGGCCAACCGATCGATCAAAGTCTTCGCGTCGCCCGCCACCACCTCGTGTGTCTGAGGATCTCTCCGCTTCGGCCGCGAGCGCCTCCAACCGTGCGAGCTCTCGCCGAGTGTCTTCCAGGAACTCCTCCGCCTTTTGCTTGTCGGCCAAGTCCGCTGTCTGACTGAGATACTTGTTGAGCAGGTCCTCCGCCTGCAGCAGGTGCTCCGGTTCTTTGTCGATGCGATAGGATTTGGAGTGCGCGCGCGCCAAGTTGAAAAACAGCGCGGCCTGGACCAGGCTTCGCAGCTCCTCGTCTTGGATGCTCGCCGACCGCCGATACGCCTCCGTAAACAGGGTGACCGCGCCTTTGTATTCGGCCGTCTCGTACTGCACAGACGCCTGCTCGAACAGATCCCGGACCTCCTCGGCCGTGGGATCGAGACCGGGAGCCAACAATGCGGCCATGAGCATAATTTTCGGAAGAAGTGCCATCAAGGTCCTCGCGGCGCCGCGCGCTCACCAAGGATGGCGCAAGAACCGGATTCTGCAGGGCTCGGATCCGCGAACATCGCGACCGCGGCGGAAGAATGGCGTCAGATTCGCACACACGGCTGATTGGGCCTCGTGCGACGCCGGCAAACACTACGCGACATGCGCGACGCGCCTCGCCAGACCGCCCCGCCGTCCCCCGACGCACCGAGCCAGCACACCGTGAGGCCGCGGATGCCCATATCGTGGCACTGTTGGAGCGTTGACTCGAGGCGTGGGCTTCCCGTGACTCGAGAAACAAAGAAAAGTGCCCCGAGATGGGAAGCTCTGAATTCCGCCCTTCTGGTCCACGAGCTCGTCGTGCGCGTTTTGGAGTCTGTGGGCCGTCTTCGTCGACCCCGCTGTCATCACCCCGAGCTGAGCCTCCACCTTGCTCTTTTTTTTCGGCCATGACGACACCCGCAGCGCGGCCTTTGCCACGCCCACGCCTGATCTGGCCTCTTTGGCGCTGGTTTTCGCGGCAGCCACGTCCACGTCCTCCCCGCTCATCCGTTTGCTGAAGAGCTCCAACCAGGTCAACCGAATCGAGAGCCTCACGGCAGCACGCGCTGAGGCCGTGACGTACTCCCGTCCCCGTACGACTCTGTAGGAGTCCGGTCCGAATCAACGTGCGATTCTATGGGGCTTCGCCGCGCATCGGCGACAACCGCGCCAAAGACGGCGCGCGCGCCTTCGAGCGAACTCACTCCCGATCTTTGATCTTGCCGCGGCCACGTTTTTTCTCCGCGTGCTGACGCTTTCCCTCAAGCCTTCGACGCACCGACCCCCGAGTCGGGCGGGTCGCGCGTCGCGAGCGGGGACGCACGACCGCACTTTTGACGAGCGCTGCGAGCTTTTCCCGGGCGTCGCGCAGATTCGCCTCCTGGCTCCGGCTGGCCTGACTCATCACGAGCACCCTTCCCTCCGCGTCAAAACGATTACGCGCCAGCCTCCTCAGTCGCGCTTTGATCTCCGGGG
>JBDQGY010000185.1:0-8991 GCA_040265175.1 Nannocystaceae bacterium
CACACAAGCAAGAGTGGGCGGTCCCACGGCTGCCACGCGCCCTCGCCGTCTGACGAGCCCTCCCACCGGCCCGTCATTCCGTCCGGCGTCCAGTCTTCGTCAAGGAGCTCGTCGAGTTCGGATACCTGCCGCGCCAAGGTCCTCACCCCGGTGCGAGCGGGCTCCACCAAGAACACACGCCGCATGTTCGATGACCCCCCCAGCGGTCGGCGAATGAGCTGGATCCTGGTTCCCTCCCCCATCACCTCCCCGGCTTCAGAAAGCAGCGCTTGAACCGGCGCCGAAAGCCCCTCCGTGTCCCGCGGGACCTTGGACCCCCACCGCTCGTGGTGCTCCACGAGGAGCCATCGACGCGCGTCCTTGTTGGCGGTCCCCCACAAGGGCTCTTGCGCCGCCGCTGAGGCGCTGCTGCACGGGAGAATTGATTCCACACGCAAGTTTACCCCAGCTTCCTCTCGCGGTTCGCGAAGGTCCCTAACGAGAAAGGGCGGGACCGACCTTCGCCGTCCCCGCCCTTGCGCGGCGCTTTGATGCGCTGCGGACTAGCCGCCCGTGGTGTCGCCGCCGCCGTCTTCGCCGCCGCCGCTGATGACTTGCGCTTGGCAACGCAGGGTGTCGTCAATGAACGCTGGGGGACACTTCGCGCCCGTGTTCAGGTCAATGGCGCCGGTGTCTGGGCTGATGTACGGCTGATTATCCGGATCGAAGAAGAAGGGACAAAGGTCGGTGCTCCCCGTGATGAAGTCGAGCACGCCGTCGAAGTCTTGGTCCCATTGGGGATCAAAGCACATCTTGGACCACAACTCCGCGGCGTCGCCGCCCACGTCGTCGAGCGAGAGGCGTACGTTCTCCTCCGCGGTGATTCCAGCCGCCGCCAGCGCCGCTTCGCACCCTGCCGGGAGGAAGACCACGCCTGGACGACCGGAGTTCGGGTCAGTGAGCTCGCTTGGCACCGAGACGCAGGTGGTGCCGTCCGGTACGGGGATGGTGCCCGGCGCCGGTGGATTGTCGCAGACCTGCTTCACGGGCACGCCGTCCGGACTGCACATGATGCCGTTCACCACCCCGCCTCGCTCCGGGCTGATGCACACGAATCCGGTACCGTTGCCGTACTCGTTCGCCGAGTCGTCGATGTACTCGCCGTCACCGATGTAGGTGAGAGAACAGCAGCGACCGAACGCGGACACCTCACGGAAGGAGTATGGGCGCGGGTTCTGGCTGTTGGAAGAGCGCTGCGGCTCGCACTCGTTGCCTACGAAGTCGTTGTCGGGGTCCCCCTCCGAGGGGCCACCGATACCATTTTGGTCAGGGTTAGGTGTCTGCGGACAGTTGTCGCAGATGTTGCCCACCTGGTCGTTGTCGCTGTCGAAGTGATTGTCGCAAAACCCGTTCACGCACAGGCTCGTGGTCCCGCCAGAACAATCCGTGTCCGCCGTGCACGCGATGGGCGTGTACGGGAATCGCGGACAATAGTCGCTCGCGTTGGCGATGCCATCTTGGTCGAAGTCGTCATCGGGACCCATCCCGATGACCCCAGCCGCGTCAGGATTTGGTTGCTGACCGTCGCAGATATCTCCGACCCAGTTGCCTCCAACTGTGCCCATCGAGTCTTCTTTGTCGACCTGGCAAATATCCCCGTCCTGACTATTAATCGGCGTGTTGACGACCCACGGGGTCAGCCCGTCCGCGACCGGTCCAAACGACTCGCAGTTCGGCACGGTCGGGCAGTTGTCACATGCGTCGCCGATGCCGTCTTGATCCGAGTCTTGCTGGAGCGGCACGTTTCGAATCCGCATGTACGGCGTCGCGTTGATGACGTCCTCTGCCCCCTCCAACGTGTTGTAGTTGTTAGGCTGGCGAGAGCAGGTGTCGCAGTCGTCGCCGATGGAGTCCTTGTCGGCATCTCCGGTGTTTTGCGGGGTCGCCGTGACAGCACACTTGTCCTCCACGTCACCGAAGCCGTCGAGGTCGGCGTCGTTTTGGTCCGGGTTGAAGTAACTCGACGCGTTGTCACAGCTCGACTCGATCCCGTCGAAGTCGTCATCGTCTTTACACGCCGCGTTGTCAATTTGGATGTCGTACCAGAAGTCCGGTCGCGCCTCCGCGTCGCGGAGTCCCGCGGTCACCAGGGGCATTCCGCAGGAGTCTTGGAACGCCGAGCGGTAGATGTCCTGCTTCTCCGTGTCCGAGACCGAGCTGTCTGCCCACAGGTCATCCAGGCTGTCCCAGCCCGTCTCCTGGAGCGGTACGCCGTCCGCGGCGTACTCGTGAAGCCCTGGCACGACCAAGCGGTACCAACCAGAGCCCCCAGAGGACTCGGGGAAAAGCCGGGGTCCGAAGATGGCGTCGTCGACCTTGAAGTTCAAGAGCCCCTCGCGCGCGAAATAGCTGCTGATCTTCAGGCAGGGTACGGAGGTGCCGGCCTCCACGGCCGCCACGTCGTCCACAGTGCAGTCAAGACCACCCGCGACGCGCTCCACGAAGCTAAAGCAGGTCGGGTTGCTCTCGGAGATGTCTCCCGAGTCGGTACAGCGAGGGTCATCGCCCGGCGTGTACTCGATGTTCCAAAGCTGCAGCTTGCGCAGGTTCTCCGGATCAAGATCGTATTTGTTGGAGAACCCGAGATCGAAGTCGGTGCACGGCCCGATCGTCAAGTTGTTGAGCGGCTTGCGGTTCGTGATGTCCACATGGAACTGGGGCGTCTCAAACACGTAGGTGTTCTTGAAGCGCAGCGAGTTCCCCACTTTGTCCTTGAGCACCTGCTCGCCCTCGCGGGTCTCAAACACCATGCGATATTCGGATCCGGAGCACAGCGCTGCGTCGTAGTCCACCGCGCGCTCCACCGCACCGCGGCCCGACTCCGACATCTGCCAGCCATCGATGACCCCCGTGTCGCCGATCAGCACCGGCGTGATGTTGTCGGCGAGCGCCTCGACGCGCGCGCGGCTGTAGTTTCCTAGATCTGCCGGCCGATATGCGAGGCCCTTCACTGCCGGGTCGTAGATCACCCCGCCGACTCGGCTCACCGGGCGCTGGATGTACGTGTTGGCGGGGACGCTGCCCGTGCCGTACGGCGCGGCGCAGAACTTCTCCACATCGGCGGTGCAGGACTCATTTTGTCCTGGTCCGCAGTAGCAACGCGCTTCCGCCGGGAGGGTGAAGTCGCGGTCGTAGATAGGTCGTGGCGTCAGCGCCGCCAGCTGGTCGTAGATGGGGTCGCAGTTCGGCCCACCGCCAAGCTCGGGCAAGCAGCACTCCTCCGCCGTCAACACGCCGTTGCGGTCAGTGTCGCACGCGGAGAGTCGGGTGCCGGCCGGTTTGTTGCTCGGGTTGCCTTCCTCGTCGAACACCGTGAACGGTACGGTCGATTCGAAGCAGGCGCCCGCGCTGCGGTCCTTGTAGCGTTTATCGCGGCAGTAGCCCTGAGTCCCCGTCGTGTTGGTGTCGTCGTCGCACTCCACGAACCATTCTTGGGTACATCGAAGGTCAGCACAGTCCGCACCACCCGAGCATGCGAGCCCGTTTGAATCGAAGCCCACGCACGCGGCCCCCTCTTCGCAGTCGTTGTCTTGCGCGCAAGGGATATTTCGCTGCTCCCAAAGCGGGTTGCCATTTCCGTCTTTTGGACGATCATCCGGATGCAACGAACGCAGCCGGTCATACCGCGGGACCTGCTGTCCCCGCTCCTCCGCGGAGATGACGCCATCCCCGTCGAAGTCGTAGTCGTAGGAGGTCGGGTCTCCGCTGCGATCGACATAGGGCACGAAGTCCCGACACTGCTGGTACACATCCCCGGCTGGATCACACTGGAGCGCGTTGGCTGAGGTCAACAGCGTGTCCGCGTTGCCTTCCTCGCTGACCCCGTATTTCGCCACCGAGATGGACAAAATGTGGTCTGTGGCGGTGCAGCAGTTGTCCTCTGCACCCTCGGTCACTGGATTCTCGCAGTCAAAACCGAGGTTGCTCGTGAGCCCCGTGAATGACGGCATCTCCCCGGACTGAAGTTTGCGAGGCGTGGGGGTGCCATCGGCTGCCACGTCGACCGTGTCGCACAAGAACGGGTCCTCGGCGAGCTTCTCGTGGTACGGCGTATTGCCGAGGATTCCTGCCGCGGAGATATTGTCGATACACGACAGGTTGACCGCGCGCTCCATAAAGCCCTCGCCGCTCGCGCCCTTGACGTAGTCGCCGTTGAAGCGGCTGATGGGCCCCTCAATGTTGGCGAGGCGGTTCTTCCAGTCGTACACCTCAAGTCGCTGCGGATCATCAATCTGCTTACGAACAAGCTCGATGGACTCCGGGTCGAGGAGGTTGTTGAAGATGAACTCCAACTGGTACTCGCCGCCAAGCACCACGATGGGCGCGACCTTGCAGTACTCCTCCGGAGTCCGGCTCACGCTGTCGCGGTTGGCAGCCTCACTCTCTTCACAGGTGCTCACCTGGTTCACGAAGTAGTCGGCCGTGGTCAGCTTCTCCGTGGGACACTCCGGCCCCTCGCAGTCGGGGCTCAAAATCCAGATTTGGTCCCCCTGGTAGTTGGGTCCTGACATGATCTCGAGGACAAGATTGTCGGGGTCACAGATGCCACAGTCGGGATCGGAGATGCAGCCCGTCACCGAAGCGGCGACACCAGAGACCGCGGCCAGGGCCAGGAAGCCGAGGCGTCGTCGGGTCGATTGAGGCTTAAGTCCAGATTGAGTTCGTTTGCTGTCTCGCATGCGAGTGTTCCTTGAAAAGTAGGGGCTTGAACGGAAAATTTGGTAGGGGCGCTCTCGTCAGAGGCCGATGAGGCTGTCGGGGACCGGACGGTCCTTTTTTTTCATGATACCGAGCACCTCAGCGCCGGCCTTCTTTGCGATTCCAAGCACTTCGACCGCTTCGCCGTACTTGGCATCGTCTTCAAAATCCACAAACACCACGGGGTCGCGCCCGCGCAGCCGAGACTCGACAACCTCGCCGAGTGCTCCCTTGTCGACGGGATTTCGATTCACGGTCACCCCGCCCTCTTTCGAGAGCCCGATGACCAGGGTCTCTTTGTTCGTTTGCGGCGTCGGCCGCTTGCTCTCTGGCGGAATGCGCACCGAAATCTCGGGGACGGTCTTGGGCACCATCACCATAAAGATAATCAACAGCACGAGACATACGTCTACGAGCGGCGTCACGTTAATTTCTCCGGAAGGTTCGTCTCCGGAGTTGCCTGCTGCCATACCCATGGGTGAAAGTTCTCCTCAGTCGCGGTCGGTCGGTGTGGGGTGAGAGGTTACGAAATGATGCGTGTTTTGCGAAGCGGCGCCAGCCTGCGCGAGTGGCGCCGTGGTCAGCGGCCGCTTACTTGTCTAGATCGACCACCAACGCGACATCGCGCAGGGTTTCGGACTGTTTGATCCACTCCAGGACCACCCGAACACGCCCGTAGTTGGTGTTGCGATCTCCCTTGAGGAACAACAGCGGTCCCTCGTATCCATTGGCCGCCGCTTTGCCCTCTGCCTCTTTGATACGCACTTTGAGCGCGTCGAGGAAGTCCTTGCGGCTGTTGAAGATGTCTTGATCGAGGTACGCCCCGGTGTCGTCCACCGAGACAAAGACCTGGTCACCTTCTTTGTGTTCGCTCGCCTCCACCAAGGTCGGGAGCTTCACGTCTTTGCCACGACCCAGCATTGGGGTCACGACCATGAAGATGATCAAGAGCACCAGGCACACGTCGACGAGCGGGGTCACGTTGATCCCGCCCTGCGGCTCTTCGGCGTTAACCTCCGAGTCCTTCTTGTACGGGATGGACCTGCGTCGCCGCCCCGTGTGCACGTCGCTCATTAGTAGCGACCCTCTTTCAGCACGTAGTCGATGAGCTCCGAGGCCACGTCGTTCATGTCGATTTGCAGCTTCAGCACGCGGCTCGTGAAGTAGTTGTACGCGGCCACCGCGGGGATCGCGACGAGGAGTCCGACCGCCGTGGCGAACAACGCCTCAGAGATACCGCCAGCCACCGCACCGAGGCCACCGCCCCCGTCTCCGGAGAGGCCTTGGAACGAGTTGATGATACCGACGACCGTACCGAAAAGGCCGATGAACGGCGCCGTTGTGCCGGTGGTCGCGACCAGACCAAGCCCCCGTTTGAGGTTGGCGGTCTCGCGCTCCTTGGCGCGCTCCATCTGCCGGTTCACCGCGTCGACCACGTCGAAATCGCCCACATCCTCCGGACCCTCTTCTTCCAGCGCCTCAAGCCCTGAGACGTACTCTTTCAATCCTGCGCCGACGAGTTTCGCGATCGGGCTGTCTGCGTGGGTCTTGGCGGCGGCGATGGCCGAATCGTGGTCACGCTCGTTCATAAAGGTCTGCAACTTCAGGATGTACGCAGCTCCCTGGCTGTTGGCCCGGCTGTACACGCGCATACGCTCAAAGGCGATCGCCAGCGTGATAACGAACTGGATGCAAAGCAAAATAAGCACGAGTTTGGCGACGAGGCCCATCTGGGCCCACATGCCCCCAAGAGAGAAGTCGTGAGCGGCGCCTTCAGCGATCAACAGTAGCGAGTTCATAATGTGTGTTCCTGTGTTTGATGCCCTTGGAGCGGGCGAACTTTTCAGTGAGTGCGCAGGCCTGCGCAGGGTGAGCGACGCTGGGCGTCACTTAAACTTAATATTGAAGGTTTTCTCCGTGCACATCTCGACGGGCTTGCCGCCCACCTTGAATGGCTTGAATCGATATTTTTTGACGGTGTCGCGGCAGATCTTATCGACCGCCGAGTCCCCTCGGAACTTGCGCTTGGTTTTGACCTTCACGACCTTGCCCCCCGTGTTGATGCAAAAGGAGGTCACGTTAACGCCAGGTCGCCGATCGTGCTTTCCAGCGTTGGTCTGTGCGAGCTTTCGTGAATCCAGCTTCGGCATGAACTGCGCTTGGGCGGAGATGGCCGAGAACGGCTTCTTGAATGATTTTTTACCCGACCCCTTGGTGTTGATGGCGCGGCCAGTGCCACCGAGTGTGCCGCCGACGACGCCGCCGATGACGCCGCCAGGCACGCCGCCAGGTACGCCGCCCGCGACGCCGGGGACTTTGCGGCCCTTGGGTCCCTTCTTCTTCTCGGGGAGCTTGTCGGGCGTGTCCTTGGGTTGGGTGAGTTCCTCTTCAATGAGGTCGTCTTCAGGCACCTCTTCCTCGTCCGGACTGTCATCACCGGCAGGTGGTGGCGGCGGCGGAGGTGGCGGAGCCGCATCCACGTCGGTCAACTGCACCAGCACGAACTCGATGGTCGGTGGATCGACCATCTTGATTCCCATCTTCCCAAGCACCCACAAGGTGATCAAAAAGATGAAGGTTGAGACCGTGGAGAGCGTCGTCGCTGCGATAAGCAGCCGCCGCGCGCGGCGGTTGGGCTGCTTGGACTGGAGATATACGTCAAACATGTGCGCTGTCTCGCTAGTTTCTTCCTGAGAGCACGAAGACCGGGGCGTCGCCGCCGGCTAGCGATTCTCCTTTCCATCGATGTCTTTGGGCTCGAGCGCGGCGATCTCCGCCTCCAGCGTCTTCTTCAACTCAAGATCTGCCGCGTAGTCCTCGTCCGAGATCGGCGGGGGTGGACAACACATGGCCGGCAACTCCTCCTTGGTCTCGAAGACCCCACCCTTGAAGGTGCCGGTCAACGTGAGCTGTTTCCCGTTGGCCCAGCCCTCGACCACCTCTGCCGTATGCGACTCAAACTCTTGCTTCGCCGCGACGACCGGGTCCACCACCTGCTCGGCAGGCTCCTCCGCCGCGGTCTCATCTTCCGCGGGGGGCTCTTTGGCCTCTTCCACCGCGGGCGGCACAAACTCGAAGGCGTAGCGCACGCGAACCACCTGCACCTCAGGTTGCGCGGCGTCTTTGTCGGTGCCGCCCTTGGCGTCGGCGGCCTCCGTGTCCCCTTCCGCTTCCGGCGGCGACGGGGTCTTAAGCGAAATCGAGTAGACGCTCCTGGTGGCGGTAGAGCTCGGGTCTCGGCTGACCGATCCCGAGACGACCTCACCCATCAAGACCACACGTTGCCCCTCAAACAGCGCCGGTGTGCGCGCGGCCTCCGAGAAATCGATCTCAACGGGGCAAGCGGGGGTTTGATTGAGATCGCACAAGGCGCGCTCCTCTTTGTAGGCGAGCATGCTGTCGTTGCGAGCGAGCAACGCCTGCAAGCGATCGCGCGGCTCGTTGCTCGTCTCGTCATAGACCCGGGCGAATTGCCGTTGGATGTAGGCCATCTTCCGATACGCGTACGGATCTTGATATTCTGGGCGGATCCCCGTGGCTTCATTGAGCTGCTCGATCACCTCATCGGCGATCTTCAAACGCTGCTCCGCGGGGATGGTGTCATTGAACGGAAGGCCCGACTCACCATCTGGAAACAGCTGCGTGAAGTTGCGAACCGCGAGGGCATACCAGGCCTTCTCCGACTTCGGGAAGTCCCGAACACGCTTGCGATACCACTCGGTCGCCTTGTCTTCTTGTCCGCATACGTCTTCTTGAATGCGTGCGATCCTAGTGTACTGCGTCTCGTCTTGCGGGTCCTCACGGTGCTGTTGGAGATAGTAGGACACCAAATCGTCGCAGCGATTATCGGCGCGCATCAACGCCAAGCGATGGGACTCCACCGTCTTCGCCTGCTCCTCATCACGAATCTCGAGCCCATCGAGCCAGCCAGAGAAATCTTTCAACGCGAGTTCTGCGAACTCGCCTCGGGCAGAGACCTGTTTCGGGTCAGTGGCATCCTTGAGGTTGATGACCAAGCTCTCGGCCGCGCAGGCACGATTCCAGAGCACCGAGACCCCGTCTGGCTCTAGCTCCAGCGACGCGTTGTACTTCTCGATGGCCTGCTCAAACTGTCCATCTGCGTACGCCGCGTTTCCCTCCCGAATGAGATCACGGGACTTCACTTGATCTGCGAGCGTGCACCCCGCGACGAGTGGCAAGGTGACCGCGAATAACGCTGAAATTCGTCCCATTGGCTCGGGCATCGTACCGGCC
>JBDQGY010000186.1:0-8977 GCA_040265175.1 Nannocystaceae bacterium
CCAGCCGCCTCGCTGCGGCGCTTTACAATGTCCTTGATAGAATTGCCAAACTGCCGGAAATCCTTCCCCGTAATGTTTTCCAGGGATTGCATGATGCGCCCCGATGGCCCCCGCTTGATCGATCAAGCTGAGGATGTGGCCGCCAAAGATAGTCCCGTGAGCGTTCGTGTCCTTGGGCATCATGCTCACGCGGATCGCGGGAGATCTTGAGTAGTCTCGCGGGTGAAATTCGCTCGTCACAGTCTACGAGCATGGCAGGTCCGCAGGCCCGCTTCAACTCACGTCTCCGCGCGACCCACCGCGCGCATGATCGCAGCGCGTACCGCTTTCGCGTCGGCGTAGTCCGGGCAGTAGCTCAACGCGGGATCTCGCGAGCAGAGGGCCTCGAACCGACGGGACTCGTGTTCGAAGTCGTAGGACAAGACCACCGGTCCCACATAGCCCGACTCTCGTAACGCCCGCAGGATAAAGAGCCCCTGGTTGTCCTCTTGAAATTGCCGCGCCCGCGTGGTGTCGCCGTTGAACCGGCTTGAGAGCGCCACCAGATCGCCGAGGAGCAAACTCGGCGCGGTCCGGTCGAAGCGCATGTCAAGATAGACGAGGTCAGGCGCGTTCTCTTGCGCCATGGCGCACGCCTCTGAACCCGAGTGCGCCTGTGAATAGCCGATGCCGTCCGAGACAAACGTGGTCAGATTGGTCAGGTACTCGTCGCCGTCCTCCACCACGAGCACGTGGAGCGCCGAGGCTCTGTATGAAGTGTCAGTCATCGGTAGCCTCCACGCAAAAGAACCGTATCACGACCGCCTTCGACCACGTCTCTCGGGACTCCACCGCGATGGAGCCGTCGTATCTCGACAGCAGGTCCGCCGTGATCCCCATCCCCCGGTCCGCGTAACGCCCGCGAAGCATCTCATTGGTGAGGGGCTCGGGAGAGCGGTCCATCAACGAGATCGCGAGCGTCTCAAGGGCCGTGATCTCATCGAGTTCCCGCGTCAACGAGATCCCAACCTCGAGAGGCCCCTGCCCGTATTTACGAGACGACGCGAGCGAGTTACGGAGTACATTGGACAAGATGTCCTCGAGGTCGCTGCGGAAGATTCGGACCCTCGCGATGTCGAGCCCGCCTACAACGAGTCGCGCATCGAGCCCGACGAACTGCTGCTCTTGCACGACTTCCTCGAAGATTGAACGGAGCAGTTCCCCGTCCACCTCCACCAAGCACCGCCGCTCGACCATCCGCGCAAGCTGCTCCGACGCCTCGCGGCCGAGTACGGCGCCGTCGAGGGCGAGCTGATGTCCGAGGCGTTTTCTCGCGGCGACCGTTAACGTCTTGGGCGCTCGCACGTCCCGCGCCCGCCGCTTGACTCGGCGGAACGCAGAGAGCATCGGCCCGAAAACAGGATCTCGCCGCCGCAAGTTGAGCCGTCTGCCATGCGTCCGCGCGACCGCCTCTAGGTCCTGACAATACCCGAGGAATCGCCCGTAGATCCCGCGGCGCTCCATGTCGTGAGCCGAGGCGGGATCTCCGTCCGGCCCCATCTCCTCTCCGCCACCCTCGAACAGGCGCCGAAATAAGGTCGTCGCACGCACGGCGGCGTCGTCACTACCGCGAGCGAGGTCCTCTCCCACGTCGACCAAAAAAGAAGTGTTGTGCTTGAGAACCTCGTGGCGGATTAGGGAGAGGATGCGCGCCACCTCCGGCACCGCCTTGGGAGCGGCCTCCAACACTACCGCCAGCGAGTCGCCGCGGTAGCGTCGATACAGCAGCCCTCCACCCCACGCGAGCACCGCCAACAGCAGGGTCATCAATACCGCCGCCACGGAGCGAAGCCGAGTCCGTGTCCGCTCCGACAGCGCCTGCGCCTGCTCCCAGTCCAGCTCGTAGGGGCTCGCCGCGCGACGATACAGTTCGAGATGATTCGATGCCTCCAGCAGCCGCAGCCCATCAAAGGCGCGTCGGGCGAGCTGATACCGCGCCCGCAACGATCCCTGACGCGCGGCGATGGACCAGTGCGCGTCCGCGGCGTCCCCCTCGCCTGCGACGATGGCGAGCCGCTCATGAACCTCGGGCTGATCTCCATCCTGGGTGAGGCTCTCCTCCCAGTACGTTTGGGCGCGCTGCTCGTCTCCGAGCGCGAGCGAGACCTTGGCAAGCTCGTTGAGCAGGGCGGGTACGCCCGGATGAGACGCGCGCGCGTCAAGCAACAATCCTTGCGCGCGGCGCCAATCCCCATACTCGGCGCCCACTACGTACGCCTCGTCGATCCGGCGCTGCAAATCCGGGTCGAGGCGCTCAAGCTCCGCCCGTGGAGGCACGGGCGCGGCCTCCATGGGCCCGGGCGCGATCAACGAGCGCTGTAGATCGCGGAGGGCCTCTCTGGCGCTGTCGAGCATGGGATCTTCGGGGGGAGCCTCGGCGATGAAGCGGCGAAAGTGCGCCTGCGCCGCCTCTCGATCTTCCGACCCAACCTCCCGTGACATCAACTCGCCCAAGTAAAAGTGGAGTTGATAGAGGTCCGGCCGCAACCGCAAGGCCACCCCAAAGTGTTTCTTCGCGAGTTCATCTCGCGCGCCTTTGAACTCCTTGAAACACACCAGCGCCAACGCCATGTGTGCGTGGTAATCGGTGGGCTCCATAACTGTGGCGAGGCGAAGATGTTCGATGGCCTCGGCCAGACGACCCCGGCGCGCCAGCAGCTGTCCTAGCTCATATTGAGCGCGCGGGAACCATGGTGAGGCGTCGACAGCCATGCGAAGTTCCCGCTCCGCGGCGTCAAAGTCCCCCCTCGCGGTCGCTGAGCGTCCCGACTCATACGCCGCGTCAGCCTCTGGTGTAGGCCTCCCTCCCCGCGACTTCGCGAGCGCCGCGATCGAACGCTGAATCTCTAGCTCCTCCACCACCCGCCCGAGCGCCTCCGCCCGAGGATCACTCGGGTACTCGGAGAGCAGTTGACCAAACGCCTCGAGCGCCGCCCGATTCTCTCCGGTGACGCGCGCCAACTCCCCGCGAAGGTAGAGGGTCTGCGCCGACGTGGGGACCTTCGTCTTCTTGTCTGTCCGCGTCTGCCGTTCGAGGAGTTCGCGAATGCGCCCGTACATATTGTCGCGGGACACCCCCTCCAATCGGGCGGCTTTCGTCCATAACAAGCTCGCCGCCTCCACGTCGATCGAGGCGGGTCGCCCAGAATCTTCCGGGGGCAACGCCGCAATCTCCAGGGCTATCCTCAGCCTCTCCGCCTCGTACCGATCCCCGCACTGCTCCATCCAGCGAAGCACATCCACGCGCTCGCGAAGCCACAGGTTCCTGGGGTCGTAGACTTCGAGCAGCAACAGATCCTCGATAGCGCGCTCTGGGCATCCCGCTCCCGTGAGCGAACGGAACCGCGCGTGACCAAGCCCCCGCAGCACCTGCGGGTCGTTGTCGAACAACAACAAAGCCGCCTCGTAGGCCGTGATGGACTCCTTCCATCGCTCATCCGACGCCGCGCGGCGGCCTTGAACGAGCAGCGCCTCGAATTCACGGAGCCGCTCTCGCTCGAGCTCAAACTCGTCCACCGATCCAGTGTCTCCCTCCGTCGCGCCGCCGAGGGAGGCGCCCGCCTCAGCGTCCCCCGCTCCTCCTGTCTCCGCCGAGTCGCTCTCGGTCGCCGCGGGACCCTCGGGGTCTGGCAGGCCTCGTGTAGGCCACGGCTCGGGGGCAGGCAGCTGGGACAGTTCGTCCTCCGGCGCCGGTGCGGGCGGCTCGGCCCTGCCAAGGATGGGAACCCAGAGGCCGACCAGCGAGAATGTCGCGACTCGAAAAGTTCGATGCAACGGCCGGGGAAACCGCCTCACGAGCGAACCCTTCGCTGCAGCACCCGCAGGCGAATCCCCAGCTGATTCATGCGGAGTTGAACCTTCCGACCCGCGGAAGCGTCCTCGAGCAGCAGCGCCGCCATGCCATCGAGATCGCCGTTGAGTTTCAAGTACAAGTGCTCGAGATATTGCCGCTCCACGTCGCAGCTAACCGCATTGAGGGATTCGTGCCCGCGGACGTACACCTGCACCCCGTCATCCTCGTCGCTCGCAGACTCCGCCTCCACGAAAAAACCGCGGAGAAGCTCAACCACCGTCTTCACGGGGAACGGCACCACGTCGGTGCGGGCGGCGGCGTTGTGCGAGGCGGCCGGACCCGGGGCGCCCGAATCCTCCACCAGGCTCACCAGGGTGAAGGTGACCAGGTTCGACAGCACCATCTCCAACTGTCGAAAGTTGCCGGGCCACTCAAAGTCACGCAAGAGCGCCGCGCTGCTTTTGTGAAGGAGGAAGGTCAGCCGCCCGTCCTGCACCGCGCCGGGTTTTTGGGTGACCACGGCGACCCCAATTCCGGACTCACCGCAGGAGAGTCCGTGTCGACGCGCGTACTGGTCGAGCAGATCTTTATTGTAGCCGTGCGCGCACACCCGGCGGAGGAAGTAGCCCAGCAGATCCTCAAAGTCGTCCTTGCGGTCCCGCAGGCTCGGCAGCCTCACGGCCGTCGCAGGGTTGAGTCGCATAAGCAGGTCCTCACGAAATCGACCCTCCCGCACCATCAACCCCAAGTCCTCGTTGGTGGCCACCACGAGCTTTACGTCCGAGGAGTGCTCTTCCACCGATCCCACCGGTCGGTAGGTGTGATCTTGAAGCACCAGCAACAGCGACTTTTGGAGTTCAAGGCTGAGGTTGCCGATCTCGTCAAGGAAGAGCGTGCCTCCCTTCGCCCGCTCGATCACCCCTTCGCGGTTGGCCGTCGCCCCGGTGTACGCCCCTTTCACCACCCCGAACAGGTGCGCGGCCATCAACGACTCCGGCAGCGTCGAGAGATCGACCGCGACAAAATTGCCGCTCCGCCCTGACCTGCGGTGAATGTGCTCGCGCGCCAAGAGGCTCTTTCCTGAGCCAGTGGGGCCCGTCAAGATGAGCGGGAGTTGGCCTCGCGCCAGCACGCGTAACCGCTGCCGAAGGCTCCGCATGACCCGTGTCGTGCCCCAATAAAAAGTCTCGTCTTCCCTGGTGTCTTCGCGTTGAGCGAGGATCGACTGCACCTGAACCCTGAGCGCCCGCGCGTCGAGATACTCATCGTCGAGGAGGTAGGTGTAATCCTCGGCATCGAGCCGCTCCGCGTCCAAGCCGATCGGGAGGTCCTCCACGGAGGTCATCACGATGACGGGAAGATCTGGATAGACGGGACGCAGCGCCTCGAGGATCTTAAAGCCCTGTGTCCGGCGAAGCCGCTCCGTCACATCCCGTGACGCGCCCTTCAAGCCCGACTTGTCCAACGGTAAGAGCTCTGCCTCTTCAATGTTGAAGTGGACGTCGAGCAGGACGAGGTCGATGGGCTCACGCGAGGTACGGAGGCGCTCTCGCGCCTCTCGAAAGTTCCGCGCCGGTGCTACGAACGAATGCTCGGGAAGGTGCCGCTCGCACAGCTCGAGGTAGGTGTCTTCGTCGTCGATGATGAGGATATTCGCCATGATTAACCTCCTCGCGCCCGTCGCACCAGCGCGCTCAAGCAGGCGCGGATCTCTCGCTGGGCCCCCTGCATCTCCGCGCGAACGTTTCTGTCGCTGAGCGCGTCCCCCGACGTGATCGCGCCCTCAATGGACTGCATCCAACGCACGCGCGCCTCCACTCGCCCAAGCTCCGGTGAAGTCTGCTCGCGCTCCGCGGCGCTCATCCCTGCGACCCCGGCCTCGTACACGACCCAGGCCGGTTGATTCGCCCCATCACGCGACGTCCTCGTGCCCAACACATCTCGCTGCACCGCCCGCGTGAGCCTCGCGCTCCCGTCTCTCCACTCGGTCTCCTCAAGATTCGCGCTCTGCCACGCGATATATTTACCGAGATCGTGTTTGAGCGACATGAGGCGCTCGGTCAGGCTACTCGAAAATTCGCTCATGCGCCGCTCCCAGCTTCGCGCAGGCTGGCGGCCCACGCAAGCCCCTAGGGAGCGAGGTGATAGCGGGTCCCGCGAGCGCGCCCCGTCGTCGTAACTTTGCCGACCTGCTTCATCCATGAGAGATACCCACGGAGCTCATCGAGGTCGATACTGAGGTCTTTGCTGAGTTGGCCAATGGTCCGAGGTTCCTCCGCGACAGCTTGCAGGATTGCGACAAACATCGCGCCCTCCACCGAGTCCTCGTCGGCGGATTCATCCATCTGAACGCGGACGGTTCGACTCACCATTTTGTTCCCGAGGGCCTGCGTGATCTCAGCGAGATTCAACGCCCGGACCATGGGACCTGCCTCACTCGCGAGGAGCTCGCCGATGGTCATGCTAGCCGGCATCTGCTCCAACGTGCGTTGGGCCGCCTGACGGAGCCGTGTGGTCTGCGTGTTCTGAAGGGCCGACTCAAAGAGTTGTGCGATCTGAGACATGGGTACAGCGTCTACCTTTTCCAAACAGTGCCCGGGCGGGCAGGGGGAACATGATCATTGGGGAGCAAAAGTGCAACCCCAAAAATGGTTTTTATTTCCCGAACAAGGGGAGCCTTCAACAGTCTAACTAGGTATAAAACCGGACGTTCAGCCTGTCTGGCTGGGCCTTCGCTTCACCGTGCCACCAGACCTTTACTCTCGCAAGCCCCCGCCGTGTGCATGAATTGCACGTGTCGTGTGCTGTGACGCTCCGACCCGAACGCTGGATCGTTTTAGGACGAGGAGTGTTTCGGGAAGCCAGGGTAATAAAGGTCACTTCGAATACCCATCAGAGTCCTCTCAGGTCGCCGCAGCGCACCGCTGCGCGCCGGGACATGAGGGGCGACATTGCGCCTCCATCAACGGCGTCCGAAGAGAAAGCTCAGATGGAGGCATTCTGTTGCGGACACGACAACTGCTCTATCCGCAGGTGAGAAATCCCGCGTCTACTGTATACGGCCCGCACTCGAACCGGAACGGGCTACCGCAACTCAGGTCATTGCCAAGCCCGACCCCCCAGCTTAGGTCGCCCGCTTGTGCGCCAAAGCACACGACCTCTCCGTCGAGGCAACGGATCTCATGGATGGTGTCCACGTCGTATCCAGCCGTAAACAGGGTGCTGTTCGTGGGCCACGTCGTGTCGTCGTATTCGCTAAACAACCTAAACTCAACGTCCAGGTCATCGTCACAAAGGTCGGTCACAAGCACCGACATCAGCGGATCGCAGCCCTGTTCCGCGACCCCACCGTATCCCGGGTAGCACGAGCATTGCCCTGCGTCGCAGTAGGCATTGGCCCCGCAGGTGACCGCCTCGCACTCGGCGTCGGTGTCGTCCACGTACAAAATACAACTCAGCGCACCGCCCAAGCCAAGGGCGAGGACGCTCCGCACAGACCGCATCATCATTGAGTATTTGTTCGCTCGTCTCGGCATCGACCTTCCCTCTCTCGTCGCCAGGATCGTAGCGTGCCCGCGGTGCTTACGCCACCCACCGCCCTCAGGCAGCGGGAGCCGCCGCAACCTCGCCTCGGGGGCTGCACGCGCGGGCCTGCGCCCCTTCACGCCCACGTGGGCTATGCTCGGCTCGCATGGATGACTTCCGAGCCAAAGACGCGAGGGTGCTGTGGCACCCCGCCACCCACTTTGGGGACCTTGAGCGCCTGCCCCCGCTCGCTGTCGCCCGCGCGAGCGGGAGTTTTTTGTACGACCTCGACGGCCGCCCCATTTTGGACGCCATCTCCTCGTGGTGGACTGCGCTCCACGGACACTGCCACCCGCGGATCGTCGAGGCCATGACCGAACAGGTCGCCACCCTCGACCACGTGATGTTCGCCGGCTTCACCCACGCCCCGGCCATCTCCCTCGCGGAGCAGCTCCTTGAGGCGGCACCGACCGGCTACGGCAAGGTGTTTTTCAGTGATTCGGGATCTTCAGCGGTAGAGATCGCCATGAAGCTCAGCTTCCAGGCGCGCCTCCAGGGTGGCGCACGCGGCCGTGGCCGTTTTGCCGCCCTCAAAAACAGCTACCACGGAGAGACGCTCGGCGCCCTCGCCCTCTCGGCCAACGACGACTACCGCGCGACCTTCTCTCCTCTCCTCGTTGAGGTGACATTCTTGCCCTCGCCAAGCATGCCCACACATCGCCACGACGATCTTTCTATGGACGCGGGCGCCAACTCACCGGAGGCGGACGAGGCGATCGCCTCGTTGCGCGCCCACGCCCACGAACTCACCGCACTGATCATCGAGCCCATCGTGCAGTGCGCGGGGAAGATGCGCATGCCCGGCGCTGGGTTCATCCGCCGTATCACCCAAGAGGCCCAGTCCCTAGGCATCCACGTCATCGCCGATGAAATCGCGGTCGCCTTCGGTCGCACCGGGCGGCTGTTCGCCTCCGAATGGTCGGGGGTGACCCCGGATCTTATGTGTCTCAGCAAAGGACTCTCAGGCGGGATGCTCCCCCTCGCGTGCACCCTCGTCCGCGAGGGGCTCGAGGACGTATTCCGCGGGCATCCGTCCCGCTCGTTCATGCACAGCCACACCTTCACTGCCAACCCGGTCGCATGTGCGGCAGGCCTCGCGAGCCTCGCCTTGCTACGCGAAGAGCGGATCCCCGCGATGCCAACACAAATTGCCGCCCTCGGTGCTGCGGCCGACGGTGTCGCCAGCACCTGCGATGCCATCGCAGCCCACCGCCAAGCCGGCATGATCGTGGCCTTCGATCTTCAACGCGACGACGCCCACCCCGGCCCCGTCGATGGGCGCATCTCCTTAAGCATCCGAGAGGCTGCACTGCAACGCGGTGTGCTGCTGCGTCCACTGCACGACACCGTCTACTGGATGCCCCCGCTGAACCTATCGTCTCCAGAACTCGCGCAGCTCGCCGAGGTGACGGTCGACGCGATCACGGAGGTCATGGGTTGAACCCAAGTGGCATGGGGCGACGGGTCGCGCCGAACCTCTCAACGCTCTGTCTGGCAGCGCTGACCTCCTCTCGCACCCGCTGACGGGGGCGACGGAGGTCAGCGCTGCCAGACAGAGCG
>JBDQGY010000187.1:0-8936 GCA_040265175.1 Nannocystaceae bacterium
ACAGAGTGCGCAGATGTGCTCGATCTCGAAGGTGTCATGACGCACCTCGCGTGCGCGGATGAGCGAGACGAGTCCCCCACTTTGCGTCAGCTCAACGCCTTCTCAGACGCGCTGTCTGTCTTTGAACGACGCGGGCTGCATCCAACCATCCGCCACGTCTGCAACAGCGCCGGGCTATCCCGCTTTCCGAGCGCGCGCTACGACATGGTCCGCCCGGGTATCGCGATGTACGGGAGCGCGGGTAACACCGACTATCTCCTCGACGGAATCCGACCCGCCATGACCGTCGCTTCCCGCGTCTTCGGGCTGCGCACCCTCCCCAAAGGTGCGCAGGTGTCGTACGGACACACCGCGACCTTGAATCGAGAATCGGTCATCGCCATCGTGCCCGTGGGCTATGAGGACGGCTACCCGGCCAACCTCTCTGGCCGCGCGCACGTGCTTGTCCAGGGGCGGCGATGTCCGGTGGTCGGACGCGTCACGATGGACACGTCGCTCATCGATGTCACAGAGATTCCGAACGCTCGGGTCGGTGATGAGGTTATCTTGCTCGGGCGTCAAGACACGGAGAAGATCGCCGCCCATGATCTCGCATCATGGGCCGGCATCACGACCTACGAGGTGCTCTGCGGCATCTCCAAGCGAGTCCCGCGGTCGTAGCTGCCCCCGGGCCACCGCTCACGGCGTCGGCATGGGGTTCTCAAGCCACGCTGGATACGCGGCCATCGCCGCCAGCGAGTCTGGGCTCAAGGGCCATCCCCAGGCCGCAAAGAACGGCCCGAGATCACGTTGCACCGCCCCCGAAAATGCGAGGGCGTACTCAGAGGCTCGAGTCTCCGTGTCCCAGCTCGTCGACGGAGGGAGTGGATAGTACAGGTCTTCGAACATCGAGATGTGCGGCGCCCACCCGAACCCCTCCTGCAACTGTAGGTAGGTCTCAAGGCAGGTCCAGACGCTCCAATCCTGCTCAAAGTTCGCCCCTCCCGCCAGGTACGCATCGACGCGAGCCTGACGGTCGGACGCCGTGAGCGCCTCGTGTGCAATCGCGCGAGCAATGCCGAGCACCTCCTCCGACGCATAGACAGACCACAGGTTGACGGTGCACTCCGTCGCACCCGGTAGCTGCATCAGGTTCCACTGGTGGTTGTGTCCGAGCTCATGGAGCACCCCCCACTCCCCTGAAGTCTGTAACCCCGCCAGGTCCACAAAGCCGGGCGCCGCGTCCACGTTGGCCATGATCGGATAGCCCGAGTGCATCCACCCTGCGCTGATTTGACGGTCCGCTACGATCACCTCCGCCCGCGGTCGAGCCAGCGGAATCGCAGACAGCGTCGCGTCTGCGTCGAGCACCTGGTCCCACACATCCATCAAAGCGGAGGGGCCCTCGAGCGTACGAATCAACTCAGACGGGAGGAAGAACGCGATCTTGGAGGTCTCCAGCGAAGCCCAAGGCGCAGGGGCCTCACGCGCGGTGAGCCACGCGTCATCTGTCGTCTCCCCCAAGACGAATCGAGGTGCCTCATAGGCGCCCTCAATTGTCAGTTCGACCGGACCCGCGTCGACGCCCACCGGGACCCGGACCACGACCGGACCGCCGAAGCCGCTCGCCAGCGCGATAGTGTCCGCATCGAGGGTTCTGCTCACGAGCAGCTCGGGCACTCGCTCCCACTCATTGAGGCTCCAAAGAAGATCTGAGTGCACGCCGATCTGAACGGAGAGCCCCGCGCCGACCCCCTCGCTGGCCGTCGTCACTCGAATTGCCTGGCCGGCCTTCGCGTAGAGCCCGGTGGTGCGCCACACGTCCGCTTGGGCGCCCGCATACAGATAACGAGGGTCACGGCCGTCGTAGCTGCCATCGATGGTGAGGGTCTTCGAGGTCCCGCTCGTCCCCATCAAGAGCGTCCCGGGGTAGTCCGGGACCGACTCGTGCGCCTCGACAAGCTCAGGCGCCCGCTCCGCTTGCAACTTCATATCGATCCTCAAGGCGAGCGCGCGGTCGGGCTGTTCAAACTCATTCACGGGGTTTGTGCGGGTGGGCACCACGTCACCGTAGGCGTCCGCGAACGCCTCCGCGCGACAAAAGAAACCGTCGAAGGTCGAAACCAAGAGCTCATCGAGCCCTACCTGCCCCGCCGCGCGCGCCAGGTCCGCGTCTGCATCCCCCAGCGTTCCGTCGCCGGTGTAGGAATCGGCGAGCGCCTGGAACGCCGCAGAGGCGTTGAGCACATCCGCCGGGGGCTCGGCGCTCACCACGTCCACCCCGCCCACGCTTTGTTGCACAGCCACGATGCCCCCCTCGTAGAGCACTCCGTTGGCAACGAGCCCCCACGCCCCCGTGGTCATGGCCTCAGCCGCGATCACCAACCCTCCGCCCGCCTTCGCAAACCCAGTGAGCATCTCCACATCTGCGCCGGACATCGCGGGTGCATCAGGGACAAAGACGTCGATATCTACGAGGTCATCGAACTCGCCCTGTACCACCTCGTATCCAGCGGCCGCCAGGGAGGCCGCCAAGGCATCGAGACCCGCCGCGACCCCAACGCGTGCGCCGGCGCCTCCTCCTGCCCACGCGGTCGCGTTTTGCAAGAGCCTCCCGGTGTCCAGGTTGGCCAGCTCGCCCTCGACATAGTCTGGATGCCCGATCGCGAATAGACGGCCTGCGCCGATGTGACTCATCGCTGCCACAACGCTGCCTCCCGAGGTCAGCACCGGCTTCGCGCGATCGTCAAACAACACCAGCGCCGACGCGTTTGGGGGACCAACGAAACCGGGGATCTCATTCACGCCGACGGTCAACGCCGCGTACGCGTCCGTCGGGTCCCAGGCGCACGTAGGCGGCGACCCCTCGCGATTGATACACGTAAAAATTGTCTGCTCACCGCATGGCGAGAGTTCTCCCGCGCACTCGTCGATATCCACGAAATCCTGCCCATCCCACAAAAGATAGGGCTCACACGCATGCGCGGGCGCCTCTCCGTCTCCGTCGCCATCTCCGTCACCGGTCTCATCGCCCCCCACGTCAGCCGTCGTCTCGCTGGTCATGGTCCCCTCCTCCGCCGAGGCCGCCTCTGCACCATCACCGCAGCCAATGGCGGCGGACACGAGCCCAACACAAAGCACGCCGCACCAATCTACCCTCGTACGCTCCATGCCCTACTTTCGAAAGGCGAGCACAAAAAGTCAACTCGCTCGTGTCGATTCGTCCCCGGTGAACTCAAAACCGGAGAAAGTCCCACCGCAGACAAACGAGGGCTGCTCTTTGTTGATCCCTGCACCGTCCGCGCCGCGCACCACGTCTCGCAGGCGCGGGGCGATATGCGTCTCGCAGTGTTCGCCCGACTCGATCATCAGCCAATCACGTCCAAGCTTGTGGGCCACCGCCCCCGTGGTGCCAGATCCCGCGAAGGCGTCCAACACGAGGTCTCCCGGCGCGGTGCACATCTCGATTACTCGAGCCAGCAGCGCCTCAGGCTTCTTCCCATTCACGAAGTCACCGCCGCCCTCTTTGTTAAGGTTGATGGTGCTGATATCCGTCCACAAATCCCCGAGGGTCTCGTGCATATGCTCGTTCAAGAACAGCATTTCTTTGCCCTCCCACCAGATGTAACGGATGCCCGTGGGTGAGATGACCTCCCTGAGCGGCGTGTCAGACTCGATCGAGGACATCAGCTTGCTGTTGGTGCGATAGACCACACGGTGCGCCTCTTTGATCTTGAAGGCACGGACAGCGTCTGGCTCCAGACTCTCGCCTATCTCTGTTAGGTGCTCCCGAATAGAGACGAGCTTCCACTCGTGCACGGGCGCATCCGGGTTGGCGATAATCTTTCCGTAGTACTTGAGATAGCGCTCAAACTTTGCCCCCGTTTTGAGCACACGCGGCGCCCGGATGCGGACCTCTCCCGCTCCTCCATAGACGAGCAGCGACTCCTTGATCTTCGGGAGTCGCCGGTCCACGTGCGTCATCTTAACGCCGCTCAACTCGCTCATCTTCACGGTGATCGTGTTGATTCGATTGACACGACCAAAGACCTCGTCCATCAGCACCTGCAAGTAGGCCATCTCCGCGTCATCAATTTGAACGCAAATGATCCCGTCGGAGCGAAGCAGCGGCTTGATCGCTCGCAGGCGTTCGTCCATGAACTCAAGCCATTGTTGATGGCCGCGGCGGTCCCCATAGTGCTCGTTGCCGCTCCGGATATTGTAGGGGGGATCGAGGTAGACGCATTTCACCCTGCCCTCGAAGTCCTCGCGAAACGCGGTCAGCACCTCGAGGTTATCCCCACGCCACAGCTCACCCCGCGGCCCTTCGGTGCCACACGACTCGGGCACCTCATGACCAAACTCTGGCGCCGCCCTGGCATAACGATGCCGAGCCCCCTGCTCTGAGCCTAGCCCCGTCCATGTCTCATTGGTGCCAGCGTCGTCAACATTCGGAGCAGCTCCAGGCGCTGCCGAGGCAGCCTGGGAACTCGCAGTGGTCGGCTCATGCTGCGTCACTTTGTGGAGTGTACTACACGCCCGTCCCTCGCGAACCGAATCCCCGCGCGGCGCTCGCTAGCTACGCCCGAAGATCACGCGCTCTTTTCCAAGCAACAGCGCCGTCGCCCAGGCCGCCACGACCCCCACGGTCACCGACGCGAGGCCGGCCAGACCGAGATAGCTCCAGAGGACCTCCCGCCCGGCGAGGAGCTCGTTGATCAGGAGATACTGACCGAGGATGGGGACTGGCGCCATCCAAGCTGTGAGCGCCGGCGCCTTCACCGACAAGAACATCACGGGGAACATGGGCAAGAGCATGAACAGCGACAGGTAGGTCTGCGCCTCCTTCACCGTCCTGGCGAAGGTCGCGACGAGCACTTGCAAGGCCGTCGCCATAGCAGCCAGCGGCAGCATCAACAGCAGGATCATCCACGCCGCGCTGGCGTCGATGGCTCCCGAGAACCCCATGGCCTCCTGGGGCAACTGACCGAAGGCGAACACGCACCCGACGAGCGTGAGCACGCTGCCTGCGATCGCGAAGACCAGCGCCGCCCCTAACTTTCCGAGCACCAGCATACGAAGATCGCTCGTGGTGAGGAGCAGCGGTTCTAGGGAGCCTCGCTCACGCTCCCCGGAGGTGACGTCCATGGCCACGTACATGCCAGACATGAAGCACGCGAAGAGCACGAGGACGGGGATAAAGTTCATCAACTCTGCGGCTCGCGCTTTGGACGACGAGAGATCGACCGCGGTCACCTGAATCGGCTGTCCGGTCGCCGGAGGGACCCCCTTGGAGATGAGCCTCAACGTCCCCACGGTCGCGCTGTAGCCGAGGATGACGCGCTCAATTCGGTCCGCTGTCCGCCTGTGACGTCGCGCGGCGCCGTCTTTATAAAAGAAAACCGGCGCCGGGAACCCCTCACGGAACCGCTCTCCGTAGGACCGAGGGATGTCGAGGGCCGCGGGAAACTCCCCCTCGCGCACCGCGTCCGCGAGCACGTCTCGCTCCATCGCCTCGACCTCAACGTCATGGGCCAGCAGCTCCTCCACCAACCCTGGGGCGTTCGCCTCCCCCGCGATCGCCACGCGCATCGCCGGTGGGTTTTCCATCTCATCCACGGCCATCTGGAACACAAAAATGAGCAGCAGCGGCGTCAGCAACGGAAAGATGAGCGCGGAGAGGACCGATCGGCGGTCTCTGATCGCGTCACGAAGTTCTTTTCTGAAGACAACCAACAGCTGATTCATCGGGCCTCCTCTAGGGTCGTCGAGAGGCTCACGAAGGCGTCTTCCAGGGTGTTTGTTTCTGTCTGCGCCAGCAGCTCCTCCTCCGTCCCACGCGCGACAACTTCGCCGTCGGAGATGATCACGATGACGTCACAGAGCGCAGAGACCTCTTGCATGATATGCGAAGAGAAGACCACGCATCGCCCTTCGCCTCGCAACCGCCGGATCAAGGTCCGCATCGCCCGAGTGCTCATGACGTCGAGACCGTTCGTCGGTTCGTCGAGCAGCACGTTCCGTGGCTCGTGGATGATCGCGCGCGCGATCGCGATCTTCGCCCGCTCTCCCTGCGAAAATCCCTCCACACGCCGATCAAGCAAATCGGACATGCTCAGCTCCTCCGCCATCGGCGTGAGGCGGCGATCGACCTCCTCCTGGGAGAGACCCCGGAGATTGCCAAAATACGCCACGTTCTCTCGTCCGGTGAGTCGTGGGTACAACCCCCGAGAGTCAGGCAGCATCCCAAGCTGCATCCGCGCCCGCACTTTGTCTCGGGTGACGTCGACCTCATCCACCATGGCCTCACCACGATCGGGAACGAGCAGTCCGCAAATCATCCGCAAAGTGGTTGTTTTGCCAGCGCCGTTCGATCCGAGCAGCCCCGTGATTTCCCCATCTCGCGCCTCGAAGCTCACATCCGATACGGCGTTCACGCCCTTGAACGACCTCGAAAGATTGCGAACACGCAGCATCAGTGCGCCGGCCCCTTCGCGTCGATAAAAAACGGCGGACGCCGCAATCCTGCGAGACACTCCTTGGACTCGTCGGAGACCTCGCGGGTCTCAATAAACTCCGCGGCAATTTTCGTGACGCATGGCTTGCTCAACGTCCCGTGACCGCTGCCCTCAATGACGAGGTGGGTGGACGCCTGCAGCGTTTTTGCCGCCTCCTCTGCCCAGCGCGCCGGGGTGACCGGATCCAGCGCCCCCGAGAGGAGCAAGGTGGGGGTCGAGACCTCCACCGCCGCGGTCGCCGACGCAGGCACCGCTTCTACCGGCCAGCGGTCACACCCCGAGGCGAACAAGTCGTACATCGACGACTCGAGGAAGGTCTGGCTCCAGCGATCCGTGTACGCTGCGGGATCGATGCGCGGGAGGTCCTCCGCGCACAGCACCGACAACATCAGCCCCAAATCCATCATCGGCTCTGGCGCGTCGCCGAGCGCGACCAGGGCGTTGAGAAAGGGGACAAAGTCCCCTTGAGCGGCCGCCGCAATGATCATGGGGAGGAGCGCCGAAAGCTCCGGGGAGTAGAGCAAGCCCCGAACGCCACTGGCAAAGACACGCTCGGTTAAAGGCACCTCGATGCTCTCCCCGGTGCGCGGATGCACAAAGGCTACTGGCGCCTGCTGCTCGCCGCTTTGCCGAAGAGCCCCGCGGAAGATCGACCGCAACTCGGGGAACCGCGCGGCGCAACCCGGCGCCTCCCTGCAGTCATCAAAAAGCGTATCGAGCGCCGCTTGCCCGTCCTCCGCGAAACTGCTCGGGAGCGCCATCGTAGGCGGGGCGACACCGTCGAGTACCATGGTCCGCACGCGGGCCTCGTACAGTCGCGCATAGACGAGCGCGAGGCGCGTCCCGTAGGAGCCGCCGAGGAGGTTTAGCTGCGGAGCCCCCAATGCCTTGCGAAGCTCCTCGAGATCGCGAGCGGCCGCCTCCGTCGTGAAATTCTTCGGGTCGTGGGGCCACGACTTCGCGCAGGTCTCGAGCCCATCCATGTCGAACTCCACCCTGGTCTGCGCTCCAAAGTCATCCTCAAGGTCGCACGCCAAGGCCGACGAACGACCGGTCCCCCGCTGATCCACGATCACCAGGTCTCGCGAGGGCAACGCTCGCCTCAGGATGTTCGCGAAACCTGGGTAGGCCAACGAGCCAGACTGCCCTGGGCCGCCCGCGAGCAGCACCACGGGGTCTGGCTCCCGCACATCACCGTCGGAGGCGATCCTCATGACGAAGAGGGAAACGACCCCGCCCTCAGGCCCCTCGGGCACCTCGAGCTCGACGCACGCGGCCTCCGTAGACAAGCCGGGGGCGACGCATGGACGCCACGCAAGCGCCGCGGCTGACTCGAGGGACTCGCCGTCGCCCGCCGCAACCGACGCCCCTCCTCGGTCTCCTTGCCAGCATGCCCCGTTGAAGAGCAACATACCGAAGGACGCGGCCGTCACCATGTGTCGCGCCTGGGTCCAGCTCGCGCAGCGACGCTTGGATGTCCTCATCGGCATGGGCAAGTCTTCCACATGGGCTCGCGCCCCCGCAACCGCTGTTTCGAGAGTTTTGCGCATCTCACCTGCGCCGTAACTGTGACACGGGAGCCTCTATTCCCGATGCGGATGACACCTTCCTCACCTCACAATTCGCGGCGAACGCTGGAGTCGCTGGCCGGGCTCCTCCATACTCTGCGGTGCAGCGATGAAAGATCGAAGGCTCACAGAGGACGCGAAGAAGGCACTTGTAGCCGCGGTCAAGGCAGTGGAAGCGAAGAGTTCCGCAGAGGTGGTCGTCGCTGTTCGCAAGCGAGCCTCCTCCTACGCGGGGGTACACCTACTGTGGAGCGTTGCGCTCATGTACAGCGTATTGCTCTATCAACTCTACGCGCCCCGCGAGTTCGCGCTGCATTGGATCGTGGTGAACCCCCTCCTCGTCATGGCAGGATGGTTTTTGCTCCTCCGCATCTCTCCCCCGCTCGCACGCGCGTCGGTGCCCGCGAGGCTGCGACGCGAGGCGACCCAAGCCGCCGCGCGTGGGGTCTTCTTTGATCGAGGGGTCCGGCTCACGTCGGATCGGATCGGCATCCTCATCGTTTTTTACCAACTTGAGCGAGTTGTCGAGGTGGTCGCCGACCAGGGGATCGTCGAAAATATCCCCCCTGAGGATCTCCGCTCAACGCTCGACGCTATTCGGCTCCCGTACGCCACCGATCGCGGATTCTTGGAGACCGCCGCCGCGATCGAGCGGTCCGCGGAAGTCTTCGCGACGCATCTTCCGGTTCGTGACGACGACGTCAATGAGCTCAGCGACGAGGTCGATCATGGATAGCGTGACGACCACGGCCCCGCGAACTCGCCTCTTGACCCCGTGGATGCTTGCGGGAGTCACCGTGCTCGCGGCCCTGGCCCCCCTGATGCTCGCCGACGAGGCGTGGGCGCGACCGGGCGGCGGACAATCCTACAG
>JBDQGY010000188.1:0-8779 GCA_040265175.1 Nannocystaceae bacterium
CCTGTCCAGGCCGCGGGACGATTTTATTGCCTGTCACTTGAAAAGTGTTCGAGAGAAGACGCCAAAACACAAGGCGGAGCACGCACGAGCGTGCGCAAGAGACTCGCCACCCAGCACGCCCAGTTGCCGCAAACGCAGCGCCGGGGCCTCCGCTCTCCGCAAGGCCCCAATCGTCGCGCAACCCCCAAGCGGCCCGGCCGCGCCAAGATCAAATCCATTGACGCCAACAGCGCACAGCGACAAGGTCCCTGTCGACCGCCCAATGCGTCCATTTCCGTCGGACAGGGGCGTGTGAGGGCCCGCTCTGGAGCAGGTCAACGCCCGTCAAAGTACACGCGCAGCGCACGAGGAACCCGCGCGAATTCGACGCCATCCATGGCCCTGATTTCTGTCATGTTCGACGCTTGCTCCGGGCCTCCGTAGGTGTGCCAAAACATCACATTTCGGTCTCGGAGCGCCCCACGATGCGCATCTTCGAGCAGCGCCGCGAACGCCTTACTCGTATACGCGGCGTCCAGATGGACACCAGCGTGCCCCTGCACCCGCGAAGCAGCCGCCCGACTTCCCTCGGTAGACTCTCCATAGCCGGAGCCGAAAAACTCATCTCGCATCCGTTCGTCGAGCCCTCCTCCATCCGCGGGCAACGAGAGCCCCCTCGCACCCAAGAACGACGCGAGCGCCCGTTGTGTCTTCTTCAGTTTCGAACGGTTCATATAGCGCTCAGCCACCACGCGCACGGGCACTACCTCAGCCTCCATCTTCGCCAGGGCCAGACCCGCCTGCAAGCCGACGGCGGTTCCACCGCTCCCCAAGGCCACGTAGACGACGTCCGGCCGCGGCACCAAGCCTGCCGACACCTGCGCGGCCAGCTCGAGCCCGGCATTGACGTAGCCGAGCATGCCGAGCAAGGACGAGCCTCCCGCGGGGATGACCTTGGGCGGCACCTTGTCTCGAATCAGCCCAGATACCCAGGTCCTCGCCAACGCCACCGCCAACCCGGTGGTCGTTTGGCGATGCACAAGGGTCGCCCCGGCCTCCATCCCCATGGCGAGATTTTGAGCGACGTAGGGGCTCGGTCGCTGCGGCAGCAGCAGGCTCGTGGTGTGCAGACCGACCTGACGACCGAGGCGCGCCGTCGCCACGCAATGGTTGGAGCCGGCGAAACCAAAGGTGATCAACTCTCGACGTTTTTCTCGCAGGGCTTGCCCAAGGATGAACTCAAGTTTACGGAGCTTGTTCCCACCGAACGGCGACGCCGTCAGATCATCGCGCTTAAGGTGAAGCGACGCGAGCGCGCCAGGGAATTGCCCCACGTCCAGGGACGTCACCGGCGTCGGGAGCGACGCGAGTGACTCGCACGGAAACAAATCGCGGGTCTCGGGGAAGACCGTATGGATCGAACGCTGGTTCACCTAGGTCCCTCTTTGTACGCGCGCGCGTCGCCGGCGTCCACGCGATCGAGACCTCCGAGCTCCGCATGCGATCGCAGCGCTCAGATCGGCGGCAGCGTATCCGCCCCTACAGAGCGACCCATGGCCTCCGGGGCCTTGGCAGACAACCGGATGTCGGCGCCGTTCGTCACCGACACCACGATGACCGTGATGTTGTCCTCGCCACCGCGCTCGAGGGCGAGATCCGCGACTTTTTGAGGCAATTCGTCGCTGTAGTTGTCCCGCACAAGCTGTCCGAACTCCTCGGTCTCAAAGTAGTTGGAGAGGCCGTCGGAGCACACCAGGAGGCTGTCGCCAGGGGCGACGTTCACCGAGATGAGATCGGCGTTCACCTCACGCTCGAACCCGACGGAGCGCGTGATGATGTGCTTGAGGTCGCTAATCTCCGCCTCTTCGGGCGTGAGCAACCCGGCCTGCACCTGCTCGTTGAGCCAGGAGTGATCGCTAGTCAGTTGCCGAGAGGAACCCTGGCGGAACAGATAGCAGCGGCTGTCGCCGACGTGGACGATGTGACACCGATTCTCATAAAACAGCATGCCGCAAAGGGTGGTGCCCATGCCGTGCAGCATCGAGTTGCGCTGTCCCTCGTCATAGATGGCGGCGCTCGCCTCGCTGGCGGAGGCCGCGAGCAAATCGTGAATCGCCGCGGTGCGCTGCCCCTCGGCGAGGCTGGACATGCCACGGAGTCCACGCCGGACCACGGAGGCGACCACCTCCACGCAACACTGACTCGCGTGGGCACCTCCGGCGTGTCCGCCCATGCCGTCCGCCACCACATACAACCCAAGCTCATCGTCGATGAGGTACGAGTCTTCGTTGTGGGAGCGAACGTTACCGACGTTCGTCAGTGGCCATGCCAAAAGGCGCATCGCGGGAACCATAGCACCGTCTTTCGCGTGCCGAACAGTCTGCGCGCAGAAACTGCCGCCTGACCTGGCTCTATTTTTTGACCTAGCGCGACAGCGGACGGCTCGACGCACACATCATCCGACAGCGCGGCTATCAATCTGACCACGGTCCCCAGCGGCGCCCACCGCGTCCCTACAAGACGTAGTCTGCCGCTGCAGTCTCGTCCGACATGCCGATCTCCCGCCCGTCAAAGCGAATGCGCTTCGGTTTATCGTCGATGACAGTCAAGATGGACACCGGGCGACGCCACACTTTCTCGACGTTTTTGAGCGTCTCACGGGCATAGTTGAGTTTCAAATCGACCCCCTCGTGTCGGTGGGCCAAGAGCAGCTCTCCCCGGTTCATATAGTTGGCGTCCACCGCGAAGATAAATGGTTGGCCTGCGTTGGTGAGCTGATGCAGCATCTTTTGCTTGATCTCCGCAAACTCACGACTCGCGATCTGTAGGTCCCCAGATCGTCGGTTCTTCGCGAACATGAAGAACTTTTGTCGGCGGCAAAAGTCCTCCGTGAAGAACTCGTCGATGAAGTTGACGTCGTTGTAGAGCTTGCGAACCTCGAAGATGCGATCTCTCCCCAGCCCAAGCTGCTTGTCCCACGACTCTTTCTCGTCGAGACGCGCGCAGTTTTCCCACTCCGGCCCAAACTGCCCCTTGTTCCACCGATCCTCGATGTCGCGGAACAGCTCCACCCCAATTTTGTAGGGATTAAGCTGGGTCGGCCCCATCGAGGTGACACCGCTGGCCACGTCGGCGTAGTCCACGATCTCATCATCTTTGAGCGCCTTCGCCGTCATGATCTTGGAGTGCCAGTAGGTGGCCCAACCCTCGTTCATGATTTTGGTCTGCATCTGCGGGAGGAAGTAGTAGGCCTCCTCGCGAATAATGGACAACACGTCCACCTCCCACTGCTCGAGTGGCGCGTGCGCCAGCAAGAACGCCAGGATGTCGCGCTCAGGATGCGGCGGAATTCGCTTCATCCGCGCCGCCTCGTCCTCGGTCTTCTTTCGCTGAGACTCCAAGAACTCCGGCGGATTGATATAGGACTCTAAGTAGTTCTTACCGCTTTTGAGTTTGGCGAGGTTCTCCTCGCTGTCGTCGGCCCCGTCCGCCGCCGCCGCCGCCGCCTCAGGTCCAGGCAGTGACTCGCGGTACTTGCACCACGGGTCGATGAGGTTGTCGAGCGACGCGCACACATCGATAAACTCCTCGACGCGATTGACCCCCACGCGATCCATGTGCCGTCTCAGCCGCACCGCATGGTTCGCCATCCCGTCGATCATCTTGCGGTTGGTCTGGCTGAAGTAGCTGTTGTTCTTGAAGAAGTCGCAATGCCCATACACATGGGCCATCACCAGCTTCTGATCCACCCACCGGTTGCCGTCGAGCAGGTAGGCGTAACAAGGGTCGGTGTTGATGACGAGCTCGTAGATTTTGGACAGCCCGTAGCTGTAGCTCTTGATCAGGCGGTCGTACTCCATGCCAAAGCGCCAGTGGGGATAGCGCACCGGGAAGCCGCCGTAGGCCGCGATCTCGCAGATCTGTCGGTAGTCGATGACCTCGAAGATCGTCGTGAAAAAGTCGAGGCCGTAGCCGCTCGCGTAGCCCTGGATCTCCTCTTGAAGCTCGGCGAGCTCGGGGGTGGTCGACCATGACACCGGCGGCATCAACGACCCCCCTTCAAGAACTCACGGATGGAATCCATGATGTCGTCTTTCGCCTTGACCTCCGAGCACACCAGTTTCTCTTCTTCGCCGAAGGCGCCGCGCAGGTCTTTGACGAACTGGCCCGAGCCGTAGGGGCTCTCCACCTGGCCATATCCGAACTGGTTCACCTGGGGGAAGAGCGTCTCTCGCATAATTTTGAGGCAGGTCGAGGTGTCATCCACCGACCAGTTGTCGCCGTCGGAGAAGTGAAAGGCGTAGATGTTCCAGTTGTCCGCATCATACTGCTCTTCGATAAGCTCGCTGCACAACCGGTAAGCCGAGCTGATCATCGTGCCCCCCGATTCTCGGGTGCTGAAAAAGGTGTCGCGATCGACCTCCCGGGCCGTGGCGTCATGGATGATGTACCGAGACTCGATGCCCTTGTACTGGCTGCGCAGCCACGTGTCGATCCAAAACGATTCGATGCGTACGATCTCTTTTTGCTCGTCGCCCATGGAGCCGGACACGTCCATCATGTAGATGATGACAGCGCTCGACTCAGGCTTGGGCTGCTCGCTCCACGAGCGATAGCGGCGGTCCTCGCGAACCGGCACGATCATCGGCTTGCCGCTGTCGTAGGTGCCCGACGCGATCTGACGCTTGAGCGCCCGCTGAAATGTGGCCTTGAAGCTGCGCAGGCTCTCGGGGCCCGTCGTACGCAGACCCGTGTACTTGTCGCGCACGGTCTCAAGATTTTTGTCACCCCGCGGCTCGATTCGGGGGAGCCCGAGCTCTTCGCCCAAGATCTCCGCGAGTTCCTCAAGCGACACCTCCACCTCCACCTCTTTGTCGCCGGCGTCTTCGCCCGCCTTGCCGCTCCCGCTCCCGTCTTGCGGATCGCCGCCGACCTTGTCGCCGACTTCACCCTCGCCTTGGCCGACCCCACCCTCGCCGTCTTCATTGTCCCCGTAGATAAACCGCGGGATGTCGATTTGGGGCATGGGGATCGTGACCGAGTCCTTGCCCTTCCGCGCGACCATGTCGCCGCGCGACACATACTTGCGCAGATTTTCTCGGATGCGTCCCCGAACAATATCGCGAAAGCGTCTGTGGTCGTTGTCGATGCGTGCGATCATGAGGGCGGCGGTCCTCACCACTGTACCCCGGTCAGATGGCAGACGCGAGCCCAGTGACCCACACCAGGTGGAGTTTTCAAGCGCTCCGCTTATCGCGCGAACGACTGTTGTTGGGCGCTCACACCCAAGATCAGGCGCGTTCTTTCAAAAGGTCGTATGATGATGGAGGTCGATCCACGCTCCGCGCCACATCCAACGGATCTTGCCAAGGAACTCCCCATGAACGACTTCGTCTCCAAAATCGCCAGCTTCCAAAACTTTAAGCAATACGAAGACCTCAACTGGACGGGGAACTTCGAGGAGTACCTCGACATGGTGCGACAAAATCCTCGCATCGCTCGCACCTCTTACGAGCGCACCTACGACATGATCCTCTCCCACGGCACCGAGGAGTACGTCGACAACAAAAAGAAGATCACCCACTACCACTTCTTCAGCGACGTGGAGAACGACGGCAAGGACGCGATCTTCGGGCTCGACATCCCGCTCATGCGCTTCGTGGACGTGCTCAAGGCGGCCGCCATGCGCTACGGCACCGAAAAGCGCATCATCTTGCTCCACGGACCGGTGGGATCCTCCAAATCCACGATCGCGCGGCTGCTCAAAAAAGGACTGGAGTCCTACTCCCGCTCACCTGAGGGCGCCCTGTTCACCTACGAGTGGGCGCTCCCGCCGGATCTTCGGCACCTCGCCGGCGGCCAGGAGGTCTACCCCTCACCGATGAACGAAGAGCCGCTCAAGTTGATTCCCGCGGAGTGGCGCGAGCAAGCCATCACAGAGCTCGGGCTCGAGTCTGACGGTTTCCGCCCCCACATCAAGGGGCAGCTCAACCCGGCCTGCCGCTTCATCTTTAAAGAGCTCATGCAGCACTACAACGGCGACTGGGCCGAGGTGGTCAAACACATCCGCGTGCGGCGGCTGCTCATCAGCGAGGAGGACCGCATCGGCATCGGCACCTTCCAGCCCAAGGACGAGAAAAACCAGGACTCCACCGAGCTCACCGGCGACATCAACTACCGTCGCATCGCAGAGTACGGATCGGACACCGATCCTCGCGCCTTCAACTTTGACGGTGAGTTCAACGTGGCGAACCGCGGCATCATCGAGTTCGTCGAGATCCTGAAGCTTGACGTGGCGTTCTTGTACGACCTGCTCGGCGCCACCCAAGAGCAAAAGGTGAAGCCCAAAAAGTTCGCGCAGACAGACATCGACGAGGTGATCATCGGCCACACCAACGAGGCCGAGTATGTGCGCCTGCTTGAGAACCGCTTCATGGAGGCGCTGCGCGACCGTACGGTCAAGATCGATATCCCGTACATCACCAAGCTCTCCGAAGAGGTCAAGATCTACGTCAAGGACTACAACGCCGAGAAGGTGCGCGGCCGCTTCATCGCCCCCCACACCCTGGAGATCGCGGCCATGTGGGCCGTCCTCACCCGGCTCGAGGAGCCCAAGTCCGGCAAGCCCACCGTGCTGCAAAAGCTCAAGCTCTACGACGGAAAATCCGATCCGCACTTCACCCAAGACCAGGTCAAAGAGCTGCGAAAAGAGGCCAAGCGAGAGGGCATGGAGGGCATCTCCCCGCGCTATATCCAAGACAAGATCGCGAACTGCCTGGTTTCAGAGCGAGGGCAGCAGTCCATCAACCCCTTCATGGTCATGAACGAGCTGGAGTCAGGGCTGCGCAGCCACGGTCTCATCACCAACGAGGAGGATCGCAAGCGATACCGCGAGCTCCTCGCCCAGGTGAAGCAAGAGTACGAGGACATCGTGAAGAACGAGGTGCAGCGGGCGATCAGCGCCGACGAGGAGGCGCTCAAGCGGCTGTGCCAAAACTACATCGACAATATCAAGGCCTACACCCAGCGGGAGAAGGTGAAGAACCCCTACACCGGCCAAGACGAGGAGCCGAATGAGCGGCTCATGCGATCCATCGAGGACAAAATCGAGATCAACGAGAGCCGAAAGGACGACTTCCGCCGTGAGATCATGAACTACATCGGCGCGCTCGCCCTCGAGGGTCGACAGTTCGACTATCAGACCAACGAGCGGCTGTACAAAGCCCTCGAGCGCAAGCTCTTCGACGATCAAAAAGACAGCATCAAGCTCACCTCCCTGGTGAGCCAGGTGGTCGACAAAGAGGCCCAAGAAAAGATCGACGTGGTCAAGCAGCGGCTTATCCGCAACTACGGCTACGACGACGCCTCGGCCAACGACGTGCTGCACTTCGTGGCGTCGATCTTCGCGCGCGGCGAGCTCAAAGACCCGACCTAGCGCGCTGCTCCGCGGGAGCCTGGAAACCGTCAAAGGACGGGGCTAGTCCCACTGCGGAGAGGGTCGGGAAGCAGAGTCGCGCTCGACGAAAAAAATCAATGATCTCGTAATCTTGAGTGTCGTCCCGTTGCGAATTGAGCGCCGTCGTCCACGCTCAAGGCATGGCCGGCCTCTCCCGCATGTTCACCCCACGCCGCGCGCTCATCCTTGGCGCCTCAGCCCTCCTCGCCTCCTCGGTTGGGTTGGGTTCACGCCTCGCCACCGCACGAGATCGCGTCGAGGAGCCCGCGTACAAAGTCGAGGCCACCTACGAGAACTTTGAGGTGCGGGTGTACGCGCCACGGATCGTCGCACAGACCACGGTAAAAGGGAGCTCGCGGGACGCCTCGAGCCGAGGCTTTCGCGTCCTCGCCAATTATATCTTTGGTAACAACCGCGCGCAGACCTCGATCGCCATGACCGCCCCCGTCGAGATGGAACCGGTGGCAGCGAAGGGAGGGACGACCATCGAGATGACCGCGCCGGTAGAATCGAAGGCGCAGGGTGACGCGTGGGTGGTTAGTTTCACCATGCCCTCGGAGTGGACCATGGAGACCCTGCCCGCCCCGAACGATTCGCGCGTCGTGATCCGCGAACTTGAGCCGGCGCGCTTCGCCGTGCACCGCTTTTCTGGGAGCCCCCCCATGGCCAAAGTTGACGCGCGCATGGAGGCGCTGGTGGAGCAGGTCCGCGCCGAGGGCCTCGACACCACCGGCGCGAAGCCGTCCTACGCGCGATACGATCCCCCGTGGACCCCGTGGTTCATGCGTCGCAACGAAATCTGGATCGAGCTTACGCCCGCAGAGCAAAAGAGCTGAGCCTCACCTAGGCGCGACGCGTCCGAGCCTCAGCTTCCACACCCGCACCATGGCCTCCTTAAAGATGTCGCTGGACATCTTGGATTCGCCACGGGTGCGATCCGGGAAGACGATCGGCCGCTCCACCACGCGGAAGCCCGCCTTGAGGGCCCGGTACTTCAGCTCGATCTGGAAGGCGTAGCCCGTGGCGTCCACGTCGCTGCCGAGCAGATACTCCACCACCTCGCGGCGAAAGCCGTTGAACCCGCCGGTCAGATCCTTCACGCCCACGCCCAAAATGACGCGCGCGTACATGCTGCCACCCCAGGAGATGAAACGTCGCGAGGCGCTCCAGTTTTCGACGCCGCCGCCCGCCACCCGCCGCGACCCCACGAGCACGTCCACCTCCCCCGATCGCAGGGTGGCGATGAACGGGGGCAGATACGCCGGGTTGTGGGAAAAGTCCGCGTCGAACTCGAAGATGAACGCGTAGTCCCGCGCCACCGCCCACTCGAACGCGGCCATGTAG
>JBDQGY010000189.1:0-8752 GCA_040265175.1 Nannocystaceae bacterium
CATCGTGTGGGGGCGGGACGGGTGGTGACGGTGGCGGTGCGCGAGGTGGAGTTCAAGGCGCCTGTCCACGTCGGGGATATCGTCAGTTGTTATACGACCATCTTGGGCTGCGGCCGCACGTCGATTCGGGTCTATGTCCGGGTGATCGCGCATGACTCAAGGGACGTCGAGAGTTGGCATGATGTGACCGACGCGGAGCTGGTGTTTGTGCAGGTAGATGAGCGGGGCACCCCGATCCCTCTCTCTCCGGAGATCGCGGCGAACGTGGCGCGGGCGGTGGCATCGAACCCGCAGTCCGAGACCTCGTCGCAGGAGTCCACGTAGCTCGTGCGGCTGCCTGTTCGTCACGCCGCGCCGACGATGGACGCGCCGCTGCGATCCTGCGCGTACCTGGACGCGCTCCTCGAATCGGCGGTGGGGACGCCGCTGCGACCTGTGGTTGGGATGTTCGGGAGCTACGCCTCTCGCGGACGGTACGGGAACGCATTGCAATGGCACCTCGGACTCGAACCCCACGATGGAGTCGCCGCGCCGGATTGGGAGGGGACGATCGAACTCAAGCTCGTGTCCGTGTGGCGGACCTCGCAGGGAGCCGTCGTGTGCGACAAACTCAAGGTGTGCGACGTGAGCATCGATCCGCGCGAGAAACTCTCGAATGTCGCGTTTGTCTTTGTAGATCGAGTCACCCGTGTCGTGGTGGGCAGTCGTCGGTTTCGGCTCGCGGGAGCCGCTCGTGAGTCGTTGGCGGCGCGTTGGAACGCAGATCCGCATTTCGATGACGCGCCCCTCTTCGTCGAGTCTCGAGGTGAAGGTGAGAAGAGCGCGCCGGCCTACTACGTGTCGGCGTCCTGGCTAGGGGCGAGCCTCGGGCTCGAGGGGGGCGTGCCGGGGGTGTATCCTTTTGATTCCTCGCAATGGACCCGGCTGCGCGCCGAGGGACGAGCTCGCGACCCGCTTGTGTCGGTCCTTGACGCGCGCGCCATGGGAGAGCGGCACCGCTGCCCACGGTGCCCGGGAACGTTGCAGCTCGATCCCGAGAAGTTCGCGACGTGGGGAATCTGCGCGGCCTCTCATACGCGTGGACTTGGTGAGCGCTGCGATCAGCGGGGCCACATCGCCGTGGACGGGCGCGGGCTCGGCCGACTCGCGGGGTGTTCCATGGAAGAGCTCCTCGCGGGAATTGAGGAGCGGGTCCCCCCCGAGGAGGTGTGGAGGCTGGCGGACCGTGTCCGAGAGCCTGACGACCATCTTCACGTCACCGAGTAGCCTGACGAGAGCGACTGGGCGGGGTGGGCGACGCTGCTCCCTCGACACTGCGCGCGAAACACGCGTTGTCTTTCGGAAGGCGCGCGAACTCGGCATTCAACGGGAACAACCCGGGCTGCGCGTCCGTTGTCGTCGGGTGAGGCTGGACGCCCGAAAAAAACAACCCCGATGCGGGGACCAGACCGCTTCGGGGTTGTTGTTCAATCTAGATGGCAGCACAGACCAGTCATGCTCGTCTGCGAACGTCCCATGGAGACCACGATGTGGGCCTTCAGGGGACAACGACCGAATGTAAGTCAGTCGAAAAAGATGGTGCGAAACGCAGCGGAGGGGCTAAGTTAAAATTAAGCCAAGTAGGAAAGCCAAGGTCAGATTGCCCTCCGTTGGAAGCGAGTTCGACAATCTGACACTGTCCTACTGCAGGACCCCTGCCGAAACAAAATGAATCGCATTTTTGGGGACTTAGGAGAGTGCCCGCCGCAGCCGGGTCCGGGGCGCGGCCCACAGGCTGACGTGGATGTCGCACTGGGGTCGATTTTGTGTGTCTTCCCTATGACACACATGTCATAGATAGGCACCCTCGGTCCTGTTGACTGCGCCGGCGGGGAGGAGATCTGCTCGTTTCTTCCAAAACCGGGGAGGCGCGAGAGGCCTCAACGTGTGCGCGTGGGCCGTGTGCGGCCTCGCAGCGAGGTTCGTCACAACAGGCGGCCACGCGCGCGTCGGCGCGGCAGATTGATCTATGCTCCCGGCCGGGAACTCACCGTGTCTGCAGAAAAAATCAACGTCGCGATCATCGGAGGCACCGGCTATGGCGGTGCAGAGCTTATTCGAAATCTCCTTGCGCATCCTCAGGTGAAGCTCGTTCGCGTGACGAGCATCGATCATGTCGATGAGCCCCTCGAGTCGGTGCATCTCAACCTCACCGCGACCGGTCTCACCTTTGAGAACATCCCACCGCTCGACGCCGCGAAGGGCGTGGACGTGGTGTTTTTGGCGCTGCCCCACAAGGTGAGCGCGACCATGGCGAGTGAGCTCGCGGAGGTGGACGCCAAGATCATTGACCTCTCGGGGGACTTTAGGCTTCGAGACGCGGCGGCCTATGAGCGCTTTTATGGACTCGAGCATCCGAGCCCGCACATGTTGGACGGACGCTGGGTCTACGGCCTCCCAGAGTTGTTCGCGTCGCAACTTCGGGAGGCGACGCGGGTCGCATCACCCGGTTGCTTCGCGACAACGATCGCGCTCGGTCTCCTCCCTCTGGCGAGAAAGGGGCTCTTGAACGGTGCGGTCCATACCGTGGCCTGCACTGGCTCTTCGGGGAGCGGCGCCTACGCCAAGCAAGGGACCCACCACCCCCTCCGGGCCGGGAATCTGAAGAGCTACAAGGTGCTCGGTCACCAACACACCCCAGAGATCGAGCAGACCCTGCGCGACGCCGGGGCCTCCGAGAACGTCCGGGTGCAGTTCGTCCCGGTCTCGGCGCCACTGACTCGAGGAATCTTGGCGAACAGCTTTGTGGAGGTGCCCGAGTCGCTGACGGCGGATGAACTGGTGGCGATGTACGAGGCCTATTACGAGGATTCGGCCTTCGTCCGCGTGCTCGGTCATCGTGGCGCGGAGGTCGTGGCTGTGAAGGGCAGCATGTGGGTGGATCTTAGTTTGCAGCTTGGCGACGCCCACGACGGGGTGCGGACGTGTGTCATCTCGACCGCCCTCGACAACCTCGTGAAGGGGGGCGCGGGTCAAGCCATCGAATCTATGAACCTCATGTTTGGTCGGCCCTCTGGAGAGGGCATCGACGCGCCTGCGATGTGGCCGTAGCGGCGCCGCCGTTCGGGAGTTCTCGATGAAGACCGCCGTATTAAAATTTGGAGGTGACGTGGTCGCGGACACTGCGATGTTGCTCGCGGTGCTCCGCGATGTGCAGGCGCTCGCAGCTGAGGGGTGGCGTTTCGTCCTCGTTCACGGCGGAGGACCGCAGGCGAGCGCCCTCCAAGCCCGGCTGGGGCTGCAGACACGCAAGGTCGCCGGGCGACGCGTGACCGATGAGTCCACGCTACAGGTGATGACGCAGGTCCTCGCGGGTGAGGTGAGCGTGAGTGTCCTCGCCGCGGCGCGGGCTGCAAACCTTCGGGCCGTGGGTCTGTCTGGGGTGAGCGATGGGCTCGTCTCCGCCACCCGTCGCCCGCCCATCGATGTACCTGGGGAGTCGGCGCCCGTGGATTTTGGCTTGGTGGGAGAGATCGTGGAGCTCCGCGCCGAGGTGATCACGCATCTTTGGGAGGGGGGCTTTACACCGGTGGTGAATTCACTGGGTGTGGCGCCCGAGAGCGACGACCACGCAACGGCCTGTGCGGTCTTTAATATCAACGCGGACACCGTGGCGAGCACCCTCGCCGCCCACCTTGGTGTGGATCATCTGTTCTTGATGACAGGGGTCCCTGGAGTCCTCCGGGATAAGGATGACCCGACCACGAGGATCGCTCGTTTGACCCCGCACGCGGCCCAGGCAGCCATCGCCGCCGGCGTCATCGTGGATGGGATGATTCCGAAGGTAGAAGAGGCGTTCGCGCGTCTGGAACAGGGTATTTCCGCCGTTCACATCCTCGGCGCGGGCCCTGGGGACCTCGCCGGTGAGGCCCGGAATCCGGGCGCTCGGGGGACTGCGCTGGTTCGCGAATGAGTTATACTCATCGGACTGTGTCCAACGACCTCGTGGCAGAAGACCCTGAACCTCCTCCTTTGCGTCCCGCGCTTGGCGATACGCCGAGTGCGAGCGGCGCGGGCGGTGTCACGATTTCTTATGAGGTGCGGCGATGAATGACAGCGACATCCTCTCGTTGTTGGTCATCGTGTTGTGCCTGGTCTTCAGCATGTTTTTCTCGGGCAGCGAGACCGCCATTACCAGCTACGACATGCGTCGGGCGGAGCGGATCAAAAATGAGGGCGGCCGAGATGGTCGGGTGATCGCCACGTGGGTGGATCGCCCGGTGTGGGTGTTGTCGACCATCCTCCTCGGCAACAACATTTTCAACACAATGCTCGGCGCGACGGCTACAGCCTTCGCCATCCGAATCTTTGAAGGTGGACCTCACGAGAGTTGGTCTGTGCCGATCGCCGTGATCGTGAGCACTGCGCTGCTCTTGATCTTTGGTGAGATCGTCCCCAAGGCGGTCGGACGGCTGTATTCGAGCACGATCGCGATCCCCGTGCTGCGGCTTTTACACGTCTTTGGCCGCCTCACGTATCCGGTCACCGCGGCGCTCTCAGGGGTGACTCAGTGGGTGCTGCGGCGGGCGAGGCCCGAGGACGACGGCTCCATGGACGTCACCACCGGCGAACTCGACTTCCTCGTGCGCAAGGGGTGGGCGGAGGGATCCATTCGCACGGACCAGGCGGTCCTTTTGCGCAAGGTGTTCAGCTTCGAGGGCAAGCATGTCCGCGAGATTATGGTGCCCATCACGAGGGTGACGATGGTGGAGTTGGGAGCGCCGCTTGAAGAGATTCGGCGCGCGGCGAGGGACTCCGGGCACAGCCGCCTCCCCGTGTACAAAGGGAGCCACGACGACATTCGGGGGATCTTGCACATCAAGCAGCTCGTGGGCGGCGTCTGGCACGACGAGGGGGCGGAGGCGTTGGGCAAGATCATTCGGCGACCCATGTTTGTGAGCGAGAGTATCCTCGTGTTGGATCTGCTCAAGCGCTTCAAGGAGCAGCGCTTGCATCTTGCGGTGGTCGTCGATGACGCGGGGCACACGGTGGGGGTGGTCACGCTTGAGGATGTTCTTGAACAGATCGTCGGGCAGATTTTTGATGAGACCGATGAGGACGCGGGGTCGTCCGCTGGCTCGAGCGAGACCAGCAATCTCTTCGATGGACAAGACCCCCTCGTCAAAGTGCAAGAGCGATTTCGACTCGACGAAGATGAGCTCGAAGGGCTCGAGGGGGTCGAGAGCGTGGGAGATTTCTTGACCCGCCTCGCGGGTGAGATGCCACGGGCGGGGTCGGTCTTCGTGGCGCATGAGCTTCGTTTTAAGGTGCTCGCGGCAGACGAGAAAAAGATCACCACGGTTCGCATTGAGGCGGTCGACGCCGGCGAAGACGAGGACTGACACCGGGGCGACCCGCCTTTGATCGACGGCAGGGCGCGCCCGCGTGGCGCGGTGCGGCGGGTCCTCGGGATCCCCACGCGTTGGGATCTCATGGGTTGAGACAGGGTCTCCGCTTGAGGCTCCCGACCCAAAGTGGCGGCGACGGGGCAGCGGACGGGCACGCTGTCGGGGCACGGAGCGGCCTGAGGGGTCGGTGGAGCGTGGGGGGAGGCGAGCCTGGAGTCCCGCCTATTTTCAGGTATGGTAGCGCGCGGTGACGAGCCTCCCTACGACAGCGGCGACGGACGCGGTGCGTCCCTTGGAGCGACGACCGGCGCGGGCCTATGACTGCGGCTTCCTGCCGTTGGAGGACCCAACGCGCCGCGATGTTGGTCGCTGGTGGGAGTCGCTGGTGCTGTTGATGCGACGTCCGTTCTCACGGGCCCTCACAATTCGAGAGCCCGTGGGGCACGCGTCGGTCGTTCGTCTGATGTGGGCGGTACGTTGGCCGACGTGGTTGCTTTGCAGCGCGCCTGTTTTTTTGGTGTTCGGGGCGAGCGTCTACGGTGAGGTCCGTGGCGCGCAAGCCGTCATGGGTGCGTCCGGAGGAGAATCTTGGGTCGCAGGGGCCGTTGCGTTTTGCAACGATCAAGTCGCCGCGGGCAGCCTGATGGACGCCTTCATGCCATCATTTTTTGTCCACTCGCTTCGTGTGTGGCTGCTGTTGATGATGCCTCTGGGCATTCCGCTCGTATATTTTATGGCGGGCATCATGGCCCACGTGGTGCTGGTTCTGACTGGCGGTGCGCCACGCTCGATGGGGACCACCATGAGGGCGACGGGGTTGGCCTTCGTCCCGGTCTCGCTTCTGTATGGCGTATTGGACGTCCTCGCGAGCTACGGATGGGTGACGCCGACAACGTGGACCATCGCGTTCGCGGTGCTGACCATCTGGCTCGCGTTTCGACTGTTTGCGGGGGTACGATGCCTCCAGGGTCTTAAGAAACGGCGCGCGCTCTCGGTGTTGCTTCCTGCGTTGATCTTGCTGACCTCGGGGGTGGTATTGCGCGCGGCCCTGGTGCTTCCGTATCCACCCGGCGCCCAACCTCCTCCGGAGATCCGCTACGGGGTCGACATGCCGGGGCCGCGGATGCTCCCGTGATCGGGGAGGGCAGGCCGCGCCGCGTGCTACGAACGCCGGGGGGGTGGATACGACGCGAGGAGTGGTACAAGCAGAGCACGGAGTTTTGAACACGCGATGAGCAATCCTGAAGACACAAATATTCCGGAGGGGTATGGGGTTCCTGGCGATCTCGTCCGGCCATTCACCGTGCGTGACGAGCCGTCTTGGGTGGATCTCGACGCGCTCGGGCATGTGAACCATGCGGTGTATCTGCGCTTCTTCGAGAACGCTCGCATGAAGTATTTTCAGGCGGTGGGGATTGAGGGGATCTCGCACGCGGCGGTGGAGGACGGCCACGTTGGACCGATCCTGGCGACCATGACAGTCAACTACCGTCAGCCGGTGGGATTCCCCGACCCGCTCATCGTGAAGACCTCTTGCACGAAGATCGGGCGCTCGAGCTTTACGCTTGAAGCGGAGATCTGGTCGACCAAGCACGGCGGGGTCTGCGCTGAGGGGACCTTTGTCATCGTGTTGGTCGACTACGCCAACGAGAATGCGAAGGTCCGTGTTCCCGAGCCGGTGCGGGCCGCGATGAGAGCGTTGGATCCCGACCTCTCGGAGTAGGAGGGGTCGAGATTGGAGGGGACCGCTGAGTTGTGAGATCATGGGCGCGTGGATAAACGCCTCCAAGCACTGGGTGCTGGCAACGGTTGGAGCGTGGACGGGCGCTTCGTCACCGTCGCAGTTGCGGCGGGCCGGGTGCAGACCGTTCGATGTGAGGAAGTAGACGAAGGGGACGGGCGGATGATTCGGGTCTCCACCATCGTGGGGGAGGGGTCCAAGATGTCTGAGACGCGACTGCGCGCGGCGCTCGGGCTGAACTGGCGAATCCGCTACGGCGCGCTGGCCATTCACGACAAGATGTTGGTGATGACGCACTTTTTTACCGACCTGAAGGTCTCGGATGCCACGCTCGCGGAGGTGATTCAGTATCTCGCGATGACCGCCGCCACCTACGAGACGCATCTTGTCGGTTCGGTCGAGGGCTGAGGTGCCAAGAACGAGCAACGCCCCCGTGAACAGTCACGAGGGCGTCGAAGTGGCTCCGCTGAGGGAAGCTAGGGGGGCGCTCGTTTAGCCGCCGAGCACTTCGGAGATCGCCTTGTCCAAGGTGGCGAGGTCCTTCGGTGCGACCTCGTTATATTTGACGAGGTTGCCGCCGTCCGCGAACATCAGCGTGCGACTGTCTTTGATGTTGTAGTGATCCTCAAAGATCTCGTTTCGTCCCTCGCCCTCGGGGGCGGGCAGCACGACGGGATAGGTCAGCTCAAGCTCGGTGGCGAGGGTTTTAGCCTTCGCGAGTAGGTCTTCGCGTGAGGCGCTCGGTGTCACGAGGTGGTCTCCCTTGGGTTCAGCGATCACCGCGAAGGCCTTGATCTTGTCCTCGCCGTACTTCGCGAGCAGGGCGTCGATGTTCTTCAGGTCTTCTTTGAAGCCGGGGTCGTCGATGGTGCCGGTGGCCATGATCTTGGGTGAGGATCCGTATCGACACACCTGGCAGTACTCTTTGCCCGTGGACGCGTTGATGATCTGGAACGCGCTGAAGCGCTTGCCCACTGGGAGGCCGCCGGGTCCAGTCTTGCGCGCCTCTGCGGCGAGAGCCACGGGGTCGGGCTTCGGCGCCTCGGCCGCCTTGGGAGCGGGCTTGGCGCTCTCATCGACCTTCGCGGTGGCAGCGTCTGCGGGTTTTGCGTCCGTTTTCGTGGCGTCTTTCCCAGCATCTGCGGCGGGCGAGCACGCGGACGCGAACAACAACGAGAGGCTTACTAGGATTAGAGGGTTCTTCTTCATTTCAAATTCTCCTGAGATGCGGCTGGTTTCGTCGGACGAACGCCGCGGCGGGAGGCTATCATGGGGTGGCGATGGCGACCACACGCAGGAAATTCATCCAAGGCTCTGCGCTCGGAACGGGCGCAGCCCTGCTCTGCGAGCGCTCTGCCCTCGCGGATCCCGCAGGGACCCGCCGTCCGGCGCCAACCGCGAGCAGTGCGTCCACCACCGGATCCCTCCGCGAACTTGATGCGAGCCCGCTGCTCGCTTTTGAGCCCGCTCTCCTTGGCGCGATCGAGGACGCGACGACGAAGGGGGCGACCTTCGCCGAGGCGCGCGCCATGGAGGTTCGTCGCGAGTCCTTGAGAGTGAGAGACTTGCACGTGAGCGGTGTCCGACGGAGCCAAAGCCGGGGCGTTGGCATTCGCGTCATCGC
>JBDQGY010000190.1:0-8726 GCA_040265175.1 Nannocystaceae bacterium
GATCGTTGGGCCACCCAACTGACCGTTGGGTATTCAGCCCTCACCAACCACAGCGCAGCGCCACAGCTGAGGCAGGCGGACGGGACCCTCGTCGCGGCGCGAGATCAGCGGGGGACGCTGTATATGGGGCTCGCCTCAACGGTGCTCCTCGGCGCCCGTCGACGGCACGGGATCGATCTCGAGTACATGGTGCCGATCCCCGATGGGCGCGACGATTTCAACATCTTCTATTACGCAGGCGGGGACGCAGACCCAGCAGGGACGGCCTACGGCACCTTCTCTTTAGGTTGGTCTGTGAAGGCGGGGTTGCATTTCTTCCAAGTGCTCGCGTCGACCACGCGGAGCATCCACACGAACTTCCTCGCGCCGGGCGGCGGCGCGGGCAATCCATTTGTCCCCATCGGGAATTTTTACTTGGGGTTCAATTTGAGCAGAAAGTGGAGCCTCTAGCATGCACAGACTATTGCGTAGTGTCGTCCTCGGAGCTCCGTTCGCGTTGATAACTTCGATCGGATGTGGGGTCGAGATTCTAGACGACCAAGACGGCGGCCAGGTGCCGTTCGCTGTGGAGGAGGCCTTCGAGCGCAGCTGTCTGGGCGCTGGATGCCACGGATCCGCCCAGCCGGCGGCGGGCCTATCGCTGGAAGGCGCCGGCCTGCAAGCGCTGGTCGGCGCGTCCTCAGCACAGCGACCGGAGCTCCCGCTCGTCACCATCGGCGATATCCCGGGGTCCTATCTGGCGATCAAGGTGCTTTCGGATGATGCGCTCGCAGGCTACGGAGTCTCGCGCGCGGCAGGCACCAGCCGAATGCCCCTGTCGGGGCTGTCGGATGAGGCGCTTGAAGATGTCGCCTTGATTTTGGGGTGGATCGCGGGGGCGGAGTTACCGACGCCGTCTGGTGACGGAGGGGCTCCGACAGGCGAGAGCTTCGACGCGGACATCTTCCCCATTTTGCAGATGCGATGCGGGTGCCACCAACTCAGCGGTGGGGCGGGGGGTCTCGAGTATGACAACGCCACCGCGTACAGTGCGCTTGTCGACCAGCCCTCGTCCATTGCAGGACTCACCTACGTCGTGCCGTCAGATCCAGACGCGAGCTACCTCCTCGCGAAAGTGGAGGGGACGCATCTCATGATGGGAGGTGATGGCGATCTGATGCCTCCCTCACCCCTCGGCGCGCTGTCTGCCGAGGACACGAACCTGCTACGCACCTGGATCTCGCTGGGCGCGAATCCGTAGCCTCCGCTGCGCCGGGGGGGGAGGACCCAAGCGCAGCGCGGCGCGCGAGTGGTTGAACCCGCGGTACGGACGAGAGGGAAGCAGTCCGCGATGCCTGAGGTATAGTGGCCGCATGGGCAACGTAGACAGCACCGGCATTGCGGGAAAAATCCCGAAGGTCCTCATCGTCGATGACGAGGCCAGCGCGCGCGGGGCGTTGATCGACTTCTTCGAAGAGGAGGGGTTCGAGGCCAGAGGTGTCGGGGATGCCTACAAAGCGCTCGGAAAATTCTCGGGGTGGCGACCCGATATCGTCTTGACTGATCTCGCGATGCCCGGGATGAGCGGGCTTGAGTTGCTTGCCAAACTTCGCACCATTGCCCGTGATGTCCCGGTGGTGATGATGACGGCCTACGGGTCTGTCGACAGCGCGATCCGGGCGCACCGCGAAGGGGCCACCGATTTTATCGTCAAACCGCTGCAGCTTGAGCACGTGCTGTATGTGGTCCGGCGTGCGCTTGAGGAGAGTTCGCTTCGCAGCCAAGCGAATCAGGCGAGATTGGAGCTTCCGAACGCGAAGCTTGCACAATCGATCGGGATGGTCGGTGAGAGCAGCGTGATGGCGGCGCTATTGCGTCAGGCAGTGCTCGCGGGCTCTTCGAGCGCGCACATTCTTATTCAAGGAGAGCCTGGGACGGGTCGCAGCCTCCTCGCGAGGGCGATCCACGAACTTGGCGCGCGCAGGGACCGTCCCTTCGTGGAGGTGTCTTGCGCGGGTCAGGGTCCTGCGCGGGCGGCCCGAACGCTCTTTGGAGCCGTCGCGGGCATCGAAGGCGGCCGTAAAGGGGCGGTGGATCGAGCGCGGGGCGGAACCCTGGTCATCGACGGGGTGGAGGACATCCCAGACAGCATCCAGTCACGGCTGGTGTTGATGCTTGATCAAGGGTTCTTTGAGCGTGGTGACGAGAAAATCGATATTGACGTTCGCCTGATGGGGATCACCAGCGCCAGCGACGCCGCGGAAACGACCCCTGCAGGGTTGCACCCCGATTTGTATTACGCGATGGGGGTGATGGAATTGAAGGTGCCTACGTTGCGAGAGCGTGAGGGCGACATTGAGTCCCTCGCCCAACACTTCGCGAAGCGAGAGGGGAGCGGCGCTGGCAAGAGCACCCAGATGCTCGCTCCGAGGGCCATCGCGACGCTGTCTCGCTACTCATGGCCTGGAAACGTTCGGCAACTGCAGAGCGTGATAGCGGCCGCAGTGGCGATCAGCGAGGGGGTCGAGGTGGAACCGAGGGACCTCCCCGCTGAGATTAGGAGCCCGACCCTCGGAGGGAGCCAAGTGCCGGTGATTCCAGGGGCGAAGCTTGATGATGTGGAGCGTTGGGCGATCATCAAAACCTTGGATTATACCGGTGGAAACACCGCCCGCACCGCGAAGATTCTTGGCGTGTCCCCACGCAAGGTTCAGTATCGGGTAGCCGAGTATCGGGAAGAGGGCGTACTCGACTAAGGTCGACGCCGCCGGGGGTGCGGGTCTCTGGTCCTAGCACCGGACGTGATAGAGTCTGGTGTGCTCCTAGAGCGGCTCGAAATATCTGGCGTCGGCGACTTTTGCGACATTGAGGTCTCCTTGGTAGACGAGGTGGGAGAGCCTCGCCGTTGGGTCGTCTTCTATGGGCAGGGGGGTACGGGCAAGTCGACGTTGGCAGCGGTGATGGAGGGGACCCGGCCCGGTCGATGCGTACCGCTGGGCAAGACCAGCGAGGACGAGCCGTGCTTCGCGATGGCCAAGTGGCGTCTCGGCGCCGAAGACCCCCTGCGTCCTCACGGTCTGCGGGTGATGTCTCCCAACGCGCCGCGGTCTGGAGATGGGGCCGCTCTCCTCCGGAAAGAGCAGGCCCTCTACGAGCGCAAGGCGGTCACGGGAGGAGGCTTCGTCTTCGTTCACCTGCCGGCAGATCGTCTATACGCGCGTGGTGCTTGGGCGCTCTCCGATCCGCTTCGCACCGTGCTTCGTTACGATGTTCGCGCCGCGATGAGCGCGGACGCAAGCCGACTCGACCTCTCGCGCTCGGTGAAGCAAGTCCTCGCATATGCCTCGATTTCCTCCGCGCTCGTGGGGGACAGGAAAGGCGGTGATGAGGGGGACCCACGGCGGCTCCAGGCGGCGATAGAGCACGCGCTAGAGCATGTGCTTGGGCCGACCGAGTTTCAGTTTTCTGGGCTCAACGCTCGAAGCTTTGAGCCGACGTTTATCGCGCCCACCGGACGCCGCGTGGTTTTTGACCGTCTACCTTCGTTCGTCAAAGACCTGCTGGCGATGGTCGTGCTGCCCGTGCGCGCCCTGTGGGCGTCACTGCCAAGCGTCGACCCGCGAGAGGCCGAAGGGGTGATCGTCATCGACGATCCGGAGCGTCGACTCCCTCCGCGGGTTTGCGAACAACTCTCGACCATACTCCCGCGCGCGCTCCCTGGGGTGCAGTGGGTGTTGCTGACGGCCTCGCCATCCATCGCGGCGTCGAGCCCGGGCGGAGCGGTGTTCGCACTCCGTCGTACGGGCGACTCGGAGGCGGTGCAGCTGTTCAGCGATGAGCTCGCCTTGACGCACTAAGGTCGCGGCGTCGCCGTGGACCCATCGCGTAGCCACGGGTCCCGAAGGGCGGTGGCGGGCTCGGGCGCTGCTTCGGTGCGCTCCAACGTGATGGGGATCGCCTCCGGAGTGGCGCTGGTGATCTCGATCTGTTGAACCCGGCCCGCGCGATTGATGAGCAGCGTATAGCGCGTCAAAGCCGGGGCGGAAGCGACGATGGTGCCGAGGCGTTCGGTGGAGTCGATCCGAATGGCGTTGATCGCGATCAACTCGTCGCCGACGAGCAGCCCGCTCCGTTGGGCGGGCCCGTCGCGGTCGACGCTCAGGACGCGCAGCTGTTTGCTGAGACGCATTCCGAAGGACGGAGAGGGCTGCGCGCCGGGCACCGCGCGCACTCCGAACTCGGCGAGCTGCTTGATCAAGGGGAGCGGCTCCGTGCCGTAGACATGACGATCAAAGAAGGGACGAAGGTCCTCGCCTGCGAGCGTAGACGCGTGCTCGATGAGGAGGCGGTCCGTGATGGCGACCCGCTGCTCGTCGTCGCGGAGGGCCCAGATGGACTGGAAGAGGCGCTCAACGGACGCGAGGGGCCTCCCGTTGGCGATGGATTTCGCGCGAAGCTCGAGGTCCAAGGACACGCCGAATAGTCCCCCCTTCAAGTAGTAGCTGATGGAGGTGTTGCGGTGATGGGGAGCGGGTTTGTAGGCGCCAACCCACGCGATTCGGCTTATCTCGGCGAGCGGGGAGGCGTCGCGGCCGGGGTGCGCGAGGTATCGGTTCAGGTTGCGCTCGAGATTGTTCAAGAACCCGTCGCTGGATACCAGTCCCGCGCGGAGCAAGATTCTCGCCTCCATTGTCTCGGTGAACCCCTCGTGAAACCAGAGGAGATCGGTGTAGTTCTCGGAGGTGTAGTCGAAGGGCCCCAGGGGTTGGTCGTGAATACGCTTCACGTTCCATGCGTGAAAGAATTCGTGAGCGAGAAGCGAGGCCGCGCGCTCATAGGCGGACGATGAGTCGAAGGCCCAGGGCCGAAGAATCATCACCGTGCTGTCGTCGTGCTCAAGCCCGCCGCCGCCCTTGCGGTCGCAGATGACGTGAAACACGTAGCGCTCAAACGGGAAGCCGCCCATGATCTCGGCGGACGCGGTCACGATCGCCCGCGCATCGCGGACGAGACGATCGAGGTCGGCGTTGGTGCCCTCCGGGGCATGAAACACGTAGTCGAAGGAGGTCCCCTCCACCTCGAATGTGCGGACGCTCGGTGTGCCGACCGACAGGGGGGCATCCACAAGCTGGTCGTAATCTCGGGCGCGGTACCCGGTGGGCGTGGACTCAAGCGAGGTGGCGACCGTGGCTCCCTCTTGGACCACCACCGCGAGGTCCACGGGGATCCGGGTCGCCCCTGGGATGTAGGTGAAGATGCTGGCCCCGTTGAGGACCGCCACGACGTCGTCGGCGTAGCTTGTCCGAACGCTCAGGGTGCGCGCGTGGATGTAATACTCGGCGGTGAAGTCGTCTCCGTTATGGCGGATCTCCCAGGTCTGCTTGTCGATCCGCGTGACCGGGAGGCTGGTCCCATCGGCCTTGCGCGCGCGCATGTCGGAAAGGTCGCGCGCGAAGTCACGGATGAGGTACGAGCCCGGCGTCCAGGCGGGCAGGGCGAGCCTCGTGGTCTTGCCCCGCGGCCGCTCCACGGCCACGGTGACCTCGAGCCTGTCAAAGGGCGTCTTTGACAGGTCCACGCTGTAGCTGATGGCGGCGACGCTGGGTCGTCGTCCGCGCCGCTTGGCGGCCGCGTCGACCGGACTCGAGATACAGACCAACGCGATCCAGAGCAGCGAGACGAAGGAGAGGAGCACGCGAAGAGATCGTCGCATGCGCAGAGCATACGCAACTTTGTTCGGTCGTGTCGCAGCCTGGGGGGCGATCTCAGCGCTACGATTTCCACCATGCCCGCACGGCGGGCGCGAAGCTCAGCGGCACCAGACCCACGAGGGCCGCGCCAAAGGCGACGCCGCTGGTGGGGAGCAGGAACGTGGGGGTCCACGGCGAAGCGGTCAGCGCCAACGACGGGGCGAAGTCGCCGAAGAGTCCGTGGACGAGGCACACGCCGGAGAGGCCGACCAGCGGTAGCAAACCCCAGGTCTTTCCGCGCGCGAGGCCCACCGCCGCGAGCGCCGCCAATCCGAGGGTGGCGATCGCCAGCGCCTCGGGCTTGGGCGCAAAGAAGTACAAGACGAGGAGTGGCAGGGTAGAGCCGGCAGATTTGAACGCCCTGCGCATGAGCACCAAGGATTCGTCCTGGAAGTTCCAGCGCTCCTTCGTGTGTTCGCTGTACTCATAGCGTGACGCCATGCCTTCCCCCATGAGCATCAACGCGACGAGCGCGTGCGAGCCTCCAAAGAACGCGAGGATAGGCTCAAAGCCCATCTGCAGCATCAACAACAAAAACACGGACCCAAAGTTTCCGATGCCCATGGCGAACCATCGCGCCCAGAACCACTCGGCTGCGAGGCCGAAGAACGCGATCCCGTAGCAAAGGGCCAGCCCCAGATACAAAACGAAGGTCTCCGAAGGGCCGAGGAAGGCGACCATCCCGAGCTGGCTGCAAAAGAAGCCGAGGATCAAAAGGACGAGGGCTTTGCGGACGCCGACCATGCTCCAAGACTAGGCGCACCCGGGGTCATCCGCAATATGGCGTCGCGATGGGCGCTCAAGCCTGCGATCCGGGGGCGTTCGGGCCGCCGCGGCCGCCGCAAAACCGGCTGAATCCGCGGTGTTTAGGATTCCCAGCGATAGAATCCCTGGCCTGATTTTTTTCCTAGTTTTCCTTCGGCGACCATGGCGCGCAGGAGGGCGGGGGGCACGAAATGGCCTCCGTCCGGCAGGTGTTTGGACAAATATTCGGCGATGTGGAGCCGCACATCGAGGCCAACGAGGTCCGTGAGCCGCAGCGGCCCCATCGGAAAGCCGTAGCCGAGGGTCATGGCGCGGTCGATGTCTTCTGCGCTCGCCACTCCCTGCTCGACCATGCGGATTGCTTCGAGGCCTATGACGAGACCGAGGCGGCTCGTGGCGAACCCGGGGACATCTTTTACCTTAATGGTCTGCTTGCCGATCGCGGCCCCGAAAGCCTCCGCGAGCGAGTAGGTCTCCTCAGAGGTCTGGTCGCTCACGATGATCTCCAGGAGCTTCATGATGTGCACGGGGTTGAAAAAGTGAAGCCCGATGACGTTCTCGGGATGGGGCATCTCTCGACCAATATCGGCGATGGACAGCGAGCTGGTGTTGGTGCCGAACACCGCCGTTTTCGGGGCGTGCGTGGCGGCGTCCGCGAACACCGATCGCTTGAGATCGAGGCGTTCGGGGACCGCCTCGATCACGAGGCTTGCTCCGTCACATGCAGCTGCCATGTCCGAGCTCCCGCGAAGTCGGGAGAGGGCTGCCTGCGCGGCTTGTTCGGTGACCTTGCCGCGGGCGACCCCTTTTTTGAGGTTGGCCTGGACCTGGCCCATGCCGCGGCCGAGCCCGGCCTCGTCCACGTCGAAGAGGCGCGTCTCGAAGCCTGCCAAGGCGCTCACGTGAGCGATGCCGTGGCCCATGGTCCCTGCGCCAATGACGGTGATCGTGCGGAAATTGTCCGGGAGGCCTTTCATGGTCGCAGATGTACTCCATTCTTCACGCTCTGTGAACAGCGGAGCTGGAGGCACTTTTACGGACCGCCAGTCTTGCATCGGTGACCCGCGTTTAGCCGGCGGACTAGGCGCCTTGCGGATTTGGTCATCTGTTGGAGTGAGAAGGAGTCCCGAGTATCCTCTGAGGAGGCCGTGGCAAGCTCAGAACATAGTCTTCCCCCGATCGTGCTCTGCTGCGCGACAGGAGAGGAGGAGGGGTTGGCTCCGATAATCGAGCGGTTGTCGGTGGGGTCGCGCGTGCCCGAGGTGCTCGCTGATATCGACACGGACCCTCGGATGCTCGGAGAGACCCTCGACCAACTCCCCGGCGTCGCGTTCGTGGGGGTCTTCGTTGGGACTGGGCTCGGGGACGGTGACGTCCTTCGGATTCGTGGAATCTTCGGCGCCCGACGAGGTCCGTTTCACGAGCTGTTCGTGCTGCGCTCCAACGAGGACATCGACGGTTTGTACGCGCGAGCGGGGAGCGACCACCTCGCGCCGCGGGGAGGCTCCACCGGTTTGCGCGAACAAGAATCGGAGGGCCCGTTCTCTGGCATGCGGCGGGCATGGCGTCGCCGCCGGTCCAACAGCTACGTATCGAGCGGAGGTCTGAAGACTCCGTCTGAAGAGGGAAGAACCGATCGGATCGATCCACTCCAGCAGGCCAAGAGCGAGGACCCCGCGGCTCAAGTGTCATTGTCTGCGCTCTCCCCGGCCATTACCGGAGGAAACGATGGCGACGCAAAATCGCCTCGGAATGCTGTGGACGTCGTGGGCGCGGTGTCGATCTCGGCCACCTCTGCGCGTGAGGATATCGAGCTCCTCATTCGAGAGGGCACATCGGAGGCTGTGCACGCGGAGCACCCGGCGGAGCAGACTGTGACTGATGGAGGGCGTCCATCAGCGCGGGAGTGGTCGATTGGGAAGGTCAAAGAGCGTGGAGCGATCGAGATATTGGAGGGGGTAGGTCCCATCGAAATCGAGGATGACGCTCCTTATCAAGGTGCCGTGGGGGATCCCGCTGAGGGGGTCACGCGGCCTCGCAACTTCTTGGTCCGCGGGCTGGTGGCGGTAGCAACCTTCGGGGGGATGGTGTGGCTCATGAGCGCAGTGGTTGGTGAGGGGGTGCATCCGGCCCCCGGCTCGGACGGGAGAGACCTGCCGCGGGCCGCTACGACGGTGACCGGGACCACAGACTCGGGGATGACGGAATCTGGGACGACGGGCTCTGGGACGA
>JBDQGY010000191.1:0-8721 GCA_040265175.1 Nannocystaceae bacterium
CATCGACGCGGTGCTCCTCATGTTCGCCAAGCTAGTCGAGGTGCGCGGCGTCGTGCGGCCGGTGGTCAACGCGAACCTCCACCTCGCCGGCACGACGTCCGGCGGCCGCCCCCTCGCCGGTCAACATCGCTTGACCTCACCAGCGCATCTCCAGGGTGAGCACCTCGAGGACCTGTGGCTGTGCGAAACGCTGGAAGACCCGACCCCAGTCAGCGTCCCCGTCGATCCACGTACGCGAAAGCTGGTCGGCAAGGCGGAGCTTATCGTGTATCCCATCGGGAGTTTCTTCACGAGTATATTGGCCTGCCTGCTGCCCACCGGGATCGGCGACGCGATCGCACACAACGCGTGCCCGAAGGTCTATATACCCAACTGCGGTCTCGACCCAGAGCAAGGGACCGTCTCCGTGAACCGCTGCGTTGAGCGACTGCTTCAAACACTGCGCGATGACGCCGGGTCCACGGTCTCTACCGAACAGCTGCTGAACGTGGTCGTGGTGGACACCGTGCATGGGGCCTACCCAGGGGGCCTCGATACAGCGGCGATTCAGGCCCTTGGAATCCAGGTCCTCGACGTCTCCATGTGCGATCCCGAGACCTCCGTGATCAGCCCTCAAAAACTCCGAGACGTGTTGCTGTCCATTGTCTAACTCCCGCAGATCCATGGCGCGGCCCTGGCTCGCTCTCGACGTCGGGGGCGTCCTCTTTCATGACGGCGCGGGAGCGTTTGTCGACTCCTTCCCCGAACCGGAGCGCGCCGCCGCCGAGCGGGTCATCCGCTCCCCCGCAGCGATGGCCTTGCGACGCGGTCAAATAGAAGAGGACGCGTTTTGGAACGCCGCTACCGAGGACCTCCCAAGCGGGTGGACCGCCGAAACATTCCGAGAGGCTTGGTACGACGCGTACGCGCCGAACGACGAGATCTTTCAATGGGTAAAAGAACTTCAGGGGAAGATCTCACTTGCGATCTTCTCGGGAAATATCATTTCTCGTGTCGAGCACCTTGAAGCGCGCCGCCCCTTTCGTCATTACTTCGACAAAGAAATATGGTCGTATGACCATGGGGCGACCAAGCCCGAACCGGCGTTTGTTTGGTCCCTACTCGACGTTCTTGACACTTTAGCCTCCACTATTTTTTACGTAGACGACAAGTCCTCCGCGCTTCGGGTTGCCGAGGATTTGGGCATCAACGGTTTCTTGTACCGGCCGGGAGACGTCGCTACGTTAAGGACGAGGTTTATGGAGTTCCACTCGCACCTCTCGGAGTCCTAGGTGAACGTCGCCCAGCTTGCTCAAATCAACCCCGAAAATCAAAAGACTGCTTTTGTCCTCGACACAAGCGTCGTCGTCCATGACCCACTAGCATTCAACGCGTTTAGGAACACGACGGTTGCCATCCCCATCTTCGTGGTGATGGAGCTTGACGACCTCAAGAGCAGCAAACGTCCGGAGGTCGCAGCCAGCGCCCGCCATGCGTCCCGGTTCATCTCAAGCCTTCGAGAGTTCGGCTCCCTGAGCGCCCCGGAGGGTGTGTACCACCCCGATCTCAACACCACCTTTCGGATCGTCTCGGATGAAGAGGGCATCACCCAACTCTCCCGCTCGACGAGCCGGCGCAGCATGGACATGCTGATCCTCGCGTCGGCGCTGTTCATCCGAGAGCGCCGACGATACGACCGAGTGGTGCTCGTTAGCAAAGACGTCAACCTCCGAATTTTGGCGGACTACGAGGGGTTGATCGCTGCGGACTACGAGACCGACCGCGTCGAATTTAGCGACCTCTACACCGGCGCCCGCATCATCGAGGACCACGACCCCGCTCTCGTGAACCTCGCCTATGTCCCCGACCAACCGCTGCGCCCCAGCCAACTCGGCCTCACCGCGCTCGAGCCCAATGAGTTCGTTATCCTCCGAAACGAGGAGAAGGAGCACGCGCTGCGGTACCGCGCGGAGGACGACGCCCTCGTCGGCATCCCTCGCGACTTCTCGAAGCTCGCGGGCATCTCACCTCGCAACCTTGAGCAGCGCATGGCCCTCTCGTTGCTTATGGACCCCGAGGTGCAACTCGTCACGCTCGTCGGAAAAGCTGGGACCGGGAAGACCTTTCTTGCCCTCGTCTCCGCGCTCGCCCAGCTCGCGAGAGGGCGACGACCTGGCACATACGATCGCATCATTTTGAGCAAGCCCGTCGTCGCCATGGGTCAAGACATCGGCTACCTGCCTGGCGACTTCGAGGCCAAGATGCAGCCGTGGATGAGCTCTTTCTTCGACAACTTGGATCAAATCATCCCCGGCGACCCGGATGCGGCCACGAGCAAGGGTGCCAGCCGCGGCACCAAGACCTGGGAGTACCTGTTCCAGTCGGGCCAACTTGAGATGCAAGCGATCCACACCATCCGCGGACGCTCCATCCCCAACGCCTTCATGCTGATCGACGAGGCTCAAAATCTCACCCCCCATGAGGTGAAGACGATTATCACCCGCGCCGCGGAAGGGACCAAGGTGGTCCTCTCCGGAGACCCTTACCAGGTCGACAACCACTTTCTCGACCAACACTCCAACGGTCTCGTGGCGGTGACCGAGCGGCTTAAGGACTCACCGATCACCGGCTCTGTGTTCTTCACCCGAGGTGAGCGCAGTCAGCTCGCTGAGTTGGCCGCTAATATTCTGTGAGCGCCCCCTCTTTTGTTCAGGGGTGCATGCGCTCTTGCACGCCACGCCGTTGCGCGCTTCGCGAGAGCACGGCTGGACTTGACCGCGTGGTGCTGTAGGGTGAAGAGGTGGACGAGCTCCCTATCGAACTGTTTCGCAAGCTCCCGAAGACGGACCTGCACGTTCACCTCGACGGCTCACTGCGCCTCGCGTCCATTCTTGACCTGGCGAAGGAACAGCGCGTGGAGCTCCCCTCCGTGGATGAGGCCGGCCTTCGCGCGGCCATCCACGCGGGCGAAGACACGGGATCTCTTGAGGAATACCTCAAGGCGTTCGACGTCACCTTGAGCGTGTTGCAGACCGAAGAGGGCCTCTACCGCGCGGCCTTCGAGCTCGCGGAGGACGCCGCCAAAGAGCAGGTGCGCTACATGGAGGTCCGCTACTCGCCCATGCTGCACACGCAACGGGGGCTTCGCCACACCCGCGTGGTGGAGGTGGTGCTGCAGGCCCTCCACGACGCCGAGATCCGATTTGGAATCCAGTCGGGGGTCATTCTGTGCGGAATCCGAAACATCTCCCCCGCTCACTCCTTGGAGATGGCGGAGTTGACTGTGGCCTACAAAGGGCGGGGCGTGGTCGGGTTTGACCTCGCGGGCGCCGAGTACGACCACCCGCCTCAAGATCACAACGAGGCTTTTCAGTTGGTCCGAAAGAACAACATCAATGTCACGATCCACGCAGGAGAGGCCTACGGCCCCGCCTCAGTGGCGCAGGCACTCCATGTGTGCGGCGCCCACAGGATCGGGCACGGATGTCGGCTGCGTGAGGACGGGGACCTCCTCCATTACGTAGTAGATCACCGAATCCCACTCGAGTGCTGCCCCTCCTCCAACGTGCAGACGGGTGCGGTCGCGAGTATGGAGAGTCACCCCATCAAGCTTTATTTGAACCTCGGCGGGCGGGTCACGGTCAATACGGACAACCGACTCATCACCGACACCACGGTGAGCAAAGAGTTGTGGCTCCTCCATCGCCACCTAGGCTTCACGCTCACCGACATCAAGCAGGTCATCATCAACGGCTTTAAGTCGTCATTTCAGCCCTTCCACGAGCGCCGACAACTTCTCGCCCGTATCAGCGAAGAGCTCAAGGCGTTCACAGACCCGGACGACCATCCCCTCCAAGAGCGCCTCAACCTGACAGCTCCTCCGCCAGGCGACGGCGCGGCTGGATGACAGCGCCGCCGGAGGACGGCGACAACGCACAACCTCGCGACCGACCGCTCCCAGCGACCCGCCGCACCTCCCCAGACCCCGTCGTCAAGGACTCGTCGGTCACGATATGAGGTGTGAGGCCACGCGTTGCAAGGGCCCTCGCGCCCCCGTTGCACGAACGCGGCCCTCGGTGCGACCATGCACCCGCCCATGACGACCACGCCAGATGAAGGGTCCTCCGCGTTCCTCTGCCCGCGAGACGTCCCGTTCCCGATGGATGAGCTCGCGGCCTTGTGCTTCTCCGCCCTCGACGCGTCGCCAGGAGCGCCCGACGACGCCCACAACGCCGAATGGGCCGCGGCGATGGAGGGCTATCGAGATCCCTGCTACGTAGGTCTCCGAGCCCATGGGCAGCGAGTGGCCCTCGGGTGGACGGAGGCCGACGGCAGCGTCGGCGCTATCCTCCACACCATCGGCACTCTCACGGCGTCCCTCGAGCCCGGTACGCGCGAGACCATCACGTCCATCGAGCTCAACCTCACCTACGACTGGGTGCCGACCGACCTTGGGGACAAAGAGGCGAGCCGAGCGTTCCTCTCGAACTTTGTGCGGGGCGTGCGAGGGTTCGAGCTCGTCCACCAAGACCACACGCTCCGGGTAGCGCCCACCCAGGCCGTTGCCCAAAATCGGGCGTACCCGAAGTGGCTCGAAGTGTTCCGACAGGAGCGACGCCTCACCCAAGCCGACGTCGCGCGGGATGTGACCGCCCGCAACTTTAACAGCGACCAGCTGCTGCTCACTCGCCCGGTCGTCAACACCCGCCCGCACGGCGTCTCCATGTTTCGTGGCAACACGCTCATCGACCAGACCGAGGTAGATCGCCCGTACGTGGAGGCGCTTGAGCGCGACCTCGGCGACTTCTTGGTCCGCGCAGTCGTGCCCACCGGGCGCATGACCTACATCTACTACCCGAGCCAAGGCCGTGAAGACCTCAAACGCAACAACATGATTCGGCAGTGGATGGCCTCCGTCGCGCTGGGCAGGACCGCGAACTTTAGGGAGGACCGCGCTGTCCATAAGATCGGCGAGGAGAACATCCGCTACAACCTCCGCACCTTTTATCACGCCACCGGAAAACTCGGATGCATCGAGTACAACGGAAAGGTGAAGCTTGGCTCTGTGGCTCTCGCGGTCATCTCGATCATGGAGCACCCAAAGCGGAAACAATTCAAACGAATCGAGGAGCGGCTCTGGAATATGATCGAGCACCTCTGGCAGCCGGACGGATCGTTTCGAACCTTCTTCAAACCCTCGGACCGCAACGACGTTCAAAACTTTTATCCTGGAGAGGCCCAGCTCGCGTGGGCGTTCCGCTATGGGGAGACCCGCGACGACGCCCTGCTCGAGAAGTTCATGGTCTCCATGAGATACTACCGCGAGTGGCACAAGGAGCAGCGAAACCCGGCCTTCGTGCCGTGGCACGCCCAAGCGTACTACCACGTCTGGAACATCACTCGAGACGAGGAACTCAAGGACTGGGTCTTCGACATCTCCGACTGGCTTCTCGGCATGGCCCAATACCGCCACAACGTGCTTCATGCGGACGAGCTTGGACGCTTTTACGACCCCCAAAACCCCAAGTTCGGACCTCCGCACGCCTCCGCCACCGGGGTCTACCTTGAGGGCCTGATCGACGCCTTCGAGCTCGCGCGCGAAGTCGGTGACGACGAGCGACGAGAACGGTACCGCCTGGCGATCATTCGCGGGCTGCGCAGCGTCCGACAGGTGATGTTCAAGGATGACACCGACATGTTTTACATCCACCCCGACAAGCGAGCCTGGCTCCGTGGTGGCGTGCGAAACACGGTGTATGACAACGTGATGCGCATCGATAACGTGCAGCACAATCAGATGGGAATCATCAAGATCCTCCGCGCGTTTGAAGACCAAGATTTTATCGATGCGAAGGCCTAGCGCCTCCCGTCGCGGCGTCACTCCTCCGCGCTATGCGCCGAACTCGGCGCGCACATTGTCATCCGTGGTGCGCACCTTGTCGCTCATCTCTTGGTGATACGCCTCAAGTCTCTCTCGCAAGCCGTCGTCTGTGGTCGCGAGCATCCGCGCAGCCAGCAACCCGGCGTTCTTCGCCTGGCCGATGGCGAGCGTCCCTACCGGAACCCCTCCGGGCATCTGCACGATGGAGAGCAAGGAGTCGAGGCCTTGGAGGTGCCTGCTCGGCACGGGCACCCCGAGCACGGGGAGCACAGTGGAGGCCGCGACCATCCCGGGTAGATGCGCCGCACCGCCCGCCCCGGCGATGATGATTCGCAGGCCTCGCCCTTGGGCCGCCTCTGCGTAGGAGGTCATCTCAGCGGGCGTCCGGTGGGCGGACAGGATCCGCACTTCATAGGCGACCCCGAGCTGATCGAGCGCCTCGGCGGCCTCTCGCATCACGGGGAGATCGGACTCGCTGCCCATACAAATCCCCACCAGAGGTCCGTGAACGTTTTGTTTATCGTCGGTCATTAGAGCTTCAACTTTTCAGCGGTGTCTTCCGCGACACGGCGGACGCGCGTGAGGTCGTTCCCGAGGCATGTGACGTGCCCCATTTTTCGTTTCGGTCGCACCTGCCGCTTCCCGTAGATGTGGATCGCGACCTCGCGGCTGTGCGCGGCGTCGGCGATCGCGTGGACATCTGTCGTGCCCTCACGATGCCCGAGAACATTCACCATGACCGCGCAGGGAGTGCGCAGACTGGTCCCTCCGATGGGCAAACCCAACACGGCGCGCAGATGATTTTCGAACTGGGACGTGACGCAGCCCTCGATGGTGTAATGCCCCGTGTTGTGGGGTCGCGGGGCCACTTCGTTGACGAGGAGGCCACCATCCGGCGTCAAAAACAATTCCACCGCGGTTAGCCCCACGAGATCGAAGGCCTCCACCACCTGGCGGGCGATGGCGATGGCCTGCGCCTCCACCGACGCGGCGCACCCTGACGGGGCCTCGGTGGCGTGGCATCGATGGTCGCGCTGCTCGGTGGTCGTCACTGGATAGGTCTCGACTTCTCCGTCTCTGCCTCGAACGACGAGCACCGAGAGTTCACGCTCGAAAGGCACCCACCCTTCGAGCAAAAGGCCGTCTTGTCCGTGCAGCATCGTCCAGCCCGCGCGCACCTCCTCGGTCGAGTGCGCAGCGAAATTGCCGTAGCCGTCGTAGGATCCACGGCGCCGCTTAAGCATGGCCGCCCCCCCGAGCCGCGCCAGCGCGGCCGCGGCGTCATCTTGAGACGCCACCAACTCAAAAGGAGCCGTGGGGATATTCTTCGAGACGAGCACCTGCTTTTGCGTGCCCTTGTCCGCGATCAAGTCGAGGCTCGCCGAAGCTGGGAACATCCGACAACGGGTCTCCTCGCGACCGCGCAAGGCGGACTCCACCGCGCCCGCGGGCGCCCATTCGTTCTCGGTCGTGATCACATCACACCCCTCCACAAAACGCGCGAGGAGCTCCGGGTCGTTCCAGTCGCCGAGCATGGTCTCACCGATCCCTTCGGTGGCACCGCTCTGGGTCTGGTCCAAAAAGCGCACCTGCATCCCCATCCGCACGGCGGCCAATCCCAGCATCCGCCCGAGTTGTCCCGCCCCCAAGATCCCTACGCGGACGGGCTCACCTCCCTTGTGAAGCGGGCTGTGGGCTTGGGTCGAACTCTCCATCTCGGTCACGGGACGCTCCATGGAAGCCGATACCATCTCAGGCTTTGGAGACAAATGCACGCCATTTTCGCCATTCGATGCCTGCGCACCTGCTCACATATAACCGGCGGAGAGCGCCGCGCGGGCGTCCGCTTCGGCCATGCCGGCCTCGACCGCGAGGGCGACCGCGATGGACACCTCTGCGTCTCCGCGATGGGCGGCGGCGACGATCGGGCCGAGCTGGTGCATCACCCGCAGACGGCTGAGCTCCGTGAGGCTCGCAAACTGGGCGACGATGGCTGCGCGCGCCGGCGGCTCGTGAAGGGTCGAGACAAGTGACTCTCGTTTCTCCTGGTCCACGGGGAGCCCGCTGATGAGATCGTCAAATTCTACGAGCTCGGAGGCGTCGATGCGGCCGTCGCTCGCGACGATCCCTGCGGCGAAGCCAATGAGCACCTCCGCCTCTTGCGTCGCCTCGCGCAGCACGGCTCCCCTCAGCTCCGCAGCGGCGTCTTTCGTCACGCCGAGACGCGCTGCGATGTCGTCGTGCGCCGTGGCCTCCGCCTCCGCGACGCTCCCGTCGGACAGCGCCATTCGCCACGCGAGCGCCAATACGCTGTCGGCGTGGACCGACGCGTCGACCTCGATGGTTTTCATGCGCTCAGTGACCGCGGACTTGTCCATCACCATGGCCATCGCGTCCGCCTCGTCCTCCTCGGGGATTCCTCCCTCGAGCAACTTCACCATCAAGTCCCACTCGCCCACCTCAAGAACATCGTCCGCGTGGGCGATCCATGCACACGCGAGGAGGTCCACTCTTGCTGCGAAGTCAGTGCCATCGCCGGAGTGTACCGCCTCGGGGCGCTCCGGGGCCACCGGCGACACCCCGCGCTTGCCCATGGCCGTTTCGAACCGATCTAAAGGGCGTTTAGTCCACGCGCCAAGACCACTCGCTCATGGCGAGGGCCGCCGGCGCCTCACTCCACCACAGCGCCGCGGGTAGCTGCTCTAGCACCTGCAGCAGCGGTCGGGGCAGCACAAACCGGGCCGCCGCGCCGCGGTCTTCGCCCCCTCCCTCCGAGAGCGGGTTCGGCAGCCGAAGCCCAAACAAGCGGACCACGGAGCCCAGCGGTCCAGGGTCGCTGGAGACCCAGCGAACGGTCACGC
>JBDQGY010000192.1:0-8678 GCA_040265175.1 Nannocystaceae bacterium
CCACAGCGGTGCAGGCGGCGGCGGTGGTGACGGCCGCCGACGTCCCCGCATACACATCTTGGACCACCGGGTTCGACGCGCTCGCGCGGTGGGGTGAGCGCACCCAGTCGTTCACCTGGCTCGGGTGGCAGTGGGCACACTTGGCGGTCGTGCCGTTGTCGGTGGGCGTGCCCGGGTCTTCGAAGGTGTAGGCCTCGTTGTCCCCTTCCGCGATCGTGGTGAGCGCGACCTCGATCACCTCCCCCTCTTCGGGCGCAGGCGCATCCGCGCCCCTGCTGCGGGCGCTCAGCGTCGACGCCACCACCACCCGATCGCCAGGGATCTCCAGGTCGATGGCGACGACCACCTCTCCTGCCGCGTCCGTGAGCTGCTGGATCGCGCTCCCCGCCTGCATCACGGTGGCCCCTTGCTTGGCGACGCCGTCTTGGGTGACCCGCACGCGGACCTCGTAGGGAGTCTCCTCGACCTCTTCACCGCCCGTGGTCGTGGTGTCGCCTCCTGTGTCGGTGGTATTGATCCCTCCGCTCTCCGCGCCACCGTCGGTGGTCTCGTCCCCAGCCCCCGAGGACTCGGACGATGGTTCGCCGCACGCCGCGAGGGTGCACGACACCACGCACGCGGCGATCAGACGACCACGACACACAAAAAGGCGCGGACCGTTTCGAGTACCTTTGGGCATCCGCGTGAACAAGCTCCTCGTCAAGCTTGAAGGATACCGGACTTTGGACGCGGATTTCATCCAATTCTCGGACGCGTGATCCGCCGAGTTGCCCGGTCTCAAAAATGACCGCGGAGTGTGAATCCGGCGCCGTGGCGCCCCCAGGTCGGGCTAAGTTTCACGCTGCGGATCGTGCCAAAGCGCTTGCGGGATCGCTTGTACGCCACGCCGTAACCGAGCATAGCGCTACCGCCCGTGACCATCGCGAGCCCGAGATTCCAGCCCCACGTGGTGGTGTCGAGGGAACATGTGATGCTCGGGTCCTCACCGCAATGACGGAACGCGGCGATAGGCGCCACCACCCACAATACCACGCCGGCGCCCAAGAGGACGCTCCCTGTAGTCACCAGCCCGGGACGATGCGCCCGCTTGGATCCATCGCTCATTAGCTGGTCCTCGAACGCGCGTCGCCGACCCCGCTGGGTGATGCCCGCGATGATCCACGGCATGCCCAGAATCTGAGGGATGCCCGACATGAACAGCGTGGCGCCGCCCGCGGCGAAGCCCACCCCACATGAGACGGCCGCTTGGAAGCTTGGATCCTGAAACTCATCGTCGACGATCTTGCTGCACGTGCGGTGCATCCAGCCAAAGCCGATCATCTGCCCCGCCAGTCCGAGTCCCATGGAGATGCTCCCCATGATTAGCATCCGGTCGCCGGTGGGAGGCGCGAGGGCTTTGGTCAGCGGGACCATCCGCGGCGTGTCGAGTGACTCCCCCTCTGCCTCTAGCGGGCCCTCAGGAGCGCTCGACGTGTGAACGTCTGCCCGTCCGTCCGTCAACGCCGCGGCCTCGGGGTCTTGCCCCGAGGCGTCCGCGGCCGGTGGAAACACGGCGCAAAGCAGGAGCGTGCAGCACGCGACGCTTTGCCTCCGCCGGATGGCGATCCTCCCAAGGAACCTCACAGCCGCGTCATACCACGAGGTTTTTCAACGGAGACCTCCATAAACGCGTGTCGCCCCTTCCTGCCCACCGGCTGCCGTTGCGAGCCAACAACCCATCCGCGGTTCGCTTCGAACGCGAGCATTCCGTCGACGCCGCGCGAAAAGGAGAGATCCTCGTCCGCGAGCACCTCTCCATCGGACCGAAGCAAGTCCCGAGCCTCGCGCTCACCGCGATGCCCGATCCCCGGGGGCGGGTACCTCGCCATCGAGACCGCCCTTTCCAACGGGAGGTCTCGCGGGCGCGAGTCAGTGTTCATCCGATTGAGCGACCCCGGCGTTGGGATGGACATGGCGGTCCGGTGAGTGTCGGCTTCCTTCAAAATTCCTTCTCTCTGATGATATGTGCAGCGAAGGTCGCAAATGCGTGTCAGGGGGGTTCGGGCACACGAGAGAGGATCGCGTGGTGTCGATCTCCATCGCATCAGGTGCCGCGGGGCACCTCAAGGCTCCATCTGCCGCGGACGTGGCACTGGGACGGTTCACGCGTGTGGTCCCGAACGAACTTGAGCCACAGCTGCTGAAGGTTGAACACGATGACGGCGGCGAGCGCACCGACCTTGGCCTCGAGCCCAAAGGGTTCTCCCACGAACATCGGGACGGTCACCGCCACGGCGCTCAGAACAATCACCAACGCTGCGAGCCGAGCGCCCCACGCTCTTCGTCGCAACCAGGCGCGCGGATCGAAGGTCGCGATCACGGGGGTCAACGGTGAGCCAACTGTCTCACCGACGACCGCGGACTCCCCGGCGGACGGCCGCGTGCTGCGCTCTCCCTGGCCATCCCATCCAAACAACCGCACCTCGTCTCCCACACGGATGGAGTACTCCAGCACCCGCGGAAAGCCGCGCGCCTTGACCGCGAGCGTCTGGGCCGCTTTGAAGTCTGCCTCCTCGAAGACGTTCGCCTTGGCGCGCTGTCGAGCGGGGGGGGTCCACACCTCTATCGCCGCCCTCGGCGACAGCGTCACGACCGCCCCACCGCGCAGCTCGATCTTCCCGCCGTCGACCAAGGAGCGGTAGGCGCGGTCATGAAAGTGAATAGTTCCGTCGCCCTTAGAGCGCCCCGTCTGCTCCACCTCGTATACGGCGAGTCGGTGTTCGGGGCCAGTTCCCTGCGTCACCTGGGCGCGCCGCAACCCGCCGGCGCGACGCCACGCACCGAGCCGTCGAGACAACGCGCGCCCCTCCCCTAGCGCGTGCGCAGCCATGAGCAGGGTGTGCACCCAAAAGAAGCCGAGCCCCATCCACGCGAGCAGCGCGGTCGTGTTCATGTTGCGCGCCCCCCCGCCTCTCGCATCGCTGCGTCGTCCGCGGCCGCATACCGTTCCAGGCGTGACGGCCTCCCGAGGTGTCTCTCCTCTTCATGACCCCGTCCCGGGACATTCGACTCGCGGTGAACATGGAGCACGAAGGCTCGCAACAGGTATCGAATCATGCTCGGCTCGTCGAGGCGCGGGTCCATGCGAGGCACAACCTGCTCGCGGTGAGCGTGCGCGAGGTCGACCCAGTGCATCCCGGCGCGGTTGTGGTGGATCGTGTGGTAGCCGTTGTTGCACATGATCCAGTTAAACCCGCGCCCTACGAAGTTGCGGCTGTGGTTCCACTCGGAGTCCACATCGCACGCGTCATGCTGAATCAAGTTGATCCGCAGGATGCAGCGCGCCCCATAAAACTGCGGCAGCACCACAAACGCGATCGTAGGCCAGAAGTTAACCCAAAGGAGCAGCCCGGTGACCGCGAAGGCAAACACGGTCTCCGCGTTATATTGGAAAACAAAGCCAGGGTGCCGCGTCACATCTGACCAACGTTTCACTCCAGTGAAGGTGTTGGGCCCCACCACGTTGGGAAAGTGCAGGAGGTTCAGAAAGTTCCAGCGGAAGCGAACATGGCCTGGCGCTGCCCAGTCGGGCTGGCCATCTTCCTCGAAGTGATGATGCACCAGGTTATGCGACGGGATGTTCGCTGATGCGGGATACAGGGCGCCGAAGCTCAACAAAAACCGGAAAGCCTTGTTGAGCCGCTTGGAGTGAAACACCCCCTTGTGGAGGTGGTTATGAATGACCACCGCGTTGAGAAAACTGAAATAGCAGGCCGCTAAAAACACGAGCGGATGACGGGCAGACGTGATCAACACGGGCGTCAAAATCAGCGCCTGATAGACCGCCACGATCCCCACCTGCCGCCACTCCTCACGCCGGCGTACGAGCCAGGTGCTCGACGGTGTACTCGCACTTGTGAGGAGGTCTCCCATGCTCCCTTGGCCTACAACAAAGGGCGCGGCCTGTGAAGTCTGCGATGATGACCAAGATCACGGGGCTGCGTGGGTTCGCGAAGTCGTGCCCCGTCGCGCCGCAATTTTGGTTAAGGAACGGCACCAGTTTGTCCCTCTTCGAACGTCCGGATCGAATCCCAAGTTTCGTGGTAACGTCCACAGAACATGACTCTGCCAATCTTCTGCGCAAGTCACGAGCGCATCTCGTTGTCACCCCGAGGCAGAGCACGCGCACACCGAGCGCTCGCCGCGGCCGTAGGCCTCTCGATCGTCGGCTGCATCCACGACGTCACGGCCACCGCGCACACGGACGCGCCTGTCCTCGTGGGACCGGTCCATCAGATTGAATCCACGTCTCCGCGCGAGGCGTCGCCTCTCTCCCCGTTCCGCGCGCTGTTGATGAACGTCAAGGTCAGCACAGGGGATGAAGACGATCACGAGCCCGACCTACGCCTCAACAACCAGCACATGCTCGACACAGCGGTGAGCAACGCCACCGGCGGACGCGAACGCACGTTCGTCGCTCTCGAGGGTGCGCAGGTGAAGGCGATGATCTTCGTGGTCGGCTGGGCGTTTGAGAAAACCACACTCAACCTGTTCGGCACGCTCTCAAGTCAAGCCGGGATCGAGCCCGCGCCCGCGTCCGCCCCCAGCACGGAGCCCATTCCCAATACGGAGACGCCATGATGCACCGTGTCCTCACGTTGGTGGTCCCACTCATCGCCGCCTTTACTTTGTCTGGATGCATCGCAGGCGGACGCACCACGGTGAAGTTCGACGACACGCTGTACCCGGTGTCCCTCTCCCCAACTGTCTTCGGTAGCGACGGCGAGCTTCTGCGGCCGGACGGTCACGAGACGGTGGGGACGCTCAAGATTGATCGACGGGCCTGGAGCCTCGTGTGGGGGGCGGTGCCCACCCGCAAGTCCACCGACCTCTCCAACGAGATCAACGCCCAAATCGACGCCGCCGAGGGGCACGCGGTGGTGAACCTCAAGATGATGGCGCGGCACTGCGTTGGCAACTACGTGATCCCGCTGACACTGCTTCCATTTTATCCTGGATGTGTGAAGCTCAAAATCCGTGGAGACATCATCCGCGAGAAATAGCCCAAGGCCATCATGTCTCCCCTCCCACACGGAATTCGTGGGGTCGTGCGAGCCCTCGCCGACGACCCCACCCAAGGTATCGCCAATCACCTCCACATTGAGAAGCAAGCGCCGCCTGATCCGGCGTCGCTCGCCGCCCACGACGTGATCATCGCGGTCAAGAGCGCCTGCGTGTCTTGGGTTGACGCCCTTATGACGAGCGGGCAGTACCAGCACATGCCCAAGCTCCCGTACACACCGGGGCTTGAGTACAGCGGCGTCGTCGCGTGGTGCGGCGCCGACGTGGATCCCGCGAGAATCGCGGTTGGAGATGAGGTGTACGCCGACGGCTTCCAGGTCGGACCACGCACCTCCGGCGCCTATCAGCAATGGGGCGGGTTCGCCTCCTACGCCGTCGCGCCCGTGCGCGCCGTGATCCCCAAGCCTCCGTCGCTGAGCTTCGATCAGGCGTGCAACTTCGCCGGCAGCTACGAGACCGCGTGGCACTGCTTGGTCGCCTGCGCGAACCTGCAGCCCGGGGAGACCATTTTGATCCACGGGGCCTCGGGCGCCACCGGACTCGCGGCGGTTCAGCTCGCGAAGGCCCTCGGTGCTACGGTCATCGCCACGGGTCGCACCCGCAGCAAACTCGAGGTCGTCGCTCAACACGGAGCGGACCACATTTTGACCCTCGCCAACGAAGATGGGAGTCCGGGGGTCAGGCGCTTTCGAGACGACGTGAAGGCGCTCACGGAGGGTGCAGGCGCAGACGTGGTCTACGACGCGGTCGGTGGCGACATCTCCCTTGAGAGCCTCCGCTGCGTGAAGTTCGGCGCCCGGTTTTTGATCGTCGGATGTGCGGCGACCCCCGCCGTCGCCAAGGGTAAAGGAGGCCGCGGCGCCCCCAACGCCAACCTCCTGCCGACGAACCTCATCATGATGAAGGGGCTCAAGGTGCTCGGCTGCCCCATGGTCATCTCTACTCAAAAAGATCCGAGCATTCGTCCTCCCCGCGTACAGCACCTCAAGGCCCTCGCCGCGGAGGGCAAGCTCGCGCCACATATCTCCCACACGTTTTCGTTGCAGGAGGCCGCTGCCGCCGTGCACGCGAGATGGACCGGGAAGGTCATTGGAGGATGCGCCGTGAATCCCCCCGCGCTCCCTGGGCTCCCCTCCGCCAAAGTCGTCCCCATAAAAAAGACCAAGGCTCGAAACGACGAGCCTTGGTGAGTGATGGCAAATAGAAGGCCGCGTGACACGTCGCGGTCTCCTCTTACTTGATTCGAATGTAGCTGCTGTGGTTCATGTCTTTCCCTTCGAGCAGAGCCGCGGACTTTGGAAAAAAAACACCGTCCCACAACGACCCACTCCTGCGCTGTAGGCACCTGCCCCCGCGCCACACCCACCTACCGTGTGGGAGATGGTCTTCAACCTTCACTGGCCGTACGATTCGTGATTCCCGGCGAGATGCTCCCGCTCTGCAGCGGAGCTCTCTCGCCCCAACGTCGCGTTGCGGTGGGGATACCGACCGAAGCGCACGATGAGCGCTCGATGCTCGTCCGCGTATCGTCGCGTCTCGTCATCAAAAACCGAGAACAACCGCACCGAGTCGTCTTGAACGGCTCGGGACTCGGAGTGCATATACGGCATGTACGCGAACAGCCGTCGCCCCTCCTCGATTTTGAGATCATCCCCTCGCAGTACCATCTCCTGAGCCAGGGCCAACGCTTGTCCGTCGGCCGCGAACGCGCGCGGATGCCGACGATGAATCTGGCGGCTGAACTGATCGAGCACGATGATTTCTGCGAGCCGCCCCTCCGGCGTGCTCCTCCACGAGACGAGCTCGTTAGCGACCGCCTTCGCATGGGTCGTCGCGAACCCCTCGATTACAGCGGCATCGAAGCTCTTTTCCCCGCCGAACCAGTCCTTGGGACCATGGGCCTCAAACCAGAACGACAAGACGTCAGCGACGGTTACGGAATCATCGGCGCGGGAGTCCATACGTCGATCATGTCATAAATCGAGCGTTCATCGTCCACTCGGTGTGAGAAACAATCGCCCCTGATCAAGGTAGACAGCCCTGCCACGCAGGGCTACGTTTCTAACATGTCACTGTCTAAGTATGCGGCCTGGGGCATCTGCCTCGTGACTAGCTGTGCGCTGGGATGTTCGAATCAAGGTGAGCCGAGCGGCACGGACGACGGCGGAACCACCGCTGCCCGCCCCAACTGGTACGAAGACATGGCCCCGCTGGTCGCCTCCAATTGCCAAAGCTGCCACAGCGACGGCGGGATCGCGCCGTTCTCCATGAACGGCTACGAGGAGACGAGACCATGGGCGGCGTTCATGGCGCAGCAGGTCGCCGCGGGGGTCATGCCGCCGTGGCACGCGGTGGAGACCGAGACCTGCGCGCCGCCCTTCCCTTTTAACCACGACGCGCGCCTGTCTGAAGAAGAGATTCAAGCCTTTATCGACTGGGCGGACCTGGGCGCGCCAGAGGGAGACCCCGCGTTGGCGGCGAACATCCCCCCTCCCATCAATCCCAACCTTGAAAACCCCACCGCCACCATCCCCATGCAAGGGTCGATCACGGTAGAGGCCACCGAGAACACGCTCGACTTCGTTCACTGCCTCAGCTTCGATCTCGGCAACACCGAGGATATCTATCTCGACGGCATTCAAGTGCTTCCCGGAAACCCCGAGATCGCCCATCACGTCCTGATGTTTATCGACCCCTCGGGCGCCTCTGCCTCCTGGCAAGACGGCATCCGCGAAGACTGCGGTGGCGGACCGGGCGTCGCCGACGCCACCCTCATCGGCGGCTGGGTCCCAGGCTCCTTCCCCTTCCAATCGCCAAAAGGAGTCGGTGTCGAGTTCCCCGCCGGCGCTCGCATGATCTTGAACTACCACTACCACGCCACGGGCGGGGGCCCCGAGGTCGATAACTCCACGGCGCTCGCCGTTCGGTACTCCACCCAAGCCCCCGAGTGGAGCTCGTTTTTTGAGCTCGTCGGCGCCCCCGGCGTTGGCACCATTCAAGACCCACCCTTCCTCATCAAAGCGGGCGCCAAGGGCCACGAAGAGGTGGTGGATTGGGTCGTGCCGGACTTCGGCAACGTCGACGCGCGCGTGTGGGCGACAGCCAATCACATGCACAAAGTGGGGGTGGACATGCGGACGAGCATCATCCGCGGCGGCGAGGAGCACTGTCTCGTGCAAACCCCCTCGTGGGACTTCAACTGGCAGCGCATCTACACCTACGACACGCCCATCGCGGAGGGTTTTAAGGTGGAGAACGGCGACATCGTCCGGGTGCGCTGCACCTACGACAACACCATGGACAACCCCGCCGTCCTGGAAGCCCTCGCCGAGGTAGGGGAGACCGAGCCCATCGACGTGGAGGTCGGCGAAGGCACCCTCGACGAGATGTGCCTGGTGGGACTCGGCGTGGCCTACAAGACGCCGTAGACGCGGGCTCGGGCGCTACTCACAGGCGACGCCGTTGAGGTAGACGCTCCCACCTTGCACCTCCACCGAGGGGATCCCCGTAACGCAATCCGGCGAGCTCGGGTCGAGGCAACACGCGAGGTTGAGCCCCAGCGTGTAGAGCACCGGTGGGATGTCTTGCTCGCAGACCCCCATGGTGAACACCTTCTC